>NZ_JBFTLN010000007.1:0-454397 GCF_056396465.1 Chitinophaga sp. 05T412
CCAGCAACACTGCTTCTAATACATTAAGCCTCGTTTACGCTGGCACAGCTCCGGTTATCACCACTGTTGATGTACCGGCTAACGGCATCTATCACACCGGACAGGTGCTCAGCTTCACCGTACACTTCAGTGAAAATTTAATCGCTACAGGTACGCCATCATTCGATGTTCTCATAGGTGCAGCCACCAAACAAGCTACGCTTGTGAGTGGCAGCGGTACCAACGCCTTCATATTCAGCTACACTGTGCAAAACGGCGACATGGATATGGATGGTATTACCCTGGGAACTGCCATCTCCGGTACCATTCGCAACAGCGCAGGTAAAAACGCGCTGCTCACGCTCAATAACGTGGGCAACACCAGCGGTGTGCTGGTAAACACCGCTCAACCGAGTGTACTGATCAGCACTTCCGCTACTTCACCTGTGATAGCGCCGTTTACCGCTACCATTACCTTCTCCGAAGCCGTGACCGGATTTGCAATAGGAGACATTACAGCGACCAATGCAAGTCTCAGCAACTTCCAGACTACCGACAACATCACCTACACGGTGCTGGTTACACCAAGCATTGATGGCGCGGTAACCCTGCAGGTTCCTGCCGGTGTAGCCGTGAACGTTGGTAATAACAGCAACACGGCTTCTAATACATTAAGCCTCGTTTACGCTGGCACAGCACCGGTTATCACCGCTGTTGATGTACCGGCTAACGGCATCTATCACACCGGACAGGTACTCAGCTTCACCGTACACTTCAGCGAAAATGTAATTGCTACAGGTACACCAACATTGGATGTACTCATAGGGGCAGCCACTAAACAAGCTACGCTAATAAGTGGCAGCGGCACCAACGCTCTCCTATTCAGTTACACCGTACAAAACGGCGACATGGATATGGATGGTATTACCCTGGGAACTGCCATCACTGGCACCATCCACAACAGCGCAGGTAAAAACGCGTTACTCACGCTCAATAACGTGGGCAACACCAGTGGTGTGCTGGTAAACACCACTCAACCAGGTGTAGCAATCAGCACTTCCGCTACATCACCGGTGATAGCACCGTTTACCGCTACCATTACCTTCTCTGAAGCTGTGACCGGATTTACAGTGGCAGATATTACGGCTACTAACGCAAGCCTCAGCAACTTCCAGACTACGGACAATATCACCTACACAGTGCTGGTTACACCAAGTGTTGATGGCGCAGTAACCCTGCAAGTTCCTGCCGGTGTAGCCGTGAACGTGGGTAATAACAGCAACACTGCTTCCAATACATTAAGTCTCGTTTATGCTGGCACGGCTCCGGTTATCACCGCTGTTGATGTACCGGCTAACGGCATCTATCACACCGGACAGGTACTCAGCTTTACCGTACACTTCAGCGAAAATGTAATCGCTACAGGTACGCCATCACTGGATGTCCTCATAGGCGCAGCCACCAAACAAGCTACACTCGTGAGTGGCAGCGGTACCAACGCCTTCCTATTCAGCTACACCGTACAAAACGGCGACATGGATATGGATGGTATTACACTGGGTACAGCCATCTCTGGCAGCATCCACAACAGCGCAGGCAAAAACGCGCTGCTCACGCTCAATAACGTGGGCAACACCAGTGGTGTATTGGTAAACACCACGCATCCGGGTGTAGTAATTACTACCAACGACCCTGCACGGATAAATACGCCGGTAACTATTACTATCACCTTCACTGAAATGGTGAATGGCTTTACCACTACCGGCATCGTGGCAACCAATGCGACCGTGAGCAACCTGCAGACAACAGATCACATCCGTTATTCTGCCGTCATCACACCACTCACAGATGGCGCTGTTAATGTAAGCGTACCTGCAGGAGCCGCTACCAATGCCGGAGGTAATGACAACACCGCCTCCAACACGCTGCAATTTACTTACGATGCTACCCCACCGGTGATCACCGCCCAAACGCTGAATGTCGACTTCAATAGCCCGGCAGGCACCGTAGTAGGTACACTCACCGCCACAGATGCCAGCGGCATCATCCAAAACTGGATGATCACAGCAGATGAAAGCAGCGGCGCCTTCGCCATTGATGCACAAGGCAATATCACCGTGAAAGATGCGGCGATACTCAGCAGCAAAGCTGGTACTACGGTACGTGTAACCGTTACGGTGAGCGATGGATTGAATACCAGCACACCAACAGCCATCAGCATCAATATCTCTAAAGCCTTCATTAATCAGCCGCCTACACTGGACCCGATTCCGGATGCCAACAATTGCGCCGGCACTGCTGAACATACCATTCAATTAACCGGTATATCGGCTGTAGAAGCAGGACAAACCTACCACCTGACCGTGGCAGCTGATCAGGCCGACTTTGATGTACTCACTGTAGATGATAACACCGGCATCCTGCATTACCAGCTGAAAAGCAGTGTTACCAGCGGCAGCGTCAATGTTACGGTGACTATCAAAGATAACGGCGGTACTGCCAATGGTGGCATAGATACCAGACAACGCAGCTTCCACATCACCATTGATCCACTACCAGACGTCACCATCAGTAGTAACAAAGGTAGCACGGTGTCTAAAGGAGATATCCTTCAGCTGACAGCCACCGGCGGCGGCAACTACAAATGGGCTACCGTAGATGGCATTATCAGCGGACAACAAAGCGCGGTATTGCAGGCCCGGATTATGACAAATACTACCTACGAAGTGACAGTAGTCAATGCCGCCGGATGTAGCAACAACGCCAGCATCAATATTGCGGTGGTAGCCGATTTCAAAGTAGAATCCAGCAATATCCTGACGCCAAACGGTGATGGCAAAAACGATAAATGGGTGATCCGTAACATCGACAGCTACCCGAATAATGAAGTGAAAGTGTACGACCGTACCGGCAGAATAGTATTCCAGCGCAGAAACTATAACAACGACTGGGATGGCACCGTGAACGGACATCCGCTGGCTGAAGGCACCTATTACTATATTCTGACCATCAGCGGCGATACCAAAACAGCGAAAGGATATATTACTATCATCCGGGATCAACAATGACCCGATTAAATTATGACATTATGCGTTTCTCATCCGGCATATTCATCTATAGCAAATATATCATCCTGCTGCTGCTGGCAGTAGCAGGATGCCTGCAAGGCGGTGCACAATCACTCAGTAACACACCCGCCTTACTGGAACCTTCCGCTACACAGTATTTCCAGAACCAATACCTGGCCAATCCGGCAATGGCAGGTATTGATAGCGGCCTGCATCTGAACGCTGCCTATCGCCGCCAAATGAATGGTATTGACGGCGCCCCTATCTCCAAATTTTTTACGGCTGATGGTTACATTGGTGACCGTGTAGGCGGCGGAGTACACATTTTTAATGACCAGGCCGGACTGATGAACCGTACCCGCGTAGCCCTTTCCTATGCCTACCATCTCCCATTGGGAGATCGCGGACAAACGCTCCATTTCGGCCTTTCCCTGGCAATGAACTTCCAGCGGATCGACTATAAAGCCGTAGATGGCGACGGCTCCGACCCTTCCATTGGTGCATTCAACCGCCGCGACAGCTACTTTGAAGGAGAATTTGGGATGGCCTATACCAATACCCACTGGAATATTCAGGGCTCCTTACCGAATATCCGGACGCTTTTCACCGGAGATGATAAAGCCGTAGATGGCGGTACCATCTATTTCACCGCCATCTCCTATAAATTCCTGCCGGAAGGCGCCATCAGCAGCATCGTCCCTAAAGTGTGCTACCGCGGGGTAAGGGGGTACGACAATATATTTGATTTCGGTCTTCATGTAGGCTTCCTCCGGGAAGTAGCCAATGTACTGGCACTCTACCATACCTCCGGTAGCTTTACCGGAGGTATAGGCGTTAATATCCTGCAAACAGTAACCCTGCAAGCGATGTACACCACCCAAACCAATGGTATGAAGACTTATGTAGATGGCGGTTATGAAATAGGCATTACGGTGAACCTGTTCAGACGGCAATAGCCACTTTTGTCGCAATTGCCCCGCAGATATACGCGCTTACCCCTCCTGTAGTTGGTGTATTGGCAATACCTTTGTGATACAATACGCTCATCATTAAATCAACTGCTATGACACCTGAAACAGCACCTCACAAAGCCAATACTGCCAGCAAACCGTTAAACAAACAGTTTACCGCCACCTTGCTGAAAAGCCCTGCTAAAAGCGGCTGGACTTATGTCATCTGGCCCGAATCAGTAGCTTTTTTTGGCACCAGAGGATTAGTAAAAGTAAGAGGGGCAGTAGATAACCTTTCTTTTGAAAGCGCTTTCATGGCTCTCGGCAATGGCACCCATAAACTGCCTATTAAAGCAGATCTGCGGAAAACTATCGGAAAAGAAGCCGGAGACACCGTTACCATCCGAATAACAGAACGCAGGTAATCGCACTTCCGTGCAGGAAATTGTATTAATTTGCTACTATGAACCCGTTCCCCGTAGTAGCAAAATTCCCGAAATTCCTGGCAGCAGTACTCTGCCTGCTGAGTATCACCGCAGCCGGACAAAAAAATCTATCAGCGTACCAAAAAACATTTCAAACCGACCCCTGGTTGAAGCATTGGGCCAACACTATGCCCCATTTTAACCTGTCCACATTTCTTTATACCCGCACCAGCGCTTTCGAAAATAGCATCGAGGATAATCAGTTGTCCAACGACAATAACGCATTCCGGCAAACCTATGGGAAGCTCATCAGCTATTCACCCGATAAAAAAAAGTACCTCGATTTTTATAGCGGACAAATTGTTTTTGATACCATTCATACAAATGGGAAAATAACCGTTAGCCCGGCTTTCGATATAGATCAATATTTTTTTCTGGGCGACTACACCCGCCATACCGCCACACGACTACTTTTTATGGGATCATCCGCTGCACTGGAAGAAGCAACATGGATATCAGATAGTGCGTTTATATTGGTGGGTACAGTAAGGGAACAAAATTATTATTACCCATTTATTTATATCGGAGATTTAGAAAGACAACAATTTGATTATTATCTCCCGAAAAATAAAAATATAAAACGGGAAAATGTTTATCGATCACCTAAATGGAAACTCTTGAAGGGCGTTACTTTTAAGGATTAGCAGCGCTTGTATCTTTAACCAGATATTTTTGTCATGAGAACGCAATTGATTTTACCTCCTGCTCCTATTGCTGAGTATATCAGCAGTATTGTGGTAATAGAAAATAATAATATTTTCCGGGAAACTATTTTGCCGCTCATTGCCAAAGGCTATCCCAGCATTGTATTCCAGCTGACCAATCCCTGTTTGACTGCTGGCACTAAAACAGATCACCTGGTATTATATGGGCAGAATATAAAACCTATTCCCCTGCATGTATCAGGGCATGTGACCGTGATTGCCTACTTTCTTTATCCGCACATGTTGAAATTTCTTTTTGAAGCGGATGCCAAAGAGCTGACAGATTTTTGTATAGATCTCAGTGTAACCCCTGTTGCCCGGACAATGAGCCTGCAGGAACAACTATTAAATGCACCCGATTTGCATAGCCGTTTAAAATTACTGGATAACTATATACTAAAACTGGCCGATTCCAGGAAAGGCGCATCACCGGAGGCGATTGCCTATGCTACCCGGATCATACAAAGCAGCCATGGCATCATTTCCCTGCCTGCCCTGCAAAAGGAATTATATGTCACCGAGCGAACCCTGCAGCGGCTGTTTGAATCCCACGTGGGAATCTCACCCAAAACATTTAGCCGGATTTGCCAGTTTCACTCCGCATTGCAGCACCTCGAACAAAATCAATTCACAGACATGATCAGCGTAGCTTACGCCAATGGCTATGCCGATCAGAGTCACCTGATCCGCGCCTTTAAAGAATTTACCAACTACTCTCCACTGGAATACCTGAAGGCGGCCAATGATTTCCCCCGCTAACGGCCTTCCGGAAGATTGTCGGGTTTGTTCTATCATTTGGCTGGAGGCTGCAGTTACTTTGTATCATAAAATCAACAGCATATGAGAAAGATAATCGTTTCTGCCTGGGTGACAATAGATGGCGTTTTTGACGCAGACACCATGGGCCAATGGTTCGCCCCTTATGATAGCGAGGATAGAAGAGCGTATATCCGTGACGGTATCCTGGCCTCCGGCGCCTTCCTCTTCGGACGCAAAACATATGAAATGCTGGCGCCGTATTGGTCGTCACTGAAAAACAATGAAATGGGCGTAGCAGATCAGCTCAACAATTCGCCCAAATATGTGGTATCTACCTCCCTGCAGCAGGCAGACTGGAACAATACCAGCATCGTCAACGGGGATATTGCCACCGCATTAAGGCAACTAAAACAAGCGCCCGGAAAAGATATCCAGATAGAAGGCAGTGCAGCGCTGATTCAATCCCTGGCCAATTTACAGCTGATCGATGAATATCGCTTCCTGGTGCATCCCGTGATCATGGGCAGTGGAAAACGGTTCTTTGGAGAGGGCGTTCCAGTACCGGGGCTCACACTGACAAAAACAGCGACGCTGGAACATGGCGTGGTGGCGCTCTACTATACTGCCGGACAACCGGCATAAAAAAAAGGGAGACGCTGGCGATCCAGTGTCTCCTTTTTATTGATCATCTGACAAGCATACAGCGTGATTGCTGTGCTTAGTTTTTGCACACTTAAATTATGTTAAAAGAAATGTATCACGGAAGTATGCAGTATCTGGCCAGTGGCTGTACCTTCCTTTTTTACTTCTCCATCTACTACCACCTGTACTTTCATCGTAGCGGACGCATTAGGTCCAGCACCTCCGATGCTGATGCCGATACTTCTTGCCCCGTTAGGCTGGGTGAGCTCCGGACTTGTCCAGGTAGCCCCGGTGAGATTAGTAGCGGTGGTGATTTCATTATCGAAACCGTACGCTACATCAGATAAATTCACTCCATTAGAAGCTGTTACCTTCAATACTACTTTGTGGGTTTTTGCGGGTGCATCGTCCTTGTCTTTCTTACAGGCCGTAAACAATGCAGCCACCATTAAAGCGGGGATTAAAATTTTCTTCAGTAATTTCATGATTCTTTATTGATAGCATGCCTACTCTTTAATACTACAGTTTTCGGCTTCCCTGTTTATGGACATTTCCGTTTTTGGCTAACATTCAACAGTACAGCCACAAAGTTAAATTCGGGTGTTACAGCCAACAATACCCGGTTACTGGGTTTTATATCTACCTGTTTCCAGGTATTTTCCACTGCGGATAGGTGTTATCAGCAATAGTTATTATTTTGCTTTCATGAGAAAACTGTTTTTCCTCTTATCCTTACTGATAGCAACTACCGGGGGTCTGGCGCAGGTACATTTAACCGGCCCATCCCCAACAGACAGTCTCGAAAAAATATTAATACAACCAGGACCCGATAGTGTGCGGGCCAGGGCCAGTTTTGCACTGAGCGACTACTGGACCGCGAAGGACACCCTTAAAGCCATGAAGTTTCTGCAGGAAGGCGCTCCGTTTATCAAAAAGCATCGGTACCTGCAGGCACTGTACTATTTTTATGAAGGTCGCCTGCTTAATAAAAGTAATCCCGACAAAAGCCAGCAGCATTATATGCTGACGGATTCCTTACTTCAACACACCAAAACGCAGGAAGCCTATCTTTTCAGGGCGCAGGCATGGTATGAGTTTGGAAGAATACAACAACGGAAAGATGACTACAAAGCATTCGCCGACATTATTCTCAATAAGTCTATTCCCCTTGCAGAACAATCCGGCGACCAGGTACTGGTCGGCAAAAATTTCCTGGGACTCGCTATTGTATTTAAAAATGCGGGCCAGTTCGATAAAGCGGAAACGTATTGCCTAAAAGCCGTTGATATCCTGAAACCCCTTACGCCTCCTGCAAAGGAGCTCATTGACTCCTATCACACCATTGCGGAAAACTATTCCCTGTCCGGGCAAAATGTAAAGGCTAAAGCCGCGTTGGATAGCATGTATCCCTTGCTAAAGGCTTATCCTGATTCAGAATATTACCTCGACTACTACGGCGCCGAAGCCATGTATTTTACCATCGAAGGCAAGTTTGATAATGCCCTGGCCGACCTGGACAAAGGTGTTGCACTCGCACAAAAGCTTGGGTTAAAATATGAGGAACAACGACTGATACTGCAAAAATTCTATGCCTACTACAATGCCAAAAGTTTTGTAAAAGCGAAAGAAGTGCTCACCTATCTGATGACACAGGACCTCATGATGAGCTTGTCCACCAACCGTTTACAGCTGTACTATGGCATGGCCCTTACTTACGAAGGCCTGAAGCAATGGGCGCCCGCCTTTGAATGGATGAAGCGTTACAGTGAGTTCAGCGACAGCGTGGCACAGAGTCAGCTAAAAAATGATGTACATGCATTGGAAATAAAGTTCAGGGATGCAGAAAAAGAAAAAGAAATCACGGCGCTGAAAGCCCAGCGTATGGAGCAGTCGCTCGCAGCCAACAATGGCCGCCTCGTCAACTGGCTGCTGGGATGTGCCAGTCTTTTTTTACTGGTGATCCTCCTCTTTGCGTTGATCCTTTACCGTAGTAAGAAGAAGCTGATGGCACAAAAGGAATTGAGCTACCAGCAACACCTGCACGAAATGGCGCAGCAGCAACAGCTACAATTTAGTCAGGCCGTTCTACAGGGAGAAGAACAGGAACGCCGCCGCCTGGCGCGCGATCTGCACGATGGCCTTGGTGGCATGCTGGCAGGCGCTAAAATCAATTTGTCGGCCCAGATTGAAGATACCTTCTCTCCCGATCAGCGGCAGGAACTCACTAAAATTACCGCACAACTGGATCATTCTGTCACAGAACTTCGGCGTATTGCCCATAACATGATGCCCGTAAACCTGCTGAAATTCGGATTAACCACCGCGCTCAAAGATCTCTGTGAATCCCTGATGACCGACAACACGCAGATCGATTTCCAGGCATTGGGAATTGAAAATAGTTTGAAGGAAGAAGTACAATTACATATCTACCGCATTGTACAGGAGCTGTTATCTAATGCCATCCGGCATGGTACGGCCTCGCATATTATATTGCAATGCAGCCAACACGAAGACCTGTTTTTTATTACCCAGGAAGACAATGGAAAAGGCTTTGATCCTTCGGTAAACAACACTACATCCGGCATCGGTCTTAGTAACATCAAAAACCGGGTAGGTTTTCTAAAAGGAAAAATTGATATAGATTCGGCGCCGGATCAGGGCACCACCATAAATATTGAATTGCATGTTAACTAAAAATACCACCCTGGCAATTGTGGACGATCATCCAATTGTATTGGAAGGATTGCAACGCCTGCTGGCCAATGTTTCCAACATTACCATTAGCGGCTGCTTCACCACCGGGGCCGACTGTATTGCCTTTCTGGAGCAACAGCAGGTAGATATCATTTTACTGGATATCACCCTGCCCGATGTAAACGGCATAGAATTATGTAAAGTGATTAAGGAGATGTTACCCGACACACATGTGCTGGCGCTGAGTAATCATTCCGAACGCAGCATGATTTTACAAATGATACAAAACGGCGCTACCGGCTATCTCCTGAAAAACATTTCTGCAGAAGAACTGATTGCCTGCATCGGGGAAGCACTCAGTGGGCTGATTACCTTCAGCAAAGCCGCCAGAGAGATCATGGCGCGTCCTTCTTTAGGAGAACTGAAAGACACGCCACAACTCACTAAAAGGGAAAAAGAGATTTTACATTTAATCGCAGAGGGGAAAACCACGCCAGATATGGCTGTTCAGCTTAACTTGAGTCCACTCACAATAGAAACACATCGTAAAAACCTGATTCAGAAATTCCAGGTAAGAAATGTAGCGGCATTGATAAAAACAGCGACGCAACAAGGACTGGTATAAGCTGTTTACTTAACGTAGACGTCGGATAGTTCGTTAACGGCATACCCTTGCTGTTCCCAACTCTTCTTGATCTTTAGCAACATGATGATGTAAGGGATATCTATCAGCATCCAAAATGCACTGATAGCAAAAACACCCAGCCCTGAAATACCACTGGAGTAAAGTGTGTAGATGGAAAAGGCCTGAKACAAAATAAATACAAAATCAACTACCAATGCCACCAGGACAGCCCAACGTTTTTCCTGCCAGATAAAAAAATTAGCTACCACACGCAGGAGGGGAAAAAGAAATGCCAGCGTGAGATTAACGACATCCCACATATCGATTTCAAGTCCTTCGGCAAAAGCCCGGTAAGTCCACCGGACATACAACGTATAACCCAGCGTCAGCAATGGCAGTACCATAAAAACCCATACATAAATCTTCAACGCCTTCGGCATCAGCTTCCGGCGGCGTACCCGTGTTTCCTGTAAAAAAACCTGGTCAAAAATAGAGGTAGGTACTTCTGGCATAACTATATAGGTAGATAAAAATCGTATAGGGTTTCGCGTGCAACGGAATAACAAGCCGCCCGTGCAAAGCGGCGTTCAGGTATTAATTCAACACATAAAATGCAAGTACCTTCTGCACCTCATACACATTAACGGACTTCGTGAACTGTTTCACAATGCTGGGCATCGTCTCGCTGGAAATCCAGATCTTCAGTTCCGCATCCAGGTCGAAAGTCCCGGTAGACTCCACACTAAACCTCGAAATGCTTTTATAAGCCACGCTGCGATACTCCGTTTTACTACCGGTAATACCTTGTTTATCAATGAGAATTAAACGCTTGTTCGTAAAAATAAAGGTGTCTCTGATGAGCTTAAATCCAAGCTCAATTTTTTCTGTCTCAATCAGCAGTTTTCCATAATCTTTCATTAACTGCTCCTGACTTACTTCCCCCGCATTGCCCAACAGGCCCGAAAAAAATCCCATATAGTGAAATTGGTTTAGATGCTACATGCGCAAAGCTATGAAATATGTTCATTTTTCAGATAAGGATGTACGAAATTATCTGCCGGCTATTCCAGTATTAGCTTGATTTCATTATTCCGACGCATATCGGTGCTCAGGTTGAATGTTTGAGACTTACGTCCATAGCGGATTCGCAAGGCGGCAGTATTAGGAGGAATCGACCCCAGATTATCTGCGGTGAACAGTAAAATGTTTTCGCCAGGTTGTAGTTGGATATGAATTTCCTGTGGGGCCGTTTTGACAGGAAAGCCGGTCACTACCCACTTTCCATTGAGCGACAGAGAAATACTATCGCCGTCCTGCACTTTGGTATCCCGCAACTCCAGGATGATATCTGCGGTGTGCACCGGTATGGTGGCTACGGGGACGTTTTCCCGCTGTGTTACTTTATTGCTGGTAGTGGCAGGGCGACTGGCAGGATGGTAGATATTCGCCACCAGGAAGGTGGCATAAGCGTTAGGGCGACTGCTAAAATTGAAGCCATAGGGGTGCTGATCAATAGTAACCTCTAACAGCCCGGTATTGGGCGGCAGATGGCCATAGTTGTCTGCGAAAAAGATGAAGCAATTTTTCCCGGTATCCAGCGGTATCGTTAGTTGGCGATTATGGTCATTGATTTGTTCCCGGCTGAAAATGGTGCGGTTATTATGCAGTAAGGTAACGGTATCCTTATCATATTGCTCCTGGTCTACCACCTTTAATACGATTGAACTGTCATACGCAATGATGCTATCGTAAATGCCGAAGTATACCTGACTGCCTTCCGGATGCAGTATCCGTTGCACGCTGGAATCAGCCATTGGTTTGTTCCCTGCTTTTGTGAGTGTGGCAGCGCCCCGGTACAGGAACTCACGCAGCGCTACTTTGGATTGCTGGTAAATTTCATCGTCTTCATCCAATCCCCGCATCCAGATATCAAATTTATCAATCCACATGCGGTTCAATGTCAACACCCCGTCTTTATAATCCAGTGTACCGTTCAGGTACCACATCCAGGGTCCCAGCTTATAAGGCGTTTGTTCTAATGGATATTTATTGCGTCCGATGCCGAGTTGACGTGCATTCTTTTTTGCCAGCAATAATTCATACCGGCCGGTAAATGCACCGTATTGCAATTGGATGGTGGCGGGGTATAACATACCGGCTTCCGGCTGACCAATATGCAGCTCCATGGTAATGGGCCTGGAGCTACCCGGCGGTTTAACAGCGGTACGCCAGATGCCTGTCCATTGATCGGTTTGGGCCGCTACAGGTTGAATAATAATGAATAAACAGGCTAACAATACCAAGCAGTGGTTCTTCACAAAAGATATTTTTTGATATGCTTATTTGACCTTCTTCCCTACCCGGCCTTCCATACCGGCAACGAGATTAATACATTCTTCCAAACGGGTAAAACATACGCTGCCATCTAATGCCAGGTCTTTTTTGGTGACGTCCATGCCATCTAAAAAAGCTTCCAGGTGCGATAAATACTGGCCTTGCTCTTCATACAGCACTTTATACATCTTTTCATTCAGCTTATCGCCTTCCTGTTGCACGGACTCACTCACCAGATCATTCACACCACGCATACCCTCCATTACCTTACTCATTTTTTGCTTCAGCAGGTCGAGGTTATTGGGATCTTTTTTTCCGGGAGCAATGTTATGCCGGAAAAGGCTGTCGGCTAATACTTTGCGGGTTTTCTTGTAAACGGTCAGGTCTTCATTCAGGGCTGCCAGGCCTTGTTTGAGCTGCCCGGCTTTTTCGATGGAAAAAGATTGTTTATCTACATCACTGCTCACATGTTTGATCCAGGTCAGCAAATCAAAGGTGACATCTGTTACCATCGTATTAGCCGTTTGCCCGAACGTAGCCGAAGAAAGCATCATCAAAAAAACGAACAGGGAACTACTTAAAACTTTCCTGAAAATCATTTTTATTCTTTGAATTGTCTGTAAGAAAATACATTATCTACCTGGATCATTGAAAGTACATAATTTATCAGAGAGCAGAAAATATCCCGGCTGTTTCCTCAATACACCTAAATACTTCCTATATTTAACGTGCCCGATTGATCTCCTTACATCAGATTGCTAAACCCTTATTGTCATGAAAATAGCCACGTATAATGTTAATGGTGTAAACGGCCGTCTCCCTGTATTACTTCGCTGGCTGGAAGAAACGGCGCCCGATGTGGCCTGTTTACAGGAACTGAAAGCACCGCAGGAAAAATTTCCGGAGCAGGCTATCCGCGATGCCGGTTACCACGCCATCTGGCATGGGCAGAAAAGCTGGAATGGCGTAGCTATTTTATCGCGCACTGCTGATATAAAAGAACTCCGCCGCGTATTACCAGGTGACCCGGAAGATGCTCACAGCCGCTATATTGAGGCAGAGATTAATGGCATTATCATTGGCTGTTTATACCTGCCCAATGGGAATCCCGCACCAGGTCCTAAATTCGACTATAAACTCAGCTGGTTCAAACGGCTGACGCAGCACGCGCTTACCCTGATGGAACAAAACGCGCCGGTGATTTTAACGGGCGACTTCAACGTAATGCCCACAGACCTGGACGTATACAAGCCTGAGCGCTGGGTGAATGATGCCCTGTTCCGCCCCGAAACCAGGGAAGCCTTTCATCAGCTGGTGGCGCAGGGCTGGACCGATGCCATCCGGCACCTGTACCCTACTGAAAAGATTTATACCTTCTGGGATTATTTCCGCGACGCATATGGCCGGAATGCCGGTTTGCGCATAGATCACTTTTTGCTGAGCCCGGCGGTAGCGCCATTACTCCTTGCCGCGGGAGTAGACAGAGATGTACGCGGCTGGGAGAAAAGCAGTGATCACGGACCTGTGTGGATTGAAATAAAAAATCCTGCTGCACGCTAATCATGCAGCAGGATCATCACTATCTGTAATATCCGTGATAATGGTGATGATGATAAGGGCGGTAATATCCGGGCCTGTCGCGGACTACAAGACAACTGCTTAATCCCGCTATCAATACTAAGGAAACAATGAAATATTTTAACGCTTTCATGATTGTCAGGTTTGAATGTACGTGATGAATAATGTAAGGTTAAACATCTGCAGACTGTTTAATTTTTTTTCGCTATCATAATAAATGATAAAACTGTGCCAGACTGAGGCCGCTACTGTTATCTAGTGTTAACGTTTTTCTTTGTCCCCAAATCCTCTGTACGCGGTAGTTTTGCAGTTTAATTGATTATTTTCTTATCATTGCACATGACCTTTTCAGACGCATTGATGACAGCGGCACGCCGCTATTGTATGGATCATATTACCTACTGGGCGAACCGATATCAACAGGAGCGCACCGGCGAAGATTTTCCTGAATATACCTATACTGATAACGACTACAATTTATTCCCCCGTTATAATATCCTGCAGGCCATACAGGGTGAAATAGAGTTGTTCACGGGTCAAAACAATATTTCACGTGATACAATAGCTGAAATAGGCAGGTCAGCGCAACTTCCATTCTCCGGTGAAGCGGAGCATCCCGTGGAAGCGGCTGCCATTGAGGATGAGCGAAAAAAGTTTATTGATTTTATACAACACATTACCCCGGAAATACTGGCGCAAACAGCGCCGTTGCCCTACCGGCGGCGACTAAACGAAGAAGAAAAGCAAGCGGTAGATCAACAATTACTGGAACGCTGGAATTATGATGGTAACTACTGGGACCCGATTGATCCCAAGTGTCCTACCGGCGTTATATATCTCCATACAACTGACCTTACCACCAATGACTATGCAGCACTCACCCACTATATCAGCACATATGCTGCACCTTATGTACTGGAAATAACGGAAGAAGGCATCATCACCGCGATCCCCTCCGGTGATTTCCAGCCGGAAAAAGAAGAATGTGCTTATTGTGATGAAGCGTATGATTGGGTGATTTACTGCTCTCATGAATCAACGATTACTTTTGCGGGAGAACAGCTACAGGCTTTTATCGGGGAGTTATTTGCGGGGCGGGAAAACTTATTGCGCCAATAAAAAAGGGAAATTCTCCCCGGATCACTTTGAATAAATGATGCGGTTTTCGAATTCCCCTATGATCACTTTTCCATAAATGACTTTCGTCCAGCCATTTTCATAGCCATGGTTATTGGCGATCAGGTAGCCTTTATTCGGCTCTTTTTTAGTGATTTTGTGTGCATCAATATACCGGCCTTTTACTTTGCAAAATACGATATCGCCAATGGCGTATTCGGTTGCTTTGACAAAAGTCAGCAGGGTGCCGCTTTTCAGGATGGGCAACATAGAGCTGCCAAAGGCTTTCATTTTTCCGGTACCCGTCACTTCGAGTTCATTTTTTAATCTTTCGTACTTATTCATTTTGTTTTAAATTTTGGGGGCTTGGTTTAAATATGGGTTGGGTTAATCCACCGTAGCGCCCATGATACAATCGATCACTTTTTCAGCGCTGCAGTTATTCAGTCCTGCGCCCCAGCAGGCGTTAAATTCCAGGATAAACCAACCTGTTTGTTCGTTATAGGCAATGTCTATTACCACTACCCGTGGCAGCTCCGTTTGATGGTGTTGCACAAACGCTTCGAGGAAACTGTTTCCCGTGCCGAGATCGGCGGCACCTTCATACAGTGCGATATCCATTATCCGGCCATCCATTATAAAACTCCGGGCTTCCGCCTGTATGGGTGTAACAATAGCGGAAACAAGAATTTCTTCGGTTTCCAAAAGGCCGGCGGTGGCTTCCTTAAAGGCGGTCAGCGTTTCGAAGATCCCTGCCAGGAATATTTTCGGGATGACAGGCTTAATAAAAACGGGAAAATGGGCCGTTGTCATTTGTCCGATTTGCCGGAGCGTGATGTGCCGTTTGGTCCATGATGGATCAAGTCTTGCTATGAGGGTATCGTCTGGAGAAAGCAGCGTCCGGTGGTATAGCTGTGCCAGTACCAGTGCAAAAGTTTGATTACCGTAGATGGCTATACGTTGTGCAGCCAGTGCTTCGTCGTGAATCCAGTATTTTCCGAGGCGCTGTATTTGTCCGCCTCTGCGGGTCCAGGAGGCAAATACCTGTTCAAATTCTATGTCGGTTTTTTCGGGTATTAACAATACGGTGGCTGTTTGCATAGGGTGATGCCATTTGTTTTAAAGGGTTAAAAAATAAAGCGTGCTGCTAATTACTTAGCATATGCGCCAGTATAGGTCCGCATTTTTCGCGGCAGGGTGCATAAAAATGTCCGTGTTGCCAATAGGCGGATTTAGGCGATAATCCCCACCAGAATTCAGCCAGGGCTAACGGCTCCATTTCATGTTGGAAAGCGTATTGCAGCAGTTTGGGGGCAGCGCATTCTCCGGCGCCTGCCGGCGGCTTTTTATGGCCGGTAGCAGCAAATATATCCACCAGGCTTTTTGACTTCCCGGATTTATTTAAAAAATGGTACTGGTCAAAAATTTTGTTTTGCAGCGCAATAGAATGATGCTTACGTAAATTTTTCAGGAGATGGATGTCCGCGGCGTTGCTTTGGGGGTCAAACAATTCCAGGGCGGTAATTTCCTCGCTCATTTGCGTTAGTTGGGTCATTCCCGTGTTCACGAAACCTCCTTCTGCCAGGGTATCAAATATAGGCGGTACAAAACCAGCATGGTGGTTAGCACCTGCCAGTTTACCAGAAAATGCGGCCAGGTATCCCAGCTCATCTTCTTTGGTACGAACGGCCAATACGCCGAACATTTTTCCTATAATCCCCCCTTCTGCATCAGATGACAACCCGAAATTATGCGTCCATTCCTCCTGATACTGCAGATGCGACTGTAGTTTGTCTGCCGCCAGCTGGCAAAGCGGGTGCAGGGCATTGTCTATTGAAAAGGTAAGGCCTTCGGCCAGTGCATGAATAGCTGTTGATTCGTCAAACGTGCAAAACGCGGATGGTTCATTTACCACGCTGTGCATTACTATTTTCTCTTAAAATAATGCGCAAATTTAACAAAATTTTTAGAAAATCACTGGCCGATTCCTATTTTTTATAAAGTGAACCGTATACCGGCGGAAAGATTCAGGTGAGATACATTCTCTCTTTCCTCATCTTTTAGTTCTCTGGTGGTAGTGCCACTGGCTTGTTCCACTTTTATACGACTTAACTGACCGGTGATCAGTGATGCCTGTGCGCCGGCAGAGAGGTACCGTGTAATGTAGAAATCATAACCCAGGTCCAGGCTTGTTCCGGCGGTACCACCTTTTATTATCATTTTGGTAGCTCCTACAGCCGAGTTATTCCGGAGTCCTACATAACCCAGGCCTACATTGGCATAAAAAGCATTGGTTTTAGCCTGGTTATATAAACGGGTGCCGAAAGTGGCGCCAATAAAATTAATACCAATATTATCACTTGTGGAAGTACTGCCTCCACTCAAGGGTACCACGCCACTATTGGAAGCGTGAAAATAACTATACTTCAGCCCTACTCCCATCTTCTCTTTGAAATAATAAGTACCATCCAGCCCAAGATTAAAACCTGACTTCAGTTTCTTTACATAATCTCTGGTTTCGCCGGAAAACTGAGAGCCAACTTTACCAAGGCGGTAACTATAGCCGCCATTCACGGCAATACGGAAGGCAGGGATGTCTTTCGTTTGGGCAGATACACCCTGCATAAGTGCAGCGCTGCATACCACCAACAATAATTTTTTCATACGGTATAGATTAGATAGTATTTGGATTGATGACAACAAAATAGCATATAAATTGCACCTCTGCAGCAGTTTCCATACATAAAAAATTGATTTTCAGGCACACATGACGATTTTTAAATTATCTAGCCGTTGTCACCGGGACGAATACCACCTTTCCGTTAAAAAATAAAATGTTCAGTGTATCTTACCCGCTTTTTCAGGCTAACCCGTTGTGGACGCATTAAACCAAACAGTGATCAATGAAGGCGAACGAATCCTTATTAAAAACGAAACAACACTTTGAAATTTTAGACGGGTTAAGGGGAATTGCTGCCATCTCGGTAGTTGTATTTCACTTCATGGAAATAGTCATTTCCGATTACAGTAAAAACTTTATTGGACACGGCTTTCTGGCAGTAGATTTCTTTTTCTGCCTATCGGGATTTGTGATTGGATATGCATATGATAACCGGATAGATAAAATGGGCGTATGGGAATTCTTTAAATCGCGCATTATCCGTTTGCATCCGCTGGTGATAGCCGGGAGCGTGCTGGGTTTATTGGGCTTCCTGATCAATCCATTTGGATTACCACCAGCTATTTATTCTGTTGGCGAAATAAGCATCTTCTTTCTCTGCTCCCTGTTACTGATTCCTTACCCATTTATGCCGGATCGCTACTTTAACCTGTTTGGGTTGAATGCACCGGCCTGGTCTTTATTCTGGGAGTATGCAGCGAATATCTTCTATGCACTGGTGCTTTACCGGTTGTCGCGTCGTTACCTCGTAATATTGGCAATAGTAGCTACAGCGGCCATTTCCTACGTGGCTTTCCATACCGGTAACCTGATGGGTGGATGGAGCAAAGACACCTTCTGGCAAGGCTGCGCGCGTATCTCTTATTCATTCCTCGCGGGGTTAATTGTATTCCGGTTTAACTTAATTATCAAAAACAGATTAGGCTTTATAGGGTTAACAATATTACTGCTGGCGGCATTTCTTCAGCCTTACTTTACCTGGAACTGGCTGGCGGAACTGTTGACAGTGGTGGTTTATTTCCCGCTGCTCATCGCATTGGGCGCAGGTGCGCAATTAGCGCCGGCGTTGAAAAAGTTTTGTGTTTTTTCAGGAAAGCTATCCTATCCGTTATACATGAGTCACTATGCCGCCATGTGGATATTCGCCAACTGGTTCAATAAGTATCATCCAAATCCAACACAACTGTCGCTGGTGATTATACTCGGCACGCTGCTCCTGATTGGCTTTGGCTGGCTGGTGATGGCGATATACGATACGCCGGTGAGAAAATATTTAACGGCGAGAAGGAAATGATTTTGAGAAGCGAAAGGCTAAAAGCATAAAGCAAAAAGCTATTGTAGCGAGTGATTATTACGGATATTTACACGCGTTAGTCACTCGCAACAATAGCTTTTTGCTTTATGCTTTTAGCTTTTCGCTTTTTGATTTATGCTTTTCCAATCACCTCCTTACGGTGCTTTAGTCCCCAGTAATGCAACGCTTCTATTACCTGTTCCAGTGATTTGCCATGCGCCGTAATAGTGTATTCCACTGTTGGCGGGAAGGTGTCATATACCTCTCTTTTAACGAGCTTGTTTGCTTCGAGGTGCTTTAATTCTTTCGACAAAGTTTTATCAGTAATACCCGTTACTTCCTTTGTTATCTGTTTAAACCGCTTAGGACCGGTTGACAGCGCAAATAAAATCAACAGTTTCCATCTGCCCTCCAGGGCTTCCAGGGCGTCTTTGATAGACAATGCATTTTTAGGGCATCCGCCTTTTGTTAACATATAAAATGGCTTTACTGACTATGATACTATCCAATTGGATAGCGCTATCCAACAAGGAAGCGCTATCTATTTGAAACCAAATATATGTAGGTTTGCCTCATTCAAAAAAACATCTTATGACATCCTCTTTGCGAAAAATGAACGGAACATTATGGGCGCTGCAAATACTCATCGCAGCTTTCTTTCTTACTGGTGCGGTACTGAAGTTTCAGCCAATTGAAAAAATAGCGCCTATGATGCCCTGGGCCGGACAGGTACCCTCTTATATAGTACGATTGCTGGGTGTGATAGATCTGGCTGGTGCTGCCGGATTGATATTGCCTGCATGGCTACGCATTAAACCGGCGCTTACGCCATGGGCCGCTGTTGGTGCGGCTGCGCTGATGGCATGCGCTGTTGTGTTTCATCTATCCAGAGGGGAAGCCAGTGTGATTGGTGTGAATATTATCTTTTTGTTCCTGGCTGTTTTTGTAGCATGGGGAAGATTCCAAAAGGTTCCCGTCTCCTCAAAATAACATATTACTTAAACGTACTGCAGCAACCATTCCCGGGCGGCGGCATCATCTGTAAATGATTTCATGGGAATAGGCGGTGTTTTCAGGGCAAACACCAACTTCATAATTAATGCAGACAATCCAGGCTTAGAAACCATGGCCATGGCGGTATACACAGTAGGTACCTGCTCACCGGAAAACTGCCGCGTAGCTTTGTCCGGCACCGGCGATTTGGTTAAGTAAATCAATAGCGGCACTTTCCGATTGCCGGTGATCTGTTTTACCAGGGTAATATTGCCGGTAATATTCTCCACTGTTCTTCTAATATTTTTTGAATAAGAATAGAGAATGCCAGCAGGATCATAATAGTAATCCGCTATTTCACCCTTGACAATTGGTAGATGCTCCGGAGGATTCATGCAATGCTATTTTTATGATGGCTGTACCACCATTGTTTTACGGCGATAAATGTAGCGCATAAAATTGGGAACTCCGCCATGGTGGTTTGCTTCATTTATTATACTTTCATCATGAATAAACTTAAAGGGATGGAATTTTCTGCATTATACGAAGTGGCCTGTAAGACCTTACAACCGAAACAGCTGTCGAAAAACAGCTATGCAGGCGGTGTTGCCGCCGCTATTCTGACCGACAAGGGGAACGTTTATACCGGCGTGTGTATTGATACGCCCTGTTCTATGGGCTTTTGCGCGGAACATGCGGCCGTGGCGGCTATGATCACAGCCGGCGAAAACAGGATCGTGAAAATGGTGGCTGTTACGGAAGGAAATGTAGTGGTGAGTCCCTGCGGCCGGTGCCGGGAATTCATCTGCCAGGTGCATGACGAAAATGATCAGTGCGAAGTGCTGCTGGACGGCAACAGGGTTGTCAGCATGAAAACGCTGATTCCGTTCCGCTGGGAATAATCAGGTAGGTTGACCGTCTATCCAACAAGATAACTTGTACCTATCTTTACTTTGTAAATATTCTCTTTTACCGCTAACTTGCGTGCTGGTAAAACCTATATCTGCTACTGATATCAGTATGCCAAACATTTATTTTATACCCCCAAAAACAAACGCATAATGAGGAAACTCATATTGGGCCTTACTGCCCTCACCATGCTTGCCAGCAGCTGCAAAAAGAAAGACAAGAAAGATACCATTACGCCTGCCAATGATTGGTATATTACTACGGCAGTAGCCACGCAGGTAAGAGATGGTATAATTACAAAAAACCAGGATAGTATTTTGTATACCTATAACGCTGATAAAACACTGCATACCGCAGAAGAGTTTTCCATTGATAACGGGCTTACTTATTACGATCTGCTCACCTTTGTTTATGATAACGGAAAGCTGGTAAAGCTCAATCGCCAGAACAGCAGGGCTGAACCGCCCGCCACTATTCTGGAATTCCAGTATACCGGCCAGCTCCTCACCCGCTCTTATGCACCCGGACAAACTGCTACCAACTATGATTCCCTGGTGTATGAGAATAATAAAGTGGTAACGTTGGCGAAAGTCAGATCAGGAAAAATCGATAAAATACTGGAGTACACCTGGGATGGTAGTAATATAGCCACAGAGAAACAACACAAATGGGATGCTGCTAACCGTCTCAAAGTACTTTTACAAAGCCATCAATATCGTTATAATGATGTAGCGAATGCCCGCAAAACGCAGGCATTCCCTTATTATTTGCTGGCAGATCAGGGAGGTAGTGCACAGTTACTTTCTGCACACGAATTAACCAACCGGTCTACTATCAATACAATTGGAGCAGAAACGGACTTCGTTTCGTATACCCGTGAACGTAATGACAAACAGCAGACCGTTGCAGATACCAGCTGGTACAAGGCTACAGCGGCCGATCCCAAAAAAGCCGGGTATATTACAACGTATAAGTATACCGACCTTGGCAAATAAACATACTCCGTACGAAGGCGAAGCCATCCTGCATAACAGGATGGTTTCGCTTTTTATCCTCTCCAGCTAAAAAAAATTTGGGTAACTCAAAAGTTACATATACATTTGAGTAACTTAAAAGTTACATATCATGGCAAACACGATTAAACATCAGTTCTTTTTCCCACATCCGGCACAAATGGTTTGGGATTATCTGACCAAACCAGCATTAATGGAACAATGGTTGATGAAAAATGATTTTCAACCCATCGTGGGCCTCGACTTTCAATTCAAAACAGGCCCCATACCCAGCCTCGACTTCGACGGCATTTTCTATTGCAAAGTATTAGAGATAGAGCCTTTGAAGAAGCTGACCTATTCCTGGAAATGCGGTCCCGGCAACGGCAAAATCGCCATTGACTCCGTTGTAAGATGGCGCCTGGAGCCCAAAGACAAAGGCACTGAATTATTTTTAGAACATAGCGGTTTCTCCGAAACAGAAAACCTCAGCATGTTTGCTGCATTGAAAGATGGCTGGTTAAAGAATCTGCATAAAATTGCCGACCGCATAAACACGCTCCAACATGGCCACACCAACGCTTGATGCCTTCCAGGTAATCAGTGATCCCAGCAGACGAAAAATGTTGATGCTGCTGGCAGAAGATAGTTTAACCATCAATAGCCTGGCGGATAATTTCGAGATGAGTCGCCCTGCGGTTTCCAAGCATATCAAAATACTGCATACCGCGGGATTCATTTCTATCCGGGATATCGGGCGGGAACGCTATTGTACATTGAAACCCGACGGATTCCGTGAACTACAAAACTGGATCTCTTACTTTGATAACTTCTGGGCATCCAAGCTGAAAAAACTGGAAACCCTGTTGAATAAAAAATTACCTAATTAAAAAAAAATCCAAATGGCAACTCCAGATTTCAACACCACCTTTGTGGTACCACAAGCGCCGCATGACGTATTTCAGGCGATCACCAATATTCGTGGCTGGTGGTCCGAAAACATCACTGGCGGCACCACACAGCTTAATGACGAGTTTTTCTATGAAGTAACAGGTATTCATACCTGCAGCATGAAATTAGTAGAATTAATACCTGACAAAAGAGTGGTATGGCAGGTGCTCGAAAATAACTTCACCTTCACCAAAGATAAAAGCGAATGGATTGATACCCACCTCGAATTTGATATCACGTCAAAAGGGAATCAGACGGAGATTCATTTCACCCACCGCGGACTGGTACCTGCATACGAATGCTATGATATTTGCCATAACGCCTGGAGTGGATACGTTAATAAGAGCCTGCGTGACCTGATCACCACCGGTAAAGGACAACCTAATCCAGCAGGTGGTGGACTTCGTGAATAATGTTATCTGTACAGATATGTCTGCCTGCCTGCGTAAAATGCGGGAGTAAAAAGTTATTTGCGATATAATGATTTTTATTGCGTGTCCGTCTACTTTGCTGGTGGACGGACTTCCCGTATGATGATGGATACACAAAAGAAATAACTGCTTTTATTCACTAATCACCTCTGATTATCAAGTACATTAAAACCTTATGCGGGATAACAGTCTCCGCATTTTTTTATTTATCTTGATGAAAGAAACGCGAAATATGAAGTTCCCTTACCTTATACTGACCAGTCTATTACTTTTCTGTGGCCACGCATATAGCCAGAAAGTAAACATTGTAAAAAAATCTGACACCTTTCAACGCAAAAAGAAATCGCGTGAGATCTCTTACTTGAGCAACGCTGCTGACACATCCGGGCTGGAATATGTGGCCACCATTTCTTCCAGGGCTGTTGCTCTGGAGAGCAAAGCGCTTGCGAGGCTATGGACTTATGCCGTACGTCGTGGCATGAAATCAGGCGCCAACACATTTAGGTTCCACTCCTACACAGACACAGATTCAACGAGACCGGAATTAATTCTTGATTTTTTCTTTGCAGATAAAGCTGCACTCCAGCGGAATACAGACCGCGAAGAGAAAAATGTGGTCTATATCTTCGGTAACAAAGGCAAAGCCATGTCCTTAAAAGTAAATGGAGAACAGTTGACGATTCCCGCCGATAGCTCCCTGCGTTATGAACTGCTGGTGGGCTCGGAACTAAAAATCAGTAAGGGCAGCTTTGCGGGTGACTCTTATACCACGCAGTGGGCGTTTGGGAAGACTGCGGAGTATCTTTCTATTTCCGGATTTGGACCAAACGGCATGTATGTACCTGCTCTCGGCGCCGTAGGGTTAGTTTTAAGTCTCAGCAGTGGCCATATTACACCGATGAATCCGAACTTTGGCCGGATGATAATGGATATGCAAAAAAAATAACTGCTGTTGTTCATTTAATCACCTCAGCTGATCCAGTTCATTAAAACCCTGTACCACGTATCAATTCCAGCACTTTTTATTTATCTTAAAATAAGAAACGCGAAATATGAAGCTCCCTTACCTTGTACTGACTAGCCTGTTGCTTTTCTGTGGCCATGCATATAGCCAGAAAGTAGACGTTATAAGAAAGTCCGACACCTTTGCGTCCAAAGGCAAACAACACGATTTCATTTACTGGAACAATCCGGCCGATACCGCGGGACTGGAATATGTAGCCACACTTTCCGCCCAGCCAAAGGGAGAACTTAGATCGCTATGGGCGCTATGGGAAGGCATCAGCTACAGCTCCGGTAAATTGGGGGCCAACGCTTTTATACTCCGTTCTTTCACAGAAAGTGATTCTACCAAATCTGAGCTGATCCTGGATGTATATTTTGCGGACACCACTATCATACCGCGGAATACTGACAGAGAAGAAAAGAATGCAGTCTATCTCTTTGGTAACAAAGGAAAACCTATGCCGTTAAAAGTAAATGGAGAAGAAGTAAAGATTCCAGCAGATAGTTTTCTCCGTTATGAATTACCGGAAGGTACAACGCTAAAAGTAAGYAAAGGCAGCGCGCTTGGCGGCTCCTCCGGACGCATCCGGGGAGAAGCAGGAAGAGTAGCCTTGTATTATTCTGTATCCGGTTTCGGACTGGGCGGTGCCGTCCCCCCTCCGGGAACCGTAGGCCTTTCGTTCAACACCGGTCGCATCACCCCTCTGAATCCTCATTTTGCCCGTATGATGATGGATACACAAAAGAAATAACGCTTTTGTTTATCTATCTTCTATGCCTATACGTTATTGAGAATAACGTATAGGCGTGGACAATATCCTTATACGCGCCGCTGACCTTTTGTCAACATAGTTGTTTTTCTACTAAAAAAATAACCATGAAACCATAAAGCGGAAAGCTCAAAAGCTATTTTAGCAAATGATTAAAGCGCAGATATTGAATATCTGTGCCATTCATTTGCTAAAATAGCTTTTTGCTTTCCGCTCATTAAACTTTTTACTACCACGTATTGTTATCCAATACGCCGATGCCAAATCAGCCCAAATAGATTTAAACTATTAAATTATCAAATTAATTGATTATCATTATAACTACAATAGCATACTTTTAGGCCCTGACACATAGGTACAGTATTTCTTCAATACCCAAAACTCGTAACAATGGGACAAGAATCTAACGACATCAGTAAATGCCCGTTTCATAATGGTAGTATGAAACAAAATGTTGGCGGTGGTGGCACCAGGAATCGTGATTGGTGGCCCAACCAATTAAAGGTGAGCATTCTGCGCCAGCATGCTGCGGAATCAAGCCCAATGAATGCCGACTTCAACTATGCCGAAGCGTTTAAAAGCCTGGACCTGGAAGCAGTGAAAAAAGACTTACACGCCCTTATGACGGATTCACAAGACTGGTGGCCGGCAGATTTCGGGCATTATGGTCCGTTGTTTATCCGTATGGCCTGGCACAGTGCAGGTACCTATCGTGTAGGAGATGGCCGCGGTGGCGCAGGTTCAGGACAGCAACGTTTTGCACCGCTGAACAGCTGGCCTGATAACGTAAGCCTGGACAAAGCCCGCAGATTGCTTTGGCCCATTAAACAAAAATATGGACGTAAAATTTCGTGGGCCGATTTACTGATTCTAACCGGTAATGTGGCGCTGGAATCCATGGGCTTTAAAACCTTTGGTT
This sequence comes from Chitinophaga sp. 05T412, assembly GCF_056396465.1. Lineage (NCBI taxonomy): Bacteria > Pseudomonadati > Bacteroidota > Chitinophagia > Chitinophagales > Chitinophagaceae > Chitinophaga > Chitinophaga sp. 05T412. The sequence goes on from NZ_JBFTLN010000007.1 coordinate 25,879, forward strand.
TTGCCGGCGGAAGGGAAGATGTATGGGAACCCGATGAAGATGTATACTGGGGCTCAGAAACCACGTGGCTGGGAGGTGATATCCGCTATGCACACGGCTCACCGGGTGTAGAAGAAAACCATGGCGTATTAACAACGGATGACAAAGCAGATGGCGATATACACAGCCGCAACCTGGAAAATCCACTGGCTGCCGTACAAATGGGATTGATTTATGTGAACCCCGAAGGACCAGATGGTAACCCCGACCCTATTGCCGCTGCCAAAGATATCCGCGATACTTTCGGTCGCATGGCTATGAACGACGAAGAAACCGTAGCATTAATTGCCGGCGGACATAGCTTTGGTAAAACGCATGGCGCCGCACCTGCCACCCACGTGGGCAAAGAACCGGAAGGCGCTGACCTGGAAATGCAGGGATTAGGCTGGGCCAACAGTTATGGCTCCGGTAAAGGTGCCGATACCATTACCAGCGGACTGGAAGTGATCTGGACAAAAACACCGACCAAATGGAGTAATAACTTCTTTGAAAATCTCTTCGGCTTTGAATGGGAGCTGTCTAAAAGTCCTGCTGGCGCCCATCAATGGCACGCTAAAAATGCAGACGCAATTATACCAGATGCCTTTGACAATGGCAAAAAGCATGTACCCACCATGCTGACCACCGATCTTTCTCTGAGATTTGATCCCATTTACGGAAAAATATCCAAACGCTTCCTGGAACATCCGGAAGAACTGGCGGATGCCTTTGCCCGCGCATGGTTTAAATTAACGCATCGCGATATGGGCCCTCGCGCCCGCTACCTCGGACCGGATATCCCATCAGAAGTATTGATCTGGCAGGACCCTATTCCGGCAGTAAACCATCCATTGGTAGATGCCAACGATATTACAGATCTGAAAGCTAAAATATTGGGTTCCGGATTAAGTGTATCCGAACTGGTGTCTGCTGCATGGGCCTCTGCGTCTACTTTCCGTGGCTCCGATAAACGCGGTGGCGCCAATGGTGCACGCGTTCGTCTGGCACCGCAGCAATACTGGCAGGCCAATAATCCTACGCAACTGCAAAAAGTATTGGATAAGCTAACCGCTATTCAAACTGCCTTCAATAGCGCAGCAGCAGGTGGTAAGAAAGTCTCTCTCGCTGATCTCATTGTGCTGGCAGGCGTAGCCGCAGTAGAAAAAGCCGCGAAAGATGGCGGTCATGCTGTGAGCCTTCCTTTCACACCTGGCCGCATKGACGCTTCCCAGGAACAAACTGAAGTCGAATCTATTGGTCACCTGGAACCTATTGCTGATGGATTCCGGAACTACCGCAAAACAAAATTTGCCGCATCTACGGAGGCCTTGTTAATCGACAAAGCGCAGCAGCTCACGCTGACAGCGCCTGAACTGACGGTACTGATTGGCGGTATGCGGGTATTGAATACTAATTTTGATGGCTCCGCACACGGCGTGTTCACTTCCCGCCCCGGTCAGCTTACCAACGATTTCTTTGTGAACCTGCTCGATATGAATACTGCATGGAAAGCAGTATCGGCCGATAAAGAATTGTATGAAGGTAGCGATCGTAGCAGCGGCGCCAAAAAATGGACCGCTACCCGTGCTGATCTGGTGTTTGGTTCCAATGCAGAACTGAGAGCCGTTGCAGAAGTATATGGCAGCGCTGATGCCGGAGAAAAATTCGCGAAAGACTTTGCCGCCGCGTGGAATAAGGTGATGAACCTCGACAGATTTGATCTTGCTCAGTAGTAAGAAGATATCACGAAAAGTAAAAGAGCCTCCTGTGCGGAGGCTCTTTTTTTTATGGTATCAATGACGTCACTATAAGTGCAGTTTCCCTTCCATCACTATTACAGATGAACCACTCACCCATATGCCATCTTCCTCAACAACAACAGCAATAGTAGATGGTTGTTGCACAAATTTTCCCTGCAGAAAAACATAATCTTTATGCTGCTCTATATAACCCAGTTTCTCCAAATACCCTGCAAGAGGGCCAGCAGCCGTGCCGGTGGCAGGATCTTCATCTATCCCGATACCTGGGTTGAAAAATCTCGATTCCACAGTGACTTCATCGGCAACCCCGTTGGTCGTAAAAAGATAAAATCCTTCAAAACCATATTCCTGTGATATACGCTTTAACAATCGTTTATTCACTGCGGCATTTTCCAATACGGTTGTGTTGATAACCGGTACCATCAAATGAGCCACTTCTGTTTTAACGATCTGCACGGGCCAATCGTTTAATTTCAAATCCCTTGTTTTTAATCCAATGGCTTCCGCAATGATATCCTCCGGGATGGTTGCCAGCAGCGTGACAGGCCTTTGTTTCATGCCAACATAAGGAAGACTGTTCTTCTCTCCTATCCGCAGCGCGACAGGAATATCCTTTACTTTCACCCAGGGTAAATCCCCCTGATGACTGAAAACATTCCACTGCTTTATCAATGCCAAACATACCGCACCTAATAAGTTATGTCCGGCGCCGGCAACTTCAAATTTAGCAGGCGTAAAAGAGCGTACTTTAAACACGCCTTCTTCCGCTGAATAATGTACAAAAGAGGTTTCCGAATAACCGAACTCCCGTGAAATATCATAATACTGTTCCATCTCCAATTCCTGGTTGATGCAAACCACAGAAAGCTGGTTTCCCTTATACGGCTGGTCCGTAAATACATCTAATACGTAATAATCAAGCTGTTTCATTTTTTATGTGTCTGTTATATTTTCAAAATTAGATGGCAATAGTTTATTTTCGCCATGAGTTAACCCGGGGTAACCGGTTACCTCGGGTTAACTATCACACACTTGAAAACATGAAACAGCCTGATAAACAAAATGCTACCTGTGAGCAGGAGCTGGCGGCTATCCGCGATAGCCTGGAAGTACTGGGAGGCAAATGGAAGCTGAGAATTATGCGTCATCTCAACATCCATGTGGATGAAGTCAATACGTTCAAAAAAATTCAACGGGAAGTAGAAGGTATCTCTGCCAAAATGCTGACAAAAGAATTACAGGACCTGGAGCTTAACCTGCTTATCACCAGAACCGTCAGAGATACAAAACCTGTCAGCGTGAGTTATGCGATCACGCCATACGGACTCAGTGTTTTTACCGTAAATGACAGCCTGGTCGAATGGGGATTAAATCACCGGCAAAAAATCAGGTAAGCATTTATTTAAAAATAACTTCCACTTTCTGCATACTCTGTTCCAGTCCTAATTGTGCAAAATGGCTCATGCTGCCAAATTCCGCATATTCGGTGACCGTCATCTCAGTGCTATCATCTCCCAACTCCTTAAAAACAATTACTGTTCTGATATCTGTGGGAAAATCAGCGGGCATCCCTACTTTGGTGGGCTCGGTTTTATTACCGTCTTTATCCACCAGATTCTGAATGAATTCTATCTTTTCAAAAGGAATTATTTTTACATACTCCCAGATAGAATACCACTCTTTCTCCCCCATTTCTTTCGGGGCTCTCATACTCACCAGTGATTTACCGCCTTCGCGAAAATCGATGTTGGCTACTGGTGAAATGAAATCTTTAGGGCCCCACCAACGCTTTACCAGCTCAGGATCTACCCACACCTGCCACACCATGTCAATAGGTGCATTGAATATTTTTGTCACTTCAATTTGCTTCGCCATAAAGATCAATTAGGAAATGAGCGAATTAAGCATTTTGCAATGCTTCKATATCAAATTTCTTCATTTTCATAAATGCCTGTGCTACCCGTTGTCCCCTTTGCGGATCAGACATCAGTGCGCCTAATACTTTAGGAACCACCTGCCAGGATAATCCAAACTTATCTTTACACCAGCCACAGTTACCTTCTTTACCACCATCGGCAATAAGTTTGTACCAATAATGATCTATTTCTGCCTGATCTTCACAGGTAATCACAAAGGATACTGCTTCATTAAAATGAAAGTGATCTCCCCCATTTAATCCCATAAAAAACTGTCCGTTTAATTCAAAGTTAACCACCATCCCGATGTCATTCACAATGCGAGAATTAGGGAAAATGGTACAGTAAAAATCTGCTGCTGCCCTGGCCTGGCCATCAAACCATAAACAGGGATACAATTGCTTTTCCATGAAATTTGGTTTTAAGTTATTAGTGAATTATTTCTTCTTTTTTGCTTTCATCTCGCCCAACAGCTCATCCATCGCGGTTAACCGGTCGTCCCAAAGCTTTTGATACGGCGCTATCCAATCGGCTATTTCCTTCATCTTCCGCGGGTTCAGCTGGTAGTGAATTTCCCGCCCCGTTTGTTGTTGATGCAGCAATTCACATTCCGTCAGAATCTGAATATGCTTCGATATCGTTTGCCGGGACGAATTAAAATTTTCGGCAATTGCTCCCGGTGTCATTGCCTGTAACGCTACCAACGCCAGTATAGCCCTACGTGTAGGATCGGCGATGGCTTGAAAAACATCCCTACGAATTTCCATTATATGCAGCCATTTGACTGCAATTTAATGCAGCTATTTGACTGCACAAAATTATTTTTTTGGGGAGATGGGAAAATGAGCAGCCCGCTTAACAAGTCGTAAGCGGGCCAAGGCTATAAGGGGAAATATGGTTGTAGTAAGTTATTGGGATTGACTTAACCATCCTCCTTCCTTCATCCAATAGGCACAACGGCCAAACCACTCGTCAAACGGGGGCTTGCCCAGAAAACCATGCTCTCCTTTATCATACAAATGAATGGCAGCGGCTACTTTATTACGTTGTAGTGCTTCATAAAACAACAAACTATTCTGCACCGGCACCACCGTGTCATCAGTGGCATGTACCAACCACGTGGGCGGTGTTTTAGCGGTCACCTGCAACTCATTGGAGAACCATTTTATTTGCGTTGCCGTGGGCGTTGTGCCAAGCAAATTATTGCGACAACCAATATGCGTCACGCTATCCGTGCAGCTGATCATGGGGTATACCAGCATTAGGAAATCCGGACGCAAATTAATGCCATCCGGATTATTGATAAATGCCTGATCAAAGTGTGTAGCGGCGGTAGCGGCCACGTGTCCACCGGCGGAGAAGCCCATCAATCCAATGCGATGCGGATCTATTTGCCACTGTGCCGCTTGTTGCCGCACCGTTTTGATAGCCTGCTGTGCATCCTGCAATGGCCCAATGGATGGCTCCCGCATGGTATGGCGACCAGGCAACCGATATTTTAACACGAAAGCCGTCACGCCCATTTCAGTAAATGCTTTCGCTATTTTTTCTCCCTCCATTTTAATGCAAAGCACGTGATAACCACCACCGGGACAAATAATCACCGCAGCGCCATTGCCCTTGCCTGCAGGCGGCCGGTAAATGGTGAGTGTAGGCCTTGATACATGGTCTACAAGTGTATCCACTACCGCGTCCGGCCGTCGCCGCTCTTCATCTGCCACTCCGGTAGCATTGGGAATACTATCGGGATATAACGGCCATTGCTGCTGTGCATACCCGGTCATTACTTTTAAGCAGAGGAGTAATAATAGTCCTTTCTTTTTCATCATGCTACTTTCTAAAGATGAATTTGCTGACTTCCTGTGTGTAATACAATTTCTTTGCCTTCCCAATTGAACCGGCCAGTAACACCCGGTGGCAGTGTGATAGACCCCCTTACACCATGCGCTTTATTTCGTGTAAGCAACACCGTTATATCACCTGCCGGATGCGGCAGTACTCCCTTCACCTCTTGCAATGCGCCCATGGCCGGTGCTATCAGCACCTTTTTAAAGCCCGGCGCATCCGGTACAATGCCGCAGATGGTAGCCAGAAAATCATAATTCGGACTGGCGGCCCAGGCATGGCAATCAGAACGGGTGGGCTCCGGTTTCTCCGCAAAAGTCGTTAGTCCTAATTCCAGCATATCGCGCCACGGTCCCAGCTGATCATAATACACATCCGCCATATGGGCTTTTTTCAACGCCTGCACCAGATAAAAACGATAATAAAAAGTAGCCTGACTCAGTGTTTTGTCTGTCAACACTTTTTGTAACACCTGCGGTAATTCTCTGGAGGATAAAGCGCCGCTGAGTGCCGCCATGATATTGGCGTGCTGGCTATAACTTTTCTTTGGTGGTGCATCGGCCATCACTCCTTTGGCCGCATCGAAACAAAGCGAATAAGTGCGTGTATTCAGCGACCTGGCCAATTGCCGCCAGTGCGTTGCATTTTCTGTTTGACCAAAATATGCCGCCAGCTCTGCTGCCTGTGTTAACGTATACGCATAGTGGAGGGTACGGATAGCGCTGTTATGTTCTGCACCACCACTAAAATTCTCCAGTCCGGGTACCCAATCTATAAAGCTCCACCAGTTCAATGGCCCCAGCATACCGGTTTTTGGATCAATACCCCGTTCGTGCCAGTCGAGCACATCTTTCATCGCGGATAAAAATTGTTTGACGAAAGCCTCATCTGGCCGATGCATCCAGTAGTCGTGAATCATCGTGATCCAAAACAGGGAAAAGGTAGGAATCACCTGCAGCCGGTTGCTGGGATAGCGGCCCTGTGGCTGTCCTTCCGGCGTCCGGGAATGATAGAAATCCATCAGCGCTTTTCGCACCAAACGGTCGTCGCCGCTGGTATAGAGCGATACCAACGCCTGGATACGCGTATCTCCTTCATATTGCAACTGCTCGTAGTAAGGGCAATCGAAGTACGTTTCACCGGCGCATAATTGCGCTGTGCGCCAGCCTGTTTGCCAGATCTGCGACAGGCTGCTATCGTTACAGCTGAAAGCAGCCTTTAACTGTAGTGGATATCCGGTGCGCATACCGTAGACATCTGTGATCACCAGTGGTTCGCCGGCGGTAGTAACATCCAGTTGCAGGTAGCGATAGGTGCGGAACCACAGTGGCCGGAACGTCCGGTCTGCTCCCCCATCCGGATGAAAAATATCTACGTTGCCTTTTATTTCTTTGCCGGCTACTTCATTGCGATTTCCCTTTTGCCCGTTTTTATCAAAAAGGGCTTCTGCATAAGTGAGTGTTACCACGGCATCTTTGCCACCACTCACCTGCAGTTCCGGATAGGCTACGGTGTTGTAGGTCTGGTCCAGCAGCAGATGTATTTTGCTATTGGCGGGTATGGTCAACGGATGCTGCCCATCGGGGAAGCCAGCTGGCAACTGCATCACATCACTGCGTTTAACTACGGGTATCCGTTGCCGTGTTTCTTCAAACAAAGGGATGCTGCGGGGCGCCAGGGTCCAGTAGTTATCAGTACCGTAGCCTACTGGCGTAGCACCCGTCGGAATGGTGATGGCATCGGCCCAGTGGCTGTCGTCATAGCCGGGTTGTTCCCACCCCCATGGATATACGTTGCCGCGTACTTCATCGCCGGGACCCACTACGATATAGGCTTGCAATTTTTCACTGTTATCCGTGGAGCAGGGCGTGTAGGCGCTGTCGTGCAGCACTTTCCAGCCCCGGCCGGTACTCACTGCCGCTTCCTTTTCGGTGTTACCCTGCAGCAGGAAAGCGGTGCGATTAGAAATCTGCGCTACCGGCGCCCGGGTACCCATATTCCATACCAGGGCGGCAATGGTATTGTTACCGGAATGGAGATAAGGGGCAATATCAATGGTTTCATAGTACCAGTTGTAGAGGTCGCCCCGCGCAGGGCCACTGCTCACGGGTGTACCATTCACCAGCAAACGGTAACGGTTATCCGCAGTGACGTTGACCACAAAGTGGTCTGGCTTGTCGGCGAGCGACCAGCTTTTCCTGAAATGGTATACGCCGTATTCCCGGGCGGGTGCACCGGGACAGGCAATCCATGCGGCCGGCCAGATGCCGGTTAAAAGCGATGGGTTAATGGCGGCAGACTGGGCCTGCAAGTGCAGCTGAGCTACCAGGGCTATTAAGCTGGCGAAGAGTGTTTTCATATTTACCATCCGGTGTTCTGTTCAAGGTTCTTATTCTTGCTGATCTCATCAAAAGGAATAGGCATAAAATACATTTTTTCTGAGAATACTGCAGCCTGTGGATCTACCGGTTGGGTGACGTACGAAAAAGTGCCATTGGATTGTTTTGTGATCACCATACCCGTTCCTTTTTTACCATTGAGGGTGCTCACCGCAGTTTTCCAGCGACGCAGGTCCCAGTAGCGCTGATTTTCGAAACAAAATTCCACATAGCGTTCATTCACTATCAGGTCGCGCATCGTGTTCTTATCGAGCGTACCTGGCACCAGGTCGTTTTGAATACCGGCCCGTTTCCGGAGGGTGTTCAGGGCGTCATACACACTGGCATCGGGCGTGGACAGCGCTTCGTTTTGTGCTTCGGCATAGTTGAGTAATACTTCGGCATAACGGATTTCCAGCCACGGCTGCACGCTTCCATAGCCCCAGGAATAGATGGTATTGGATTGGTCTGCCATCTTCAGAGTATAATAACCGGTAATGGTATTATATACCTGTGCAGAAGGTACGGAATCATAATCGCGCCCTCCTTTGTAAATGAGCAAAGTTATTTCAGTCAGAGTACCACCCAGCATCCCCTTTCTTTTGGCGCCATTATAGCCTATATCCGCGTAAAAGCGATCATCCCTGCCAGTGTATGGGTTAGCGGGGTCAAAGCCGCTTCCTGGGTCTGTAATGCGTTTTCCGTTTTTCATGGGAAACGCATTGACGAGTTCCTGCAAAGGCGACAGGTGACCGGCATCGCCATTGGCAATTACCAGCGGTGATAGCATGGCATCCCAGCCATGGTATTTCTCCGGCATTTTATACTGCACTTCAAAAATGGGTTCTTTGTTGTTGGCAGACATATCCTGCCACAGCTGTTTCATATCCGGATACAGGCCATATTGATTCAGATTCATCACGGCCTTGGCCGCTGATGCGGCCTGTTTCCACAGGGAAGCGTCCTTTTTTTCATTGTATAACGGGCTTGCTTCATACAGCAGCGTTCTGGCCTTCAGTGCCAATGCGGCACCTTTGCCAGCTTTTCCTCTGGGCGCCACCGCGGGAAGGTCAGCAGCAGCGGCATCCAATTCGGCGGTGATAAAAGCGAAGCAGTCGGTCATGCTGTTTCTGCTTACCTGCAAATCGTCGGTTAAACTTTGAGGCTTCGTGATCAGCGGCACACCACCGTATCTTTTCACCAGGTTAAAATACTGGAAGGCGCGTAAGAAGCGGACTTCCGCTTTGAGTCGCTTGCGGGTGGCGTCATCAATGGTGGCGCCGTCTATCTTCGACAAAAACTCGTTGGCTTTCCGGATGCTGGCGTACAGGTTACCCCATACATCCATTGGATTGCCAGTGGCATCCCAGTCGCCCCGCAATATCTGCCAGGCTGATTCGCCGGGATAATTCGTTCTGGATTCATCGGTAGCATCTGTGGTGGCGAGGTATAAGTCGCGGCTCCAGCCGAGCAAGTCGTTGTAGATACCGTTCACAATCAGCTCCGTTAGCCCGGCGTCATGTAACGCCTCTTCAGGCGTAATAGCATCCGGGTTGCGTGGGTCCAGGAAGTTCTTGCCACAGGCCATACAAGCCAGCAGCAGCAAAGTATATAGATAGTGTAGGTGATAACGTTTCATGGCACTCAGTTTAAAAAGTAAGGTCAATACCGGCGTTAAAATTCTTTTGCTGTGGATAGTAGCCACCCGCGCCCCTGGTCACCGCTTCCGGATCAAATTCTTTCAGCTGGCTCCAGGTAAACAGGTTAAAGGCAGATACGTATAGTCGTAACCGTTGTATGCCTGTTTGCTTCAGCAATGAATGGGTGAAATTGTAACCAAGATCGATAGATTTCAACCGGGCATAGCCAGCTTTGCGCAGCCATATTTCCGAATCGCGGTTATTCATAGAGCGGCCACCAATCCATGCCAGCGGAAACTTAGCATTGGGGTTGTCTGCCGTCCAGCTGTCGGCCAGGTAAGCGAAGCTATTGCCTTCACTATTGGTGAACATGGTTCGGGCATCGCCCTGTAACATGAAGGAGCGCTGCGCCGCGCCCTGTATGAGCAGGTGGAGATCAAACCCTTTGTAGCCCGCGCCTACCGAGAGACCGTACATGATGCGCGGAGTATTGCTATAGGGAGAAAGGATTTCCTGGTCTTTGGCGTCTATCTTCCCATCATGATTCAAATCCGCATATTGGATATCGCCGGCTAATGTATGCTGACCAAACTGCGTCCCCCCGTACCAGTCATCAGCCGCTTTCTGGCTTTTAAAAATGCCGAGGGCATGATAGCCCGCCACAAAGCCCAACGGGCGGTTCAGCTGTTTCTGAAAATCCAGTGCATTGGCCGGATCATCAATTTGTGTGACTTTATTGGTGGCAAAGCTTCCGGAGAGCCGGATATCATAGCTCACAGGGCCGATGTTATTGTGATGATAAAGACTCAGCTCCCAGCCATGGCTTTTCATCTGTGCATAGTTTTCTGCCGGCAGGCTACGTCCGAAGGTGGCTGGTACCGAGCGCACGCGGCTCCACAGGATATCTTTGGTGACACGGGAAAAATAATCAAACTCAATACCCAGCAATCCCTTCCAGAGTTCCGCATCCAGGCCGATATTGTTGTTATCCTGCTTTTCCCAGGTAATGCCGGTATTGGGGTAAACGCCGTAGTTCAGGGAAGACACCGCCTTTCCATCCATGATAGGGCCGCTGCTGGAATTGATATTGTAGATATCCTGGAACTGGAAAGCATTGACCCGGTCGTTCCCTATAACGCCTTTGGATACACGCAGTTTCAGGCTATTGATGAAATGGAGCGCAGCAGCATTTTTAAAGAATGATTCCTCCGAAACCCGCCAGCCGGCAGATATGCCGGGGAAGAACCCGAAACGATGATCAGCCGGGAAACGGTAAGAGCCATCATAGCGGAAAGATCCTTCCAGCAGGTATTTATCGTGATACGCATAGTTGACGCGGCCTACCACACTCCGGCGGGCATCCTGCAAAATACCGGTACCGGTAACACTCTGATTAGCCGGACCGCTGTAATACAACTCATCCCGCAGCGTATTAGGGAAATCTGCTTTAGTGGCCTGCAGCTGATCCCCCTGGATGCCGTATTGCTCGTATAACAATAACGCACCTACGGCATGCCGGTTAAATGTACGCGCATAGTTTAAGGCGATATTATAGTTGGTGGTGGTCATCGGTGTATACGTTTCCGTTAGTGCAGGCGGTTGGCCTACCGCTTTGGTACCGGTGATGTTACCCTGGCTATCTTCGTTATACAACAGGTAAGGGATGGAGAAATATTTATCGAACAGGTGATCTTTAATCACGGCGGCGGTTCCTTTCAGCGATAGTCCTTTTGTGATAAAGGGCAGTTGTTGTTCAAAAGAAATCGTACCTGCGTACTGGTTATCTGTCGTGTGGCGGTAGCCTGAGCCGTCTACAATCTCCACCGGATGCGGCCCGTTGGCATTGTACGGACGGCCGGAAGGTGTATATGCAGGCACATCTGGCCGCGTACGCAGTGCTTCTGCAAAAATGAAAAACTCATCGTAGCCGGGCGTGGAAGTCATGCCTTGTTCTCCGGAAAGATTAATAGATACGGTCAGCGTTTTGGTGATATCCGCATCCATGTTTGCGCGGAAGTTGTAGCGTTTGTAGTTGATGTGTTTGTACATCCCTTCCTGGTCGGTATAGCCGAGTGAGGCGAAATAACGCACCGCGCCAGATCCGCCGTTGACCGACAAATGGTGCTTGGTTTGCGGACTATTTTTCCGGAAGGTTTCCTTATACCAGTCGGTGCCCATTTTTCCGGATTTAAAATCCGCCAGTTCGGCATCTGTAAACACGGGCTGACTGCCCTGGTTCTTTAATGCCTGGTTGCGGAAAAGGGCATAGTCGTACGGACTCATAATTTTTGGATACCCGGTAGGCTGTTGAATGCCGGCCATACCTGAATAGCTGATGGTGGGTTTGCCCGTTTGTCCGCGTTTGGTGGTGATGAGAAATACGCCGTTGGCGGCACGGGCGCCATATACGGCGGCAGCGGAGGCATCTTTCAATACGGAAAAACTGGCTACATCTGCCGGATCGATGTCGTCCATAGTACGGCGTACCACGCCATCTACCACAATGAGTGGTGTGTTATCGTTCAGGGTACTGAGTCCGCGGATTTGCAGCACTGATCCGCTACCTGGTTTGCCACTGGGATTGGTGGCAATAACGCCGGGCAAACGGCCGGCAATGCTGTTGGTGAGGTTAGCCACTGGTTGTTTTTCCAGTTCCTTGCCATTAATGGTAGCCACTGCGCCGGTCAGGTTTACTCTTTTTTGTGTACCATACCCTACTACCACCACTTCTCCCAGCGCTGTGGATACTTCTGCTAATGAAACATTGACCACTGTTCTTCCGCCACATCGTATTTCCTGTGTGGTATACCCGATGGCGGAAAAGAGGAGCACACTTTCGGTGCCCGGAACTTTTAATACATACTGCCCTTCTGCATTCGTCTGAACGCCGGTGCTGGTGCCTTTTACCGTTACGGTAACACCGGGCAGCGGATTATTTTTTTCGTCATTCACTCTACCGGATATAGTACCGGTTTGTGCAGCCAATGGGATGGCAAATAGTTGAAGCATACCCATCAACAATAATAAACAGCAATGTGATACATGCGGGTACAGTGCCCGCGGGAAGAAGATCCTGGTCATAACATAGTAATTAATACTGGTGGTTGTTGCGCATTGCGTAATGCATGGAATACAGGCTTATGCCTTACTCAGAGCCGATAAATGCGTAGTGCATTTTCATAAAATAAGCCAGTCAGTTCTTTTCGTGTGCCCGTGCTGGTTAGCACTGTCAGTAGTGCGTCCAGCCATTGATGATACGTACCAGCCAGCAAGACTACCGGCCAGTCGCTGCCAAACAGCAGTCGTTCATACCCGAAGCTGCTGATAGCATGGTTGATATATGGTGCTAATATTGTTGGTGTCCAGTGATCGGGATCTGCTTCTGTGATCAGCCCGGATAATTTGGCGTACACATTTGGGAAAGCAGCCAGTTGGTCGATATTTCTTTTGAATGCTTCCAGTCCATTGCCTTTGATATCCGGCTTTCCCAGATGATCCAGTATAAAAACCGTATCGGGACAGGCGGCAATCATTTTTATGGTAGCGGGCAATGATGCCGGCTTTGCGCTGATATCGAGCGACCAGCCATATTCCGGCAACCACTGCACCGCATCCAGGTAAGCACTGCTACAGCATAGGGAGGGATCATCATCATACATCCTCCTGATACCTTTTACTAATGGATTGGCCGCCAGCAGCTGAAAGGCATCGCGCACAGCGCGTCCTTGTTCCAGTGGCGCATAAGCTACTATACCGCGGATGCGCTTATCTGTTTGCGCCTGCTGCATCACAAAATCTACTTCCTGCAGGTATTGGTCCGGGCGACAAGCCGCCTGCACAAATACCACCTCACTAACGGGTACACCGGTGGTAGCCTGTTGATAATCTTCCATCGTATAACGGCGGTGGATATACGGGAATTCCTGCAGCCATGGATACTCCAGCTGTTGCGGGTCCCACAGGTGCACATGGGTATCTATCACCGGTATGTCAGTCAACGCGTGCATCATGGGACGATTGTTTTGCATGCCAGGCTTCCAGTGTACGCAGCCAGGGTCCTTCATCCGTTACACAGCCATCTGCGGCCGACGATACGGTTAAACTATATTTATATAATATTCCTTTGCGGTACTTTAGCGCCGGCGGTAGCCATACCGCCCGCCGTTGTGAAATAACGGCATCGCTCAACTGTACATTGATCTCATTGAGGATGGCATCTATTGATATGATATCTCCATCTTGTATCAGTGCAATCAGGCCACCATCATAGGCTTCCGGGGTAATATGCCCAATGACAAACCCATGTGTACCACCGGAAAAACGGCCATCGGTAATCACCGCCACACTTTTGCTCAGTCCTGCCCCTACCAGCGCCGCTGTTACTTTCAGCATCTCCGGCATACCGGGGCCTCCCCTGGGCCCTTCATAACGAATCACTACCACCGCTCCTGCCGGCACCTGTTGCTGCTCTATCGCCGCAATAGCTGCAAACTCCCCATCAAAAACTTTGGCAGGGCCTTCAAATGTTTCGCCCTCCTTACCGGTAATTTTAGCGACCGCTCCCTGCGAAGCAAGGTTTCCGTATAATATCTGCAGATGACCGTTTGGTTTCAGCGGCTGACTCATGGGATAAAGGATGCCCTGCGTAGTCCCCAGCGGTGCTACATCTTCCAGGTTTTCGGCCAACGTGGCGCCGGTCACAGTCAGGCAGCTGCCGTCGAGTAATCCATCTTCCAATAACGTTTTCATAATAGCAGGAATACCCCCTGCCTGATGTACATCTTCCATCAGGTATTTCCCGCTGGGCTTCAAATCTGCCAGCAAAGGTGTTTCATCACTGATACGTTGAAAGTCTGATAATTCCAACCCTATTTCTGCCGCACGGGCAATCGCAATCAGGTGCAATACCGCGTTGGTAGAGCCTCCCAATACCATCACCAACCGGATGGCATTTTCAAAAGAGGCTTTTGTTAAAATATCCCGTGGTTTCAAATCCTGTTCCAGCAAGCGATACAGCGCAGCGCCCACGGCCAGGCATTCCTGTTTCTTTTCTGTACTGAGGGCGGGATTGGAAGCGCTGTAAGGCAAACAAAGCCCCATGGCTTCAATGGCGGCCGACATGGTATTGGCCGTATACATGCCACCACAGGCACCTGCGCCGGGACAAGCATTCTGCACAATCCCTTCAAAATCAGCAGGCGATAATTTACCAGCCAGCTGTTCGCCATAGGCCTCTAAAGTAGAAAGCACATTGATTTTCCTGTCTTTATAAATACCAGATCCAATGGTTCCGCCATACACCAGTATAGACGGGCGGTTCAGGCGACACATGGCCATCACGGCGCCTGGCATATTTTTATCGCATCCCATCACCGTTACCAGTCCATCATACCACTGCGCACTCACGACTGTTTCTATAGAATCGGCAATGATATCCCTGGAAGGCAGTGAAAAGCGCATGCCCGCCGTCCCCATCGTCAACGCATCACTCACCCCGATGGTGTTAAAAATGAGTCCTACCAAACCGGCTTCCGTGATACCCTGTTTTACCAGGCCCGCCAACTCATTCAAATGCAGGTTGCAGGGGTTGCCTTCAAACCCTGCACTGGCAATGCCTACCTGGGCTTTTTCGAGATCCGCAGCCGTGAGTCCGGCGCCATGTAACATGGCACGGGAAGAAGGCTGGCTGACATTCTGCGTAAGTATCCGGCTATACCTGTTTAGCTGGTGATTCATATGATCCTTTTTTAAAGTGAAAGCAAAGGAATGCCTGCAGCTGTTTACACAGCTGTGGTAACGACATCCATAAAGTAGCTGTTATCCAACCAATGTTCCGCCTGCATCACTGGAAGCATAGGCTGCTTCCACCACCTGCATGGTCTTATAGGCACTGTTGACATGATTGATTAATACCGGCGCCGATCCTTCCGCATAGCACATCAGGTTAGCCATTGACGCACCGAATGCATCGGGCATCCAGGTGCCTTCCAGTTGCACGGATTGCCACTCCGGCGTTTTATTTTCTTCCAGCAACACGTATTCAAATGTATCCGGCACCCCATGCGGATAGTCGATATTGAGTCCCAGCGTAGTTCTGATAGCGCCTTTGGTACCTTCCCATTTGATAAAAGAATCCTGGTACTTCAATCCAAATTCATGACCGTGATTGGTGTTAATGAAAGCCCTCACGGCCTCCTCGTATTCCAGCATAATCACAGAGCGTGTAGAAGCCAGCTGCATCATTTTAGGATGCTTTAACGTTTTCGCATATACGCTTTTCGGTTCACCGAAAAAGTAACGCAATAGATCCATGTAGTGGATGCTGTGATACAGCATTTCCATGCGGGGAATACCGAACAGAAACTCCCAGAGATGCCAGGGATGATAAATGTTCATCCGTATTTCCATATCGTGCAGGGTACCGATAAGACCTTGATGAATGATGTCTTTCGCCGCCATCACGGCGGGAATAAAGCGCATCTGAAAATTCACGGCGGCGGTAAATTCTTTTTCACGGCATAGTTGCAGGATACGATCAGCGCCTGCAATGTCTTCTCCCATGGGCTTTTGCATAAGCACCACCGCACGTGGTGGCAGCTGTTCGAGAATACCCGGCAACACCGATGCGGGAACGGCGATATCAAAAATCACATCGTCTGGCGCCTGCGCTATCAGTTGCGCCACGTTATCATAAACCTGTGGAATATGAAAAGTATCGGCCAGTTGTTGCGCCTTTTCTATCACGGGATCACAAATGGCTATCACCTGCCAGCCGGCTTTTTGATAGGCGGGCAAATGTGCACCTCCTACAATGCCTCCTGCCCCGATAATAGCGATGGGCCTGGGACGTATCGGTAACTGTGGTTGATAATGAATGGTGATCCCTTTTTCCATGATTCAAATTTCTTCCAAATTAAGGGATCAAACCAACACTTTAAAGGACATTACCTGCACTATTTTGATCATTTTAATATTAATAGTGGGTAAATGGATTATATTAGTACTACCACGGCATTTAAAACCGCCAACGTTATGAAAGCTATTCTGCAAAAAGTCCCCGTTTCCACAGATGCCTCCTTTGCGGTGCAGGTATTTTGCTCACCGTATTTCGATACGCCCTGGCATTTTCATCCGGAATATGAGTTGGTATTGGTATTACAGGGAGATGGCACCCGCTTTGTGGGCGACAGCATCGCAGACTTTTCCCCTGGGGACCTGGTACTACTCGGTACCAATCTTCCGCACTGGTACAGGAACAGCGCGGCCTACTATGCCAATGATCCGGCTTTGCAGGCAAAGTCTATTGTGATACAATTTAACCGGGAGTTTCTGGGTGCTGCTTTTTTCCACCTGCCGGAAACAGCTGCCATCCGCAAGCTGCTGGATAAAGCAGTACAGGGTATCAGCATTCACGGGAACACCCGTACGTTGTTGGCGGATAAAATGCAGCAAATGGTGCATACTACGGGAATGGATCGCCTGTTGCATTTATTGTCGATGTTACACCTGGCCGCAGGCGCGGGTGATAATCACTTGTTGTCCAGTCGCGGCGCCAGCGGCATCAATGTGAAAGATGCGGAACGCATGAATCGCATTTACGAATTTGTGATGCAACATTTTACGGACCCCGTTTCTACCTACGAAGTATCGCAGGCGGTGAATATGAGTCCTTCTGCTTTTTGTCGGTATTTTAAGAAACGGACCCGTAAAAATTTCACTTACTTTCTGAATGAATTGCGGATTGGTCATGCCTGTAAATTATTGCAGGAAGATGACCGGAGTATTACCGAGATCTGTTTTATGAGTGGCTATAATAACATCTCCTATTTTAACCGGCAGTTTAAAACGTTTAAGAAGAAGACCCCGCAGGCGTTTAAGCAGGAGTTTGCGCCGGCGCAGCGGTATGCTTAGTCAGCATTTACCGGAGTAGTTGGTTGAACAAACCAATGGTCCATCACCTGCTGCAACTCATCACTATCGGGAGTACCATCAGCGGCCCAGGCCACAATGCCATCGGGGCGGATCAGCACTGCACTGAGTCCTAACCTGTCTTTTACAGCACCGGAAATATACCTGACCTGGTTGCCATAAGCGGTAGTTAGTTTTTTCAGAGAGACGTTTACTTCGAAGTCGAGTAGTATGGCGCGGCCATCGCGCAGATGCTCACCGATATCTGTACCATCTTCAAAGGTAAAGTTGGGCACACTGTAACCCGCCAGTGGATGTTGCACCTCCATCGGATAATGCGTGGAAATGCCCCATATCCTGCCGGCCATATAAGTAGCGCCATCGCGGGTATGCATGAGGTCACGTACAATGGCGTATAGGGCGCGGGCAGCCGGATCGGGATGCATGATGGCGATCTGTGCTCTGGACCAGTCCAATATCCGGGCTCCTACCGGATGTCGTTCGGTATAATATGTATCGAGCAAACTTTCGGGCGCGTGTTGATGAATAGTGGCAGCGAGCTTCCAGCCCAGGTTCATGGCATCTCCCAGACCGAGGTTGAGACCTTGCCCACCTAGTGGTGAATGGATATGCGCGGCATCGCCGGCCAGTAAAATACGGCCGTTGCGGTAAGCAGTGGCTTGTCGCGACCGGTCCGTCCACGTGGTAGCTACGTGTACCGCCGTTACGGTAACATCAGTGTTGGAAATGCGGCGTAATAAAGTCTGCACATGTTCACGGGTGATGGGTTGGGCTGCCTGATGAAAAGCGCCGCCATCAAAATCCTGCAGGACCAGGTAGCCGGGCTGAGATAGCAGGTACATGCCCGTTTCTGTGACATTACGGCCGGGGCGTAGCTTCTCTGCATCGGGAATATCCAGCGCTACCGAGTAACCAGTGAAGGTAGGCTCCGTACCGGCGAATTCAAAACCGCCTTTCTTGCGCACCGTACTACGACCGCCATCACAACCTACCAGCCACTTGCCGGTGAAGGTTTGATCGCCTGCCTGCACGGTGACACCGTCGGCAGTTTGTTGGATATCGGTTACGGCCAGGCCTCTGCGAATATCTACACCGAGGGCCAGTGCACGGCGGGTCAGCACCGTTTCCAGCTCCATCATCTCAGACATTAAATTGGTGGCGGTAGATTCCGGCAAACGGTATTTCCACTGAGCAGTATCTACCTGCCCGATATGAAACTGAATGCCGGCAAAATGGCCACCGGGACCAGCAACAGGTGGGGCAGTCTGTGTTTTAACGGAATGACTGTGCGGATACTTCGTGCGTTTGTGGATCTCCAGTTCATCGAGTAATCCACGGCGATACAACGCTTCTATACTGGGCGCATTAAGGCCGCGCATACCGAAAGGCAGTTGCTTTAACGGGGAAACAGGATCAGCGGCTTTCTCCAGTATCAGTACGGAGCAATTGGCCTGCGCCAGTTCAGCTGCCAGGAAAAGCCCTACGGGTCCGGCGCCGGAAATAATAACATCGGGAGTAAATGGGTTTTGCATGGATGGTTGTTGGGTTTGTGTTACGTTCATATAAGCATGATTGAGACACAAAATTCCCGAATACTAACCTATCAGGATTGTATAAACGCGACAAAATTATTTGCCACCACCCGCTGGCCCTTCTTCACATTTCGCGCGAATGCGGCGGGCGTAGTGCCGCTATAGCGCTTGAATTCCCGGCTCAGATGCGATTGATCGGTGTAGCCCAGGTCGTGCGCCAGGCCAGCGATATTGGTATTCGGATGTTGCCATAATTGATTTCTGGCCTGCTCAAAACGTATCAGCGCCGCTACGTCCTTTACCGTATGTCCGGAAGATTGTTTGAAGTTGCGCTCCAAAGTACGTACCGTGGCATGCGCCGCAGCGGCCACCTCGCTAACGGGGATATTACCATTGGCCTTCCTCATGGCTACACCTGCCTTGAACAGCATGCTGTCGGGCGCCACGTGTACTCTTGCGTCCAGGAAATATTGTTTCACTACGTTAATAGCTGCTGCGATGTCGCCAGCCTGTACATGCTCGCGCAGGACGCTCTGCAGCCCCGCCACAGGATGGTTAAATATCCGCACACTATCTTTACCAGCAGATAGTCCCAGCAAGTCGAACACTGTCCATGGAAAACACCTGACGGCAATAATTTCCAAACGATGTGGCGTGTAGAAAAAAACCGGCTGGTTGAGCAGGCCTACCATAAACGGTGAGGGCAATGGTTGCCGTTCGCCATCAGGCGCCACGCTATATAGTTCTCCGAAATGAAAAATAATTTCAGCATAACCATCCGGCATCACCTCGTAAGGTGATGGATGTTCCTCTGCTTCGCGGCAGTTATACCAAAAACATTTGATGGCATCACGTAGTTCTTCCGGAGATTCAAATTCCTCATGCAACATGCTTAAAGGTAGGAAATTATACCTACTTGAAAAGTTACCCAGGGCCATTCGCCAGCTCCCTAAAACCGTATTCCTTCACAACAAGAACGGGGTTCTCTGCATTTAGCCCGGGATCTATCTCTATTTGGAACCTCCGCCATCAAAAAACCATGTATATTGGTAACAACGAAAAATACCTGTACTGACTATGGCTAATCATTTATTTAAATTGCTGCCTGCTTTGCTACTGGCCGCTTCTGTTGCTCCTGATGCACATGCACAAGAAGCCGATTTTGAAGCATTGTCGAAAATACCCAGGGATACCACCCACGCATTTCCACCCGATTATAAAATCGCCCGGCCCCGACTATTTGTTCAGGCATGGGATGACGATTATGACGCTTATCAATCCTTTATTACGCCGGCGATGAAGAAAACGCAGTCGTACCTGAACTTCCAGGACAAAGGCGTCACTACTACCTTATCCCCCAATTCTATTATCCCTCACGCACAACTGGATACCAGCACCATGGTGAATGATCCGGGTAAATTAGCAGGCACCTGGCGCATGCTGAAGTTCCGCTCCATCCGGTTTAATGATTCTGTCTATCTCCCTACTGAAACCTATTACCGTTTGCCGGATGTGATCCTGGACGATAAAAGTCAGGATGACGCCTTTGCGGTCATCACGGATAACAGCATTAAAATGTATGTGAAAGAAGCCGGCAAAACCAGCTTCAAAAAAATGATGTCCGGGAAATACAAAGTTGAAAACAACCGGTCACTGATGATGTACAAAGTATTTAAATCCGGTGGCGGCGTGTCACAGTATGGTATTGATGAAAAAGGCCACCTGATTATTAATTATCCCAGTGTCATTGAGAATGTAAAAAAGGGGGAATACTTTTCTTATTACGCGGTGATACAACAGTACATTTATGAAAGGGTGAAGTAAGAATCAGCTGCTATATCAGGCTGTTACCTGATATAGCAGCTGATTCACCGGCGCTACACTTCTCCCGAAAAAAATAAAAAAGGTTCTTTACTTCATGGTAAAAGTTTCATCAAAGGAAGTCCGGTGTGTACTTCCGGGCTGATTCATCCAGTACTTCACTTTTAAAATACGGCTGGCCGGATCAAATTTATTTACACCCGACAGATCCAATTCTGCTGATCTGCCATTGGATGCAGGCTGCCCGTATTTGTTGATCACACTGATCACGTGATAATTATTATCAAGATTAAATACCACACCGAACGATCCATAATAAGAATTACTGCCACCGTTCAGGATCTTATGATATACATCGTTCGTTTCATCATTATCGACCAGTTCCAGTTGCGTGGCGGTCGCCATGCGGAGTGTTACATTCCAGGGATATGCGCCCATCAGTCCTGCATTTGTATAGTCCGTCATTTGACCGGTACAGGTATACCTTCCAACGGCAAGGTTGACCGGCATCGTTTGTTGTGCATAAAACGTGTCAATACCGGCGACAGGTATGTAGGCTGTTTTCAACTGAATGGATAGCAGAGATGATGACGCGTTTTTCAGCGTATCTGTAAATGCAGTTGTAGCAGTATAGTTCACCGATCCTGTTGTTCCCGGCTGGGTGGTATAACCAACAGTAGTATATCTGCAGAGCGTATCTACAGAGGAAAAATTCAGCAAGATGCCCGCCTGGCTATTGGAGATCTGTACATTTCTGACCTGCAGGTTACTTTCATACACCGCCCCAAGGCTGACGCCACTGATAATGGCCGATCCAGGGGTGGATGAATTACCGGCTTTATCATATGCCACTATCTCGAAAGTATACTCTCCCTCCGCAAGACCAGGTACTACTACCTTTTGTATCACCTCATTCGTTGCCGGTAGTTCCAGGTGACTGCTCCGGTTATTCCAATAAATCACAAACCGGGTGATATTCGGATCTTTCGAACGGGTAAACTGCAATTCTATTCTGCCTCTGCCGGGATGCGCTTCCAGGTTAGTAGCAACACCGGTGTAAAAAGCTTCGCCACTGCTCAGGTAGGGAGCATATTCATGATCCATCTTTGTACACGCCTGTAATCCTGTTGTGAGGATCAGGGCGTAAATAATATTCTTCATAATAACCTTTTTAAGTACTAACAGATACCATTACTTGTAATCTCCCATAAACTTGATGGATGCCATCTCCAATCCAGCGCCACCGGAGTAGTTCTGCACAATGACCAGGCGGAAATAGCGCATGGTCACTGCCGGCAATGGAAATATAAACTCCGATCCATTATTGACTACCTCATAATCTGCGCTATTCAGCTGACCATAAGGAAGACCGGATGGTTTCACCAGTTCATACACCCCTCCTATTTGTGTCCATGAACCATCGAGGGCTCCATTGGGATTAGGATTCATGCTCCCGTATACTTTAAAAAAGCGCAACGTACCATTCCTGAATTCGGCGCCCCCATTTTGCCGCATCCAGTATCTGAAACGACTCAATACTACCGGCTTGCCGAAATCGACAGTTACCCGGGCAGGCACTGAATCATTGGGGCCAGTTCCCCCGTAAAAGGCCCAGTCGCCCGACTTATAAGGGTTGGTCAGTGGCACGTTAAAATCGGAGCCACAGCAGGCTATCTGGTCGCCCGGCAATACCAGCGCCTTCATCTTTGTGCGGTCCAGTTCCTGCTCATTCATGGAGGTTACCTTTGCCCACACCGTGTCGGATACATTTCCCCATCTGTCCCGTACAAAGGCGCCAAATTTTCTTTCCTTTGGAGAAAACCCTCTGAGCGAGAAGTTACCGGCCGTATCTTTTGTGTAGTTAGCATATACATTCTCCGGCTTCCCGAGCGTATCTACCAGCGCCACCACGGCAATATCAGCGCCTGTAACATTCCTGAACCGGATGTTGGCGCCGCCAAAATCTGCCAGGATTTCCAGGGAAGACTTCACCGTCAGATAAGGCGGTGTTTGCGGGGTTACCGTCACCTCTACAGGATCGGACTTTACTTCACTTCTGCTAACGGCGTACAACCTTACTTTATAGGGGCCTGATTTCTCAAAGCCCAGCACTTTCAACGTATCGGTATAATAGGATGCTTTTACCTGCTGTTTTGATTGCTGGTTAATCATGTAATCAGCCTGCACATAGAGTATTTCCGGATCAGCCGGGATATCATACATAATTAGCGCGCCACCGGGAAAGTCATTCACCCGTACATTGGTGACCACAGGCGGTTTCTTGTTGCTCTTATAAATGGGTTCCAGGTTGGTACCTGTTTGTTTCTGACAGGAGAAAAGCGTTACCGCAGTGACTACAGTTATTAACGCCAGTATATTCAGCAATAATTGTTTTTTCATTCTTTTAAAATTTGATGGATAATAGGTGGGCTGCACTATCTTAATCCTGCTACCACAACGGATTCTGCACAAGGTTGGGATTTACGTAAAGGTTATCTTCCTTGATGGGCGCCAGGAAATCTTTGTAAGTATTGTGCGGCTGATAAATAGCTCTCACACTGTAAAATGCTGCGGGAGTACTTTGGGAAACATTCCAACCCGTCACCGGCCGGTTCATTAAATCCAGTCGCTTCCACCTGCGCATATTCCAATAGTTCTCTCCTTCGAAAATAAATTCTATCATGGTTTCCTGCTGAATAATACTACGCAACCCATCTCTGGAAGATGGCTTGGTGGCATTGCGGGAATGTGCTGCCCAGGACTGCACCACCCCATCCAGACCTGCCCTGCTACGCACGGCATCAATGTATTGATACACCTTAGCAGATGGGCCTTCTGATTCATTGAGCGCTTCTGCGTACATGAGATAAAGCGCGCTTAACCGGATAGCAGGCCAGGTATAAGCATCTGCAGTGTAAGAACCATTATCACCCGACGTTTTCCAGCTCACCAGTTTTTTGGGCCAATAGCCGGTAAACGAATACCTGGACAATGACTGGGCAGAAGAAGATCCCCACATGGTATTTATATACAGCAGATTGTCTTCATTGGGGCGTTGTTTGATAAAATAAGAAGATCCGTCAAAGGCGAGATCTGCGTAAAAGCGATATTCCCTGTTTACATTAAACGCCGAGGTAGTATAATTCGGTTTTAAAATACTGCGCATCCCGTCGGGAATAGTGACCAACTTCGTATATCTGTTGCCGTAATCCCAGTGAAGGTCCTCGTCGATAGGCACCCCATTGCCGGTATAAAATATTTCACACGCATTCATGTTCGCCGCCCACAGGGCATAAGTATAGGAGTACACATCATTCCTGGGAGCGCACTCACGCTGCAACTCTGACGTAGTACTCTGAGGAAAGCCCCATATACACTCCTGGTTCCAGTCTTCCGTAATGGCTCCCCGGATGTCCATACATTTCTTCGTGGTATCACTGATCTGCGTAAGGTCGAATGGTTTTTCGAATTGATACAGCTGGAATCCGGCGCTATTAGCGGATACAATAGCTGCATTACAGGCGTCTGCGGCCTTTTGCCATTTTGATTTATCAAATGCCGTATTCACGAGGGCTTTCCCATCTTTGTTTTTCAACACTGCGTAATCTGCGTTGCCATTAAAGAGCGGGCTGGCATCCAGCGTCAATGCATAGGCTTTAATGGCCAGCGCAATGGGCGCGGTAATACGTCCCAGCTCCTCCCGCTGATTCGTGATCATAGGTGGCAGATCCGGCAGGGCTTCGTCTACCAGCTGCGCGATATAGGCAGATACTTCGTCTACCGGATCACGCTTTACTTTAACTGTTTCCACATCTGCCGAAACCGGAATATTTGTTTTCATCATGGGAAAAGGACCATACATCCGCATCATCAGGAAATGATAGTAGGCCTTTAATACCTTTACTTCAGCGATCCATCTCTTTCTTTCTACCTCGGTCATATCAGGGACCTTACCTATATTTTCCAGGAAAATATTACAGGTGCGCATCGCCGTAAACATGGCCATGCCACCGTTTTCTCCGTCCCAGTAATTCGCGATGGGGGTTACTACGTTCTGGTAGTCGTAGCACAGCTGCATAATTCCTTCCGGAATTCCGGGCGCCTGAGAACCGGGATAAGGCGTGGCAATTTCCCGCGATCCCAGGAACGTATAATTATCCGAGGGGCTACCCAATAATGGCAGATAGGAATAGCAGGTAAACAGGTACTTCTTCGCCGTGGCCCGCATCTGAAAGGCCTGGTCCAGGGTGGCCACATTGTCCGGAATGATATCGAGAAATTTATTACAGGCAGGGCTAAAGGAAATGAGCATTCCCAGTAACATTATCTTTATCGTTTTCATACTTATTTTTTTCATGGTGAGCGAGTGGCTATTTAAATGAGCAGGTAACGCCGATATTAAACACCCGTTGAATAGGATAGCCTAAGCCATTACCTCCCATTTCCACATCCCACAGATTAAATTTGCTGAAGGTGAACAGGTTGGTGCCATTCAGGTAAAATCTGGCGTTGGTAAGGCGTAGTCTTTTCATCAAAGGCGTGGGCAGTGTGTAACCAATCTCTATAGATTTGATACGCAGAAGGGCGCCATTTCTCATAAACCAGGTACTGGTTTGATTATTATTATCGATAATACTGGTACTCAGCCTGGGCCATAGCGCATAAATATTTTGGTTGTCTTCACTCCAGTGATTATCTGCCCATACTTTCAGGAGCTGGCGTTGATCATCAATGAAGGGAGCAGTTGCTTTGGCATCGATCCAGAAGGATTCGCGGGCCAGTCCCTGAAAGAAAACATTGACGTCGAAACGATCATAACCAGACGAAAATCCAAAGCCATACACTATTTCCGGTGTCGTCGGAAAACCGATTGGCGCCATATCCAGCTCACTGATTTTCCCATCTCCATTTATATCTCTGTATTTAATATCTCCACCCCCATAAATACCGAAGTTTTGTTTGGGGGCATTTTTAGCGTCCAGGTCGTCTACAAACAGTCGCTCTGCAACGTAGCCCCACTGCTGGGTAAGCGAGTGTCCTACGTGCAACTTATTCTTCTCGGGATACGCAGGTTCTTCGTACACATCGAAGCGGCTGGTAGCATACGTGAAATTCGCCATGGCCTTGGCCCACCATTTATTGCTGATCTGATGAGAATAGTCCATCGCTACATCTATCCCTTTTGCAGCAGCTTTTCCGACGTTAGCACTCAGGCCGGCAGATAGTCCCATGGTGGTGGGGATGGACGTACGAGGCATCAGGATATTGGATCTTTTTTCATTATACAGATCTACTTCCAGGTTCAGGCGATCGAAGAAAGACGCTTCAAATCCGAGATTGGTTTTTGCCGCCTTTTCCCAGGTGATATCATTGTTGGCATACCGGGAAATATTAATACCTGTAAGACTGTAATCTTTCAGGGTACCAAATCTCATTCCTCTGATGCTGCTGTTCATGTCTACATTGGACAGGTAGAAAAAGCGGTCGTCCGGGCTGCCAATAGCGTCATTACCTACCAGACCGTAGGTGGCTCTTAATTTAAGTTTGGTCACCACACGTTGCAGGCTTTCCCAATATTTTTCATTAGATACCGTATAAGCTACGCCTGCAGAGGGGAAGAAACCGAAGCGCTGAGTTTTGTAAAATCGTTCTGACCCGTTATATCCGAAGTTAAATTCCGCTGCATACCTGTTGTCGTATAGATAGGTAGCTCTTCCCGACAGTCCCACATTTCTGAAAGGAAGGGAATTCTGCAGACTGCCGGCGTTGCCGGTGAGACTATTTTTTGCTACGCCCACCAGCGTACCACTGAAGCCATGTACTTTGTTAAATGTTCTGCGATAGTCTACGGCTAATTCACCGTAAAAATCGGACGACAATGTTTTATCACCTTCTGAATAATTAAGGTACTCTGTACCGGCAGGCGCCTGCGATTGCCCTGCTTCCTGGTTGATGGCATTCAGTGAATAGCCTTTCGTTACATAATCGTAGTTGTAAGCCACGTAATAGAATGGATTGTACTGCCGCGATACAGAGAAGTAGGCATTCCGCTGAATATTAATTAAGCCTCTGGCAGATAACCCTTCTGTGATAAAAGCCAGCTTTTGATTCAACGCCAGCTGCGCATTGATGGCGGAGCGGTTAAACTGTTTGTACCCCTTCTGCAGATCAGCATACGGGTTATTATACTTACCGTCGGCTGCATTACCGAACATAATATGCCGTACGTACTTTGTTTCTTCTGTAGGTTGATAGTATGCCGGAAACAGTACCGGATTGGATTGCATGATCTGATTATAAATATCCTGCCCCCCGCTGATGGGGCCGGAATAATCATCGAAGCTCCCGGATATACGCACAATCATTTCGGTAGACGGGGTGAGATTGACGTTGACATTACTTCTGATAGAATAGGATTTCAGTTTGGAATTGCTATTGAAGTTGCTCTTCTTATCTACCTTCAATATCCCATTATCCATATTCATAGCACCGGATACATAGTAGCGGGCAATTTTCCCACCACCGTTTACCGACAGGTTATAACGCTGATTGAGCGCGGAATTACGCAGCAACATTTTTTGCCAGTCGGTAGCCGGATATATGACAGGATCTGTACCATTCCGGGTATTCTCAATCTTATCTTTCGAATACAGTAATCCTCCCAGCGGATTCCGGGTGAGCACTGCTTCATTAGCCAGTTCCATATAAGTAACCGGATCTGCCAGTTGCACATTCTTCGTTGAACGCGACAAAGAATTTTCCGCCCGGAATGATACATTCGCAGATCCTTCCTTCCCTTCTTTTGTGGTAATGAGTATCACGCCGTTGGCACCTTTGGAACCATATAATGCCGTGGCAGTCGCATCTTTCATGATAGAAAAACTGGCGATATCATCCACCTGCAAACGTGCCAGATCCGTAGTAGATGCTTCTATATTATCGATCAGGATCAGCGGGGATTTACGATAACCGAAGGTGGTGACTCCTCTTACAAAAAAATCCGCGTTGTCGAATCCTGGTTCGCCGCTCCGCTGGTAGGCAATGATACCTGCCAGCTTTCCTGCCAGCGCGTTGGTGAGATTACTGCTGGGGATTTTCAGTTCAGCAGGTTTAATAGAAGTTACCGCACCTACTACTTCTGTTTTCTTTTGCTTTCCGTGTGCTACCACCACTACTTCGTCCACTTTAGCGTCCAGGCGTTTCAGCACAATCAGCAGTGGTTCTGCGGCATGCACAGTTACTTCCTGTGGTTCATAGCCAATAAACGACACGATTAATAATACACCGGTGCGGGGTACCTGAATGGAGAAGTGTCCGTTAGCATCGGTGGCTACGCCTTTGGCGGTACCTTTCAATTTCACCGTGGCGCCGGGCAGTGGTGTACCATCTTCACTCACGACCGTACCGGTTACTTCGATAGCTAAGGGCGCTGCCGCCAACAGTGAGTCTCTTGCCATAGTAGTGGTGCCCGCAATCATAATCCTGTTTTTGGAGATGGACCAGGTTAAGGGCAATCCTTTAAAACAGGCTTTTAAAGCATCCGGCAATGGCGCGTTGTGCATGTCAATGCTGATGCCGCTGGCATTAGAGATCAGGTCATCTTCATAGAAAAAGCGGTAGCCTGTTTGACGGTTGATTTCTTTCAGCACCGTCTTTAGTGATACATTTTTTTCTGACAATGTAATGCTCTGGCTGTACCCGGTGGCGCTGGCCTGCATGCAAATACAGAGCAGGCCGAAAGTGGCAAACTTCATCATCATCAACAGTTTAGTGGTTGTTTTACAACGCGGGTGGGCAAGGAAATGTCCTCGTAAATTCATACATTCGTTTTTTCAACTACTCATTTTTAATGAGTGGATTTGGGTGAAGAATCAGAGACTTCTGAGCATGGCACTTCCTATCCGGATACTATGCCCAGATTATTCGCCCGCATACAACCGTTCTGTCTCGCACACAGAGCGGTTTTTTTATGGGCTGATTTTGGTGATATTTATTGCATTACTATTATTTTTCTATCGTTCATTTTATACCTGATACCGGCTGCCTGCATAAAACTGAGTACTTCTTCAATGCTTTCATTGCGTCCTACTATTCCGGTGAAACGCTTCTGACTAACCGGGCCTTCATAAGTTACTTCTATGTCGTACCAGCGGGAAATCTGGCGCATAATTTCGGGTAGGGTAAGACTGTTAAAAACGAAGTTGCCATTTTTCCAGGCCATCACTTMGTCGATATCCGCCGGGGTAACATCCGCATGTCCGCTGACCAGCACTGCTTGCTGGCCCGGGCGCAGCATCACACTATCCCTGTGGCCAGCCACTTTCACCGCACCTTCCAATAATGTTACTTTAAGGGCGCTTTCATCCGTATAGCCGTTTACGTTAAACTTCGTACCAAGGACCTGTATTTCTCCGCCAGCGGCTTTTACCCGAAAAGGGGCTTTATCTTTCTCTATTTCAAAATAGGCTTCTCCCGTTATTTCTACCTGCCGGCTATCCTTTGAAAACGCTACAGGGAAACGGATGKAGGAAGCGGCATTTAGCCATGCTACGCTTCCATCCGGCAACGTTACCTGAAAGGTGGCTCCTTTTGGGGTAGCTATCTTGTTATACAATATTTCTCCACCTTTATTGGTTGATGGATGATAGACCAATTGTCCATTCTCTTTTTTCAATACCACCGTATTTCCTTGTTGGGCTACTACGCCCTTACCGGAACTGTCCAGCTCAATAGCAGTACCATCCGACAGCGTGAGCATCACCTTATTCTTTGCCAGCAGCGTGGTACGATATTGTGCTATTTTCCCCGGATGCTTTTCGCGGGCAACATACAGCCACCCGGCCACTATCATCAATGGTAACAGCATAGCGGCAGCCCGGAGCCATTTATGGTAGAAGATAATGGGTTTCTTCTCTTTTTTCTTTACCTGTGCCATTACACGATGGTACATGGCCTGCCGGCTTTCCGGACTGGTAAGGCCGTCGAAAGTCCCCGATTCCAACTGGTCGTGAATCGTTGTATGCAGCTCATCATCGAGTACAGATAATTGTTTCGACAACGCTCTCTTCGATACCCTGCCATCCAGGTATGCTTTTATTATACGGTGGAATCGTTGCATAATGCTTATGTTACCAGTACAGTTGTAGCTGATTCAGATATAAAGACACGCGACCTGGAAAAATGTACCAGTGGGGTATTATTTTAATGCAAGAAATAGGATCACGAAGAGAAAAGTATGCTCATCCAGGTGTTCATGGAGATATTCCCGAATCGATTGTGTAGCTCTCGACAAGTGATTCCTGACAGTATTCCTGGACAAACCTAATTGTAATGCCACTTCTCCCAGCTTAATTCCCTGGAGTTGGTTCAATTGATAGATGACTTTTTGCTGAGGAGGCAGGTTATTAATGGCGTTTATAATAAGACCACGGGATTCTTTTAAAACATACTCACTTTCCGGTGACTGCAGCCCGTCTGTTTCTTCAGACAATAGCTGCCGCAGGTAGTCCTTCTCCAACCGGAGCCGGCGTAACTCATTCAAAATTCTGTTGCGGGCAATAATAAAAACATAGTCAGCTATGCTTTTAACGGTGGGTAAGGCGGCTCTTTTAAGCCATATTTTTATAAAAACGTCCTGCACTATTTCCTCAGAGAGATGAGCCGATTTTGTGTACGTATATGCTACACCGTAAATTCTGTCGGCATAGCTATCGAATAATTGCTGAAAGGCATTTTCATTTCCCTCCGCCACCAGTTGCAATAGCTGGGAATTACTAACAGATACCGTATTTGACGAAATCATACCACGTGGAAAATTGCCCTAAAAAAAGGTGAACCAGCTAAAAATAAGGATTATTTGCTTTCGCAGAAGGGTCAATAGAAGTGATATCGATCCTTCAGCAGATAGCAAATAATACCCTTATTACCAACCGGCTATATTAAAACTCAATACCAGTTGGATTTTTAGCCAAATCTATTACAACCCCATATTTTCAGCAACGGACATCGGGAGAATCAGACCGATCAAAAAAGCATCGAAAATTGATAATATCGCGGCACAAATAAATGGGGGTTACCGTAAAAGCCACTCCAGCTTATACATGTGATGAAATGAATCATAAGTCATTAAATCACTATCCTGTCTGAAATTTTCATCCAGCTGATCCGGCAAAGCTTTCCTCTCACCGAAAGCCTTTTTCAAATTCCAGCTTGTTAATTCCTGCACCGGGCCATTTCCCGCAGAAAAATAATATTGGAAGTCGTCTCTGGGGAATGCCTTTCCAGTGGCCATCTTCTGCTTTTTATACAATAGTAACGTGGCATTCCTGTTCAGGATTTCGTAGTTCACATGGGCCAACAGCCGATAGGTTTTTCCATCCTTTAATGCCACTGCAAATACGGAATCTTTGGAAACCTGCACGGGTCCATTGTTCAATTGAATACTCAGGTAGGATCTCCGGGAATGTAACTTAATATTCCCATGCTCATAACGGAGATGATTGGCCACATAGTCGGACATAGAGAGATAAAGCCCGCCTGTTTTTTGATGGCCCACACCAGCCATTACCGGAGACAACACACCTGCCATCAACAGGGCTGCTAAAAACTGTTTCATGATATATGATAATTTATATCCGTTCTTTTACAATTGGGATGCCCTTTATTATTCCTGCAGCATCGATACCGGCATCTGTTGATGGGCATAGGATTCCGGCGTACACATCTCCCTAAAAAAAAATTACAGGAGTATACTATAATGAGAAATGTAGTCAAAATGAAATACCCCTGCTTCAAAATGACCTGGTTTCTCATTTTGACATACTTCTCTTTTCCCTTTCAAGCAGACGGCCTGAACTTTCTGACAGCCAGAATGTTTATTGGATAAGGGTTTCACCAAACCAACATTCAACATTACTTACACAGGCACACAATTGGGAATGTAACCGCCAAATTGTATAAACGAGCAAAAAAATGAAACGAAGATTTGTAACGTCGCTTATCCTGACTTTGTCCCTGTCATATGGATACGCGCAGCAAGACACTACTGGTAAAAACCAATCTGTTATTGTAGATGGATCTAATGGAAGATGCTTACCTTCTCCCCTTTCTTCTCCGCCATTTCCCAGCGGGGAATGGGTAGGCGGGCCCCTTATCGGAGCGCCTGCAGACGCACCAGACTACCCACTGACCAAACTATTAGGACTCGCAAAAAGTAAAAGCCGGATTAAAATTTATGGCTGGATAGACATCGGTGCTAATTTCAGTACCTCCAAAAATTCGAATGCACCTACTTCCTATAATCTTGTACCCAACCGGGTAGTACTGGATCAGGCTATTTTACGCATAGAACGGCAACCGAATACCGTACAGCGGGATCACGCCGACTGGGGTTTTGTAATTGATAATATTTATGGTACCGATTATCGCTATACGTTGGCAAAAGGTATTTTCAGTGACCAGCTGTTAAAAAACAACCATCTGTATGGGTATGATCCCACACAGGTGTATGGCATGTTATATCTTCCTAAAGTAGCAGAAGGCTTATTGATTAAGGTAGGTCGCTTTATTTCTCCGGCTGATATTGAAGCCCAATGGGCGCCGGATAATTACCTGTATTCGCACTCCCTGATGTTTACGGTAGACCCGTATACGTTCACCGGTGTACATGCCATACTACGGCTGAATTCCCACTGGCAGCTTTCTGTAGGCGCGCATGGCGGTAATGATATAGCGCCATGGAGCAGTTCCTCCAGTCTGAATGGCCTCGCCATGGTACGCTGGGTATCTTCCAATAACAGAAACTCGCTGTATGGTGGCATTAATAGCCTTGGTAAAGGCTACTATAAAGATGCACACGACAATCTACAAATGGCAGTAGCTACCTGGGGACATAAATTCAGTGAAAAAGTACATATGAATACCGAGGTATATTATATGTGGCAACATGACGCTGCCGTAGGTGGTACCGCCATTGAAGGTCCGGGGAAAGAGTGGTACATGGGTACCGGCTTAGGTAATACCATTCCAGGTATTGCATCTGCTGTGGGCGCCGTGAATTATTTCCAGATACAGTTATCGGCGAAGAAAGACTATCTGTCTGTCAGAAATGACCTCCTGAACGATCCGCAGGGCAATCGCACCGGTTTCACCACCACCTATACCAGTCATACGATTGGTTGGGTCCATCACTTCAACGACCTGATCAGAATAAGGCCGGAAGTACGATATGAAAAAGCGTGGAACAACGATGCTACCCCATATGATAATGGAACGCGCAGAGATCAGTTTACAGCAGCCATGGATCTCATTGTACGGTTCTGATAAACTCGTTTGATTTTTAATATAGGTATTATACAACTGCGGGTAATTCTTTACCAGGCAGTTTTTTTTTATCATGCCATCTTATATTCATCCATCTTCCGGTAAAGGGTAGACAAGCTGATATTCAATAGCCGGGAGGCTTTCGACTTATTACCGTTTACATGATCCACTACCCATTGAATATGCATTTTCTCCATCACTGCCAGATCAAAAGTACCGGGCTTTTGTTTTACCGGATGCTTATGCAGGGTGAACTCCAATGGCAAATCATCCATGGTAAGTGTATTGCCGGTACAGATGATGACGGCGCGTTCCATAATATTTTTCAATTCCCGGATATTCCCACGCCATTCATGTAGTTTCAGGTGTTCTATAAACTCCCGGCTCATCTGCGCTACCTGTGTATTGGACTTGCTGGCAAACTGTTGCAGGTAATGCGCTGCAAATAAAGGAATATCTTCTTTTCTTTCCCTTAGTGGCGGTAGCTCAATGGTAAATACATTGAGGCGGTAGAACAAGTCTTCCCGAAACCGCCCCTGTTCAATTTCCTGCACCAGGTTGCGGTTTGTGGCAGCGATAATTCGTATATCCACCTTCGTTACTTTAGTGTCTCCTACCTTTATAAATTCACTGGTTTCCAGGACCCTTAATAGCTTAGCTTGCAGGTCCAATGGCATTTCACCTATTTCGTCCAGGAAAAGAGTACCCTGATGTGCTTCTTCTATCAGTCCTTTTTTATTTTTCACTGCGCCGGTAAATGCGCCTGCTTTATATCCAAATATTTCGCTTTCAAGTATATCCTTCCCGATGGCACTGCAGTTGATGGCGAGGAAATCTTTTTCTGCCCGATGGCTGGCATTATGAATGGCTTGTGCAAACATTTCTTTTCCGGAACCGGTTTCTCCCAACAGCAATACGGCAGCATTACTGGGCGCCGCTTTCATCGCCATTTTCCGGGCTTCACGAATCCCGGTCGAAGTACCCAGCAGCGCATCAAAAGAGGCGTAGTTGTTATTGATTTTTGTTTGCAGCTGTACTACGCGGTTTTGCAATTGTACTTTCTCCAGCGCGCGGTGCAGCAACGGGATGATCCGGGCATTATCATTGCCCTTGGTGATATAATCAAAGGCCCCATTCTTGATGGCACGTACACTGTCGGCGATGTTACCATAAGCTGTTAGCAGGATGATTTCAGCGGGCAGCTGTTTTTCCCGCATGTGCGTAACCAGATCGATGCCATTGCCATCGGGCAGCATGATATCACTGAGTACTACGTCTATGGTTTCTGTATGCAGCAGCTGCCGTGCGGCTTTCAGGGTATCACATTCCAGGATACGAAAGCCTTCCAAGGTAATAATACGTTTCAATAACTGACGAAGTTTCTCTTCGTCTTCTACGAGTAAAACCGTACCGGTTGTCATGTTTTGGTGTATTAAAATTGAAAAAAATTAATGCCGGAGATTAGGGATCGACCCTACTTTTGTTTGAGTAAAATCCAGCAGTTCACTGCTGATTTGTAAGATACGTTCTACATCTTCGCTGATGCTGTCCAGCAGCGCCTGTTGTCCTTCCTGCAATGGCCCGGTTCTTTTATCCGATAATAAGCTGAGGCTCATTTTCATGGCTGCTATGGGCGTTTTGAGTTCGTGCGACGCCGTAGCGATAAATTTAGTTTTGGCAGCTTCCAGTGCTTCAAATGCACTGATATCGCGCAGTACAGTGACTGTTCCCTGGTCATTGCTGATGACTTCTTTTATAAAAACGGCCGGCCCGATCCGCAGCTGCTGATTGACCGGATGTTTGTTGATAGACGCCAGCATGATGGCTCTTTCCATGAGTTGTGGGCCACATAAACGCGTCACCACTTCATTCATAAACAGCAGTTGATGATGGGTATCATAACAAATAATACCATCGTTCATCTGATTGATGATTGTTTCTATCCTTGTTTTCTCCAGTTTTATTTTCTCCAGGTTGCTGTTTTCATATTCATGTAATTTCTCTGCCATCCTGTTGAACACAGTGGCCAATTCGCCTAGTTCGTCGCTTCGGTCAATATGGATGCGGGTATTGTATTTCCTATCGGCAATCTGCCGGATTCCGGCAATCAGTTGATGGATAGGATGCGTAATAATATGCGGATAGCTGAAGATAAACAGGATGGATACACTGAGTAGTATCAGGGTGATGACAGATAACGTAAGAATGGCCCGGGAAGCTGCTGCAGAAGATATATTATTTTTCCGGATGATGGCTTGCTGATTGATGGCCGATATTTGTAGAATGGCGTGTCGTAGTTCCACCACCAACTGGGGGTTTTCCGGATGCAGCTGAAGTTGTTGCACCAGTGATGCAGCGCGTGTGGTGGCACTGTCTTCCCCGGGTTCCGTTACATTTTGTTCCTGAAGCAGCAGGTTCTCTTTTAATACATCCAGTTGTACTGGTTGTCGTTCAAGGGCGCCCAGCATGTTGTTGGAGAACATAATGGATCTGATATTTTCCCGGAGGATCAGGCGCACATCTCCATTCAACTGGTAGATCTGATAAATTCCCTGCATGCTGATGGCCAGCGTCATCAGGAACAGGAAAATCAATCCCAGGGAAAATTTTGTTTTTAAGTTCAGTGACATTTGCATTGAATTGAGTGGGTGTATCAGCAGCGCCACTAAACCAATGCCATGTTGCGTTAGGGATCGTTTCCCAGCTCAATTCATTGACAATAAATGGATTATAAAAATGTCAATATCAGCCGGGCTATAGCAGGTATACCAAAATGGGAGGGTCTTTTTCATTTTGACATGAAAACGATCTTTTCCTGAAAGGAGATGCCTGTCATAGCAGGTGGAAGATGATATCAGCGGATTTCTTCCCTTAGTATTTTATTTCCTTTCAGCACCATCATGGTGCCGTAGATGGAAGTCGCAATTGCACAACCTGTACTAACAACGGGGGTTGTTACTGCTGTGGAGTATCCCTTGCTGAGTAATACAAACCCGGTAATTGCTACCAGGCAAACGAATGCGCCCATATAGTAATCGAATTTGCGGTTAAATACTTTTGCCAAAGGGAAAAAGTGCAGGCCAACGATTGCAGCCACCCCTGGGAGGAACCAGTCGTCCCGGTCAATATTCACCAATACATTTTTCAATATTAATATCGCTGCGCCTTCGGCGATAAAAATATACATAAATCCTTTACTCTTTTTTTGATCGTTTGTTACCACCACTGGTTCTGGTGGCAGTTGCTTTGCTGCCTTGCGAAACCTGGTATAAAAAGTTATAAACGATATCACCACCCCGGCAAATAAAACGCCGATAAGCCCGTAATCCCGGCCATGCAAGGTGATTTCACCGATGGTTGTCCATATAAGTGTATTGATGATCATGAGTGATAGTCCGCCTAAAACGCTTTGGAGCTGCTGTTGTGTCGGGGTAGCCGTTGTTGGATATTCCATGGTAAAGGGAGTATTGAAATAATTGTCGAGCTGTAAACATAACAATAATTACACATTTAAAAAACGTCATAAAATTATCATAGAAACATTTATATGTTTCTATCTATTTTTTTACTACTTTTACATCGGAATAAATTTGTTATTGCATATGGACAATAAAAAATTTGAGAAGATATCCCGTGCACTGAGTGATGCCAGCAGGATTACGATCTTGCAGGAGGTGCGTAAGAAGCAGGGATGTATGTATTGTGCAGAGATCACCGATATGCTGGATCTGACCCAGCCCTCCGTTTCCCACCACCTGAAGCAGTTGGTAGATGCCGATTTGCTGATATCTGAAAAAGAAGGAAGGAATATTAAGTACCTGTTGAACCAGGAAGTCCTTGGCGCATATATCGATCGCCTGAATGCGTTAAGGAAATAATTTTTTATGGAGAAGATGGCCTATTTGCCGGCTTAATTATATCGAATCATTTAAATATTCAAATTAATTTAACTAATGAAAAAGTCAATATACGCAATGGCTCTGGGAGCTTTTGGCATTATTACCACCGAATTTGGCGTTATAGGTGTGCTCCCCAATCTTGCCCAGGTATTTGGTGTGTCCCTGGAAACGGCAGGATGGCTACTGAGCGCCTTTGCGCTGACGGTGGCCGTATCTTCCCCTTTTATCACGGCATTGACCAGCAACATTAATAAGAAGATACTGATGACTTCTGTGTTGGCTGTTTTCGTCGTGTCCAACCTGCTTTCGGCTTTCTCTCCTAATTTCACGGTACTGATGATTGCCCGTGTGTTACCAGCTTTCCTGCATCCGCTGTTCTGGAATATTTCGCTGGCAACTGCCTTTAAAGAGTCCGGCAGTAAAGCAGTATCGGTGGTGATGTCCGGCGTGAGCATTGCTGCCGTCATGGGTGTACCGATGACCACTTACGCCGCTGAATTCTTCAACAACTGGCAGGCTTCCTTTTTCCTGGCCAGCTTTATCAGCCTGATTGCATTTACCGGTATGTTACTGTTTGTTCCTTCTATGCCGGCTGCTAAAAAAGTGGCAGGGAATAGTCAGCTGTATGTATTGAAAAATCCGCAGCTGTGGCTTAATCTCACTACTACGATCTTAATGCTGGCGGGTATGTTCTCCAGTTATGGTTACCTCGCCGCTTATCTCGAAAAAGTAACGCACATGAATGGCGCACAAATCAGTATCATGCTGCTGCTGTTTGGCGGAATGGGGCTACTGGGTAACTTGATCATTGGTATCACTATCAGCAAAAACGTGATGCTGGTGACCCGGATATTTTTTTCCTCACTGATATTCATCCAGGTCCTCGCTTATTTCTTTGGCGGCGTCTTTACACCGATGGTAGCAGTACTGGCGATATGGGGCGCTATTCATACCGGCGGGTTCTTAATCGGTAATATCCGCACCACGCGCACCGTACCACATCATGCACTGGAATTTGTGAATAGTCTGCTCACCTCCTGCTATAATATCGGGATATCATTAGGCACCATGCTGGGTGGTATTATCATTGCCCACTACGGCGTACATAATGTACTGTGGATGAGTATAGGATTGCTGACCGTTAACCTGGCACTGAGCTTTGTAACCTTTGAAAAAACACAGCCCGCAACGGTAGCGGAACCGATAACAGAAGAGGAACTTGCTGCCCGCATGATGCATGCTTAAAACAATCATTGGTCAGTTGGGCTGTCTTTAAGAAGTACCCATTGATCATGCCATATAAATTACAAAGCGTGATACATTTTAGAAGGTGTATCACGCTTTGTAATTGTATTGATGCCTCACCTTCATTCAGCAAGGATTTAAATATAAATTAAGCAATTATTAATATTATTTTACCAGCAGCCCAAAAATTGTCACGAGCAATATTATTTATTCTATAACTTCCTGTCATTGCCCTACAAAAACACGTTTATGTTAGAACCTACTAATTCCACTTTCAAACGATATGAAATCACCGGGGCGCCGTTATGTGTAATGGAAAGATGTGCTGATAGCCATAACAAGCAGCCGTTTTCCTATAAGCAGATAATTATATTTTTCATCTTATAAACTGTAGAACTTTTTTTTTCGCCGTATCATGCAAACGATTGCATAAAACACTCAACCAACATCGATTCACGTTAAAAAACACATTATGGAAAAAACCACGAATGAAGAAAATTCGGGTAGTTGCTGCGACTACCTAAACGCACTTTATCCCATCATAGCTAACAACCAAAAAATCGTTTTATGAGAGTAACAGGGAAACTAACTATTGTAATTATTCTGACGCTCTGTACTGCATTTATCCAATCTTACGCACAAAACACCACGGGCAGCGTAAGCGGTACAGTGGCGGATCAGGGAGGAACACCACTCCCCGGCGCCACCGTTGAGGCATCCGTCAACGGCAAACGTGTGAATATTGCCATCTCCGATAGCATCGGAAAATTTGTATTCAAAAACTTACCAGCCGGCAACTACGCTTTTAATGTGCGCATGATTGGCTACGACGCAAAATCATTTGCAGGATATAA
Source organism: Chitinophaga sp. 05T412 (assembly GCF_056396465.1). Lineage (NCBI taxonomy): Bacteria > Pseudomonadati > Bacteroidota > Chitinophagia > Chitinophagales > Chitinophagaceae > Chitinophaga > Chitinophaga sp. 05T412. The sequence continues at coordinate 65,037 of NZ_JBFTLN010000007.1, forward strand.
AATTGTGCCGGGGCATAATGCTACGCTATCGTTTGCAGTAACTTCCAGTGTAAGTGAACTGAGCAGCGTAGTCGTGATCGGATACGGTACCCGGAAAAGACAGGATGTTACCGGCTCCGTAGCTAAAGCCGACCTGCAGCTGCAAAAACAATCACCCAATGCCAACGTGATGTCTTCCTTACGCGGTACGGTTCCCGGCCTCACCGTAGGACAAGTCACCAGAGCGGGCACCGACCCTACCCTCATGGTACGCGGCAGAAACTCTATTTCCGGTACTACCTCTCCACTGATTGTAGTAGACGGTTTGATCTATAGAGGATCACTCACCTCTATCAACCCTGCTGACATTGCCAGCATCGACCTGCTGAAAGACGCCAGTGCAGCCGCTGTATACGGCTCCCAGGCATCTAACGGCGTGGTATTGGTGACGACCAAAAGCGGAGCAGGTGGCGTTGATAAACTCACCGTCGACTACAGCGGCGCCTATTCCATACAGGAAATGACCAAAAAAGAGATGAAGCCTGCCAGCGGCGCTCAATACATTCAAAAGCTGGGCGACTGGTACCTGTCCGAAAGCCGGGACCCCAACGACATGACCAAAATGAATCCTAACTGGGACCCCACTACGAAAATGCCAGGCATTGAAGGCGATAACTACAAAGCCGGATATGAAGCTAACTGGTGGGACCTGATGACCAACAGCCGCCCCAGGATACAAAACCATAATATTGGCCTCAGCGGACGCTCTAAAAAAATCCGCTTCTACCTCGGCTATGGCTACTTCGATCAGATCAATCTTATTAAAAATGATAACTACCGCAGGAATAGTGTGAGAATCAACGTGGAAGCCAAACCCGCCGACTGGATCACCGTAGGCGCCCAAACAGGACTTTCTATCAACGACTATAGCGGCGTGTCTCCTACGTTCTCCGACATCATGCAGCTGAAGCCATACAACCTGCCCTTCGATCCTAAAACAGGTAAGATGCTGGAATTTTATCCGCAAACGACTACCCCCACGGCTTTGGAAGTGCTGAAAAGATCACGCGACTTCGACCGTAACCTGAATATCTTAGGCAACTTCTTCGTGAGCGTAGACATCCCGTATATAAAGGGATTGAACTACCGCGTTAACTTTGGTAACAACTACATTTACACCAACCGCTTTAACTATAACGCACCTTCTGTTGAAGCCACCGCCTACAAAACTTACATGACGGATTACTTCCTGACACTGGATAATATCCTCACGTATAAAAGAGATTTTGGAAAACATGGTGTAGACCTGACGTTGTTGTATGGTGCAGAGAAAAACATCCATGATGGTACTTCCACTTCCGCAGGTGGTATTACCAATGGCTCCCTATCTTATAACAGGCTGGATGTGGGTGATCCTGCACGGCTTACTGTATCAAACGATCTGTCCACCCTCCCATGGCAGGAACAGGCACTTTATCAAATGGCCAGGCTGTCTTATTCTTTCGATAAAAAATATATCATTACCGGAACTGTCAGAAGAGATGGATTTTCTGGCTTCTCTGCTCTCAACAAATGGGCTACCTTCCCTTCTGTTGCCTTTGCATGGCGCATGAAAGAAGAAAAATTCCTGAAGTCTGTCAGCTTCCTCGATGATCTGAAATTAAGATTGTCTTACGGTTCTACCGGTAACAGAACCGTAGGCCGTTACCAAACACTGGCGCAGATGAGCGTTGGCCTGGCAAACGGTTACCTGTATGGCAGCTCCGGCGGCGCACAACTGGGTTCTTTCCTGAACCAGTTACCTAATTCTGGCCTGCGTTGGGAAACCACTCATTCCTTCAACACAGGTGTTGACTTCTCCTTTTTCAACAACCGGCTCTTTGGTTCACTGGATTTATATTTCTCCAATTCAGAAAACCTGCTGAACTCACGAGCTACCCCTACTGTCACCGGCTTCAACAGCTTCCTCATCAACATCGGAAAAATCCAGAACAGAGGACAAGAGCTGAACATCACCGGCGTACCGGTTAGCAACAAAAACTTCAAATGGGAAGTCACCGCTAACTTCTTCCGCAACCGGAACAAAGTATTGGATATAGACGGTACCAAAAATGATCTGATCAATGGTGGAGATCCTATCTTAAGCTACTTTATTGGTCAGCCTTACGGTGTAGTATACGATTACAAAATCACCGGCATGTATCAACTGGGAGAACAAATTCCCGCTAGTCTTGCTGCACAGGGTTTTAAAGCAGGTCAATATAAAATTGAAGATAAAAACGGCGACGGACAAATTACACCGGCAGATAAACAAATACTCGGCAAACTGGATCCATCTTACAGTCTCGGTATCTCCAACAGCTTCCAGTACAAAGCATTCCAGCTGAAATTCTTTATCAATACTATCCAGGGTGGTAAAAACAGTTACCTCGGCGCACCAGGTATTATGTTACTGAATCCAGATAATATCCGTAACAACAATGGTTTTGTATACGACTACTGGACACCTAACAATCCCAACGCCCGCTATAGAAGCATTGCTGCTTATGTAGCTACGCTGGGTGAAAACTTTGGTCCTTATGTGTCCCGCAGCTTTATCCGCTTGCAGGATGTTACGCTCACCTATATGCTTCCGGAAGGAATATTAAGCCGCTTAAAAGTGGTAAAGGCTGCCAGTGTATACGTGAATGCGCAAAACCTGCTGACCATCACCAAATGGGACGGATGGGACCCTGAATCCAATCCCCCCTCCACTCAGCGGTCATCATTGGGACTGAGAATACCAGGCGGCCTTGGACTTGACCAGAACGGCTACCCTGTGATGAAAAACTTTTCACTGGGCGTTAACGTGACCTTTTAATGCTTCACCCGTAAACTGTAAGAAATGAAAAAAAGAATTCTCATATATCTCTTTGGCATTGGCACGGTGTTATCTTCCTGCAGCAAAAGCTTCCTGGATGAAGAACCGTTATCGATCTATACACCGGACAACTCACTGCAAACAGCTATCCAGTACCAGCAGGCTACCAACAACCTGTACAACGGTCTCAGGAACATCTACATGGGTAATATGAACCTGGATACCTATTTCGGATTATATTATGCCACCGACTTCGCTTATAACGGCACCGACTATGATCCGGCAGCGAAACTCAACGCCTATAAGGCCACCATGGTACCCAGCTATTTCATTCCGCAGGGCATCTGGACTGCCTACTATAAAATCATCACCAATGCGAACCTGATCATCGCGGAACTGAATAAGCCCAACCAGCTGAGTGACGCAGATAAGAAGAATTTCCTGGGTCAGGCCTTATTTTTCAGGGCGTATTCCTACAACGTACTGGCTAACCTGTTCGGTGGAGTGCCTATTGAACTGAATGAGTTACAGGCGCCGCGTTACGACTATGTACGTGCCAGCAGAGACGAAGTATATCAGCAAAGTAAAAAGGACCTGCTGCAAGCCATCGGCCTACTATCTGATATTAGCCAGGTGCCTGATGGAACAGTAAACAAACAGATCGCCAAACATGTCCTCACGGAAGTACTCATCTCCCTAAAAGATTATGATGGCGCCATCACCAGCGCATCCGAGGTGATCAACTTTTCCGGTGTATCGCTGATGACCAGCAGATTTGGCAGAAGAGCTAATTTGCCCGGGGATGCTTACCGCGACTTGTTTGAATACAACAACCAGAATTATAGCACCGGCAACCATGAAGGCCTATTGGTGATACAAACCGCGCTGAACAACTCTGCTGCCGTGGGCGATCAAACAGCATGGGCGGTAGTTCCCAGTCTCGGAGGGGTAAGAATTGTAGAATCCACCACAAAAACCAAGATGTCTATTTTGTTCAATGCAAAATTTGTAGACAGTGTTTCGTCTAACGGCATCGGCTGGATACGCCCTACCTCCCACTTCTTCTATGAAATATGGACACCGGGAGATATCCGCAATTCTCCGAACAACATAGTGAGGGACCTTCAGATTTCCGGTGTACCGGCTACCTCCCCGGATTACGGCAAATGGTATGTAAAAGACGGCTATAAAGCCAAAGTGCAACCAGCCGACTACAGGGATACCATCCGTAACTTTTATCCGATTATCAGGAAGATGTCGCCATCTGCGGGTGACTTCGTATCTGCGGCCGGCCCGGCGGTCCTTTCGAATATCACTAATCCATTTGGCGGATTTTTGTTGAACGGCGCTTCCCGTTTATTCATTCCGAAATACATGGCGCGCCTGGCAGAAACCTACCTGCTCAGAGCAGAAGCTTATCTCGGCAAAGGACAAAAACAACTGGCCGCAGATGATATCAATGTATTGCGTAGCAGGGCACAAACCACCGCCGCCACTGCTGCCGACATCAATATGGATTATATCCTGGATGAACGTTTACGTGAATTGTATATGGAAGAATTCCGCGCGGTAACGCTCACCCGCTTAGGACTGTTGTACGATCGTGATAAAAGATATAATCCAAAATCTGGTTTATCGATCGAAACCTATCACAACCTCTGGCCAATACCTACCACTGAAATCACACAGAATACAGGTGCGGTATTGCAACAGAATCAGGGTTATACTAACTAATCTGTCATCAACTAAAAAGCGTGATACACTCTTTAGGAATGTATCACGCTTTTTTTATGAAGTTAGTGTCTATTGGTTGATCGTCGCAATGTTGGTGCCTAGCAGGTGCAGGTCTTCCCCACGTCCTACTTCGGTAGAATTCTCTCCCAGCCAGCCATTTTCCTGGTTTACACCAGTGTATACTTTTACAAAGTCGATGCCCGGAAGATTCACTTTATTACCATTTTTATCAATCGCCCAATCGATATCGATAGCAGAATTATCGTGTCCATTAGGATAGTTGTCGGTATAGCCATACCGGAATGCATATAGTACATAGTAACTACCCTGTCCACTCTCTTCTATCCCGTTGTTGGCGAGACGGATACCTTTAAAAGTAAGCTTGTCTTCTTTTACCCAGGCAGGATAATAGCTTTGCGCGTGATAGGTATTTTTGATTTTATATCCCTGTTGTCCCTGGTTATCTGACCAACGAATGTAATTACTGATGCTCACATGGCCTTGAGGGTCACCAGGTTGCTCCGTAGTTGGACGGTTGTAAGTCATTTCGTAGTTGTGAAAAGTACGCGTATCAATTTTAGTACTAACGGCAGTGCTGTACCATGGCTCATTTTCAGCCGATAAACTACCACTTCCTTTTATTTCATACCACTCCTCTTCATCCGGCTTACCATTTTTATTTTTGTCATATGCCACCATGATGATGCCCGGCTCGCAGCTTCCTCCAAAAGGTGCATTAGGACGTGGGTTGGCATTGGCGCCAAAAGCATTCCCCTGAATTCTGAAATCGCGTCTGCCGGCAACGTTTACGATCGTATGATCAAAACCCAGTACCACGTAACCGCCCCAGCCTCCTAAGGTAATCAGGTTAGCATTTTCTCCTATCAGCTCCCTACCGGCTTTCGTCACCATGGTTTCGTAACTGTCGCCAGCTGCGTATTTGGGTAGTTCATTGACAAACTGTCCCGGAGCCGGCAAATAGTCGAACACTTTTGCGATGTAAGGAGATGGCGCCTGCGCGGTTTGCTTTACGGTTATCTGCAGTGTATCCACGAGGTCGCCGGAGGAAACTTTTAATTGGTAAGTACCTCTGTCGACAGTGCTAAACAACGCAGTAGCATTATTAGCCGTTAGTCTGTAAAGGTTAGACGGCGCTGATAATACCTGCCACTTTACATCCTGTTTACCGTCAAATTTCTTTGATGCTTCCAACGATAAAACGCTATTGGCAGTGGTTTCCCTGTTGAGATACCTGCCGGTAGTAATTTTTAATACTTTTTGAGAGATGTTTCCCCTGTTGTACGCCATGATAACCAGGCTATACGTTTCCGGGTTAGCAGATGCCTGAAAATTATATTCCGGTGCATTCACCACTCTCTTATTATTTTGTATCCATACAATGGAATCTATTTTACCTTCGATAGTAGGTTTCAGGAGCAGCGTTTCCTTCACTACCACATAATATTCCGCCTCTATCCCTTTAATAACAGGCTGCGTTTCAGGAATCTCTGCCTCTTCTTTTTTACAGCTGCTAATTAAAAATAAAGCGCAGGCCAGATAAAGGAGTGATTTAAATCTATTATTCATTTTGTCAAAATTATTTATGCCGTCATCATTGATGAGCAGCGTTAAAAGAAAGCCGGGCATTGTAATGATTACAACGTCACTTTAACGTTGTCTATGCACACATAAGCGGGTGTATTTAACCCATAGGTACCTGAATCGTTACCTTGAAAGTTRAATTCAACACGCGTTACGGTACCTAAGTCTGACAAGTCAAAGTAAGTCCATGCCGTTACCGGGGCTACTACCGGCAAATGGTTATTATACTGTGCCAGATAAATTTCAACAGGGGCGCCACCATTAGTAGGTGTGCTGCCATTAAAGCCATATGCCAGTAATTTAAAATAGCCTTTCCCGCTAGCTACGTCCTTCAACGGTGTTGCCACGCCGGAAGAGCCAAAGGCGTTACCATTCATGATCACACCATAGGTGTAAGAAGAAAGACATACATACATTCCTTCTATCAGTCCGCTGCCGCTGGTAAAGTCAATTTTAGGACGGGTGGCGTAGCTGGAGTTATAAGCATCTACATAGCCAAACATGGTGGCAAAATTGCTGCTGCCACCATAGCCGCCATTTTTCGAGCCGCTGGTACCGGAATACACGCTGCACTGATTGAGGTAAGAATACCACCAGTCACCGGTTTTACCAGGAATATTTGCTTTGTAATTCCAGTCGGAAATAACGAACCCGCCGTTCCAGTAATCAACAGGTGTAGTACCACCAGCGCCTTTGATTGCAAACTTCAGATTGCTGGGGGTATGTGTATAAGGGGCTATCTGGGTACCAGTCCAGGCGGAATAGGCATTATCTCCGTAAGAGGTAGGTCCGGCCATATAGCTGCTACCTATTCCATCAAAAGTGATGGTGTAGGAAGTAGACAGCAAGGAATTGGCCTTCGCTGTTTTAGTGGTTCCCTCCGGTTGGGTTAGCACCGGCGACAGATCATTTTGCTTGGAGCAGGATGCTGCCAGTACAAGAATTGCGACTATAAGGGTTTTATAAGAAAAGGATGTCTTCATAAGTCTTATTTTTTTGTGAGATATTTAATCGGGTGGCCCGGCTTTCTTTATTTTTTGAGGTGTTTATCAGTGATCCCCGCTACCTGTAACATGCGTCCTTCTTCCATATTACTATCTACAGTGGCTCCGCCAGCGTTCATAAAATCCTGTTCAATAGGATAAATGACTTTCACTACTTTTACAAAATCGATACCTGGTAACTGCACAATTTCTCCTTTGCTGTTTACGGCCATATCAATATCAATGCTTAGCAGCTGCTGGAAAGGGTTTCCGCCGGTAACGTTTTTCGTGATACGCTTACCTTTACGGGAGAAATTACTTTTCCATCCATCCAGCAATACCACTTTTTTAGTAGATATATCCGGCATGCTTAAACCTGGGAAGAGGCCTCTGGTAGAGAAAGTACCGGCTTCGGTAGTAGCGCTGGTAAAGGTTTTGTTCGTTACTATTTCACCAGATGCAGGTTTATCCTGGTTATCTTTCCAGTTGTAGTAGCTGTATACTCTCCTTGCGTCAGTATCTGTTTTATTATATGTAAAAGTGATTTCATAGTCCGGCATATCTTCCAGTCCGTAATCATCATTTTTAATTTCATACCATTCATCTGCATCCGGCTTACCATTTTTATTACGATCATACGCCACATACACAGCAGGTAAATCTAATTTTGAAAAAGTAGCTCTCAGTTCCAGGTCAGGCTTACCTGCTACGTTGGCTACGGTGTGATCAAATTTAAAGGTGGCAGATCCGCCCCAGGAGCCGATCATCAACGATGCATACGTATCTTCTTTCCGGATATCAGACGCTTTGGCCAGAAAATCGTTATACGACAGCGGATATTCTTCGCCATACTTCCAGAATTCGGAAGACCCTACAATAGACCAGTTATGATTTTTACCGGGTGCGGGCGCATACTCCAGCACCATGTATGCATTGTTTACATATTGCATCGGTTTCACCGTAATGCTGCGGGAAGAAATAGTTGTTTGCTTGCCTACTGTGGCGCGAAACTTCAGCTCGTAGGTGCCGGCTACCGTTGCAATAAAGCTCAGGTTTCTTTTTTTACCAATCACTGAATCTCCGATGGACCACTCATAGTCGTAGTCGGTACGATCTGGTCCGGTGATGGTAGGATTGATTTCTCTTACGGAACACATGGCCACTTCCGGCTGCTCTGCTATGGATATGGCAATAGGTTGCTCTACTTTAATTTTGTAAGATTGTTCCGCAGCCCCTCCTTTATTATTGACTTTAAAAACCACCTCGAAATTACCCGCTACAGCGGCTTCAAAGGTATAGTTTACCTGCCCTGCCGCCATTTGTTTTCCATTCACTAACCAGGTATAATCATTTCCTTTCAGGTTAGTAATGTTAGGCGCCAGTACAATTTTATCACCGATATTCAGTACCAGTGTATCTGCGTTTCCCCCAGAGATACCGGGAGCCCGGTACTCCTCTTTTTTACAGGAGGCAATGAACAACACAACGACTATCAGCCATTTTAGTGTAAAAATGTTTCTCATACTTTAATTTTCAGTGATTAAGGTTTAGGCAGTAAAGCAAAATGTGCGGGTATATCGCCTGTACGTACGCCCCATTTCTTTTTGCCTTCTTTTGTAAAACAGTATAGCATGCCAGGCGAAACGTAATTACCAGCATCTGTTACATAGATATCTTTGGTGGTGGGATGTACCATAATTCCATACGGTATCTCTATCTCTTTATCTGTTCCATCCGTGATAAAAGCGCGGCTCACCACCTTATGCGTGCGCGTATCCACGATGCCATAGGTAATAACATTGGAGTATGTAATATAACTCCACTCCGTACTATACACATATAGGGAGTCGCCATCCAGGTAATAGTTACTCACGGCAATAGGTATGGTGTCTGTTACTTTTTCCAGTGTTTTATCAATAAAATAAAGCCGGGAAGGCAGCTTCTTATAATCGCCCCGGGAGGTTACCCAGAGGTCACCGCGTTTATCTGCTTTGATGTGATCGAGATTATAGGCTACGTCAATTCGTTTATCTTCTTTAAAGGTGGCCAGGTCAATGACAGAAACGGTTCGCTCGTATTTTTCTGTGCTCCCGGCGCCCATGTAGCCGCCGGAATTAGCCACGTAAATTTTACCATTCGTGATTTCAAGGCCATCTGGTTGGAAGCCTACAATACATTTGGCAACAATAGAAAGCGTAGCAGTATCCACTTTGGCGACATAGCCTTTTTGCGTGTAATTGGGATTAATCTGGATAGGGCCCGCATAAGAAGTGATGTAGGCAAATCCTTTATCAAACTTAATGTAGCGGCAATTAGGAATTTCAATTTGTCCAATTCTACGGGCGGTCCTTGCATCCATCACTTCCACTTTATTGGAAGCATTGATTACCGCATAAAGCCGGCCGCCGTAAATAGCAATATCGTTCCCTACATCTCCTAATTCCTTGGGCACCGTGGGATTGATGGCGGCATAAATGTTCCGTTTATATTCTCCTTTGGTATAGTCAAAATAATCGAGCGTACTTTTGTTGCTGCCCATATTACCTTCATTCAGGAGATAGAAACCAGCAAAGCCGTTTTGTGAAGCCGAATCCAGCAAGGTGTCTTCACTTGTGAAAACTTCCACCTCTTTTCTGCAGGAAGTAGCTACGAACACCAACAACACGATAAAAAATAAGGGATGTGTTCTCATAGCTCAACAGATAAGATGATTTTATAATTACGTTTAGGCATCGGATAATTCGTTACTACATCAAAATCCTGACTGAGTACATTATTCATTTCTCCGGCAATCCGGCATTGGTAGTGCTTAAACCGGATATTTTTTGAGGCAGATATATCACTGGTGTACCACGGTTGTTCGTAGTTAACGGGGATGTTCGCGGAGTTGTTATAACGTTCGCCTACGTAAATAAAACTGTAGTTCAGTCGCCACGACTGATATTGTATACTCGAAATAAGTGATCCGCTATGCCAGGGGACATAAGGAATTTGTCCGCCATAAGTCACCTTTTGTAATTCGGTACTTTTTCGTTTGGTAAAATCCTGTGCCGACTGATAAGTATACGCCGCTCTTATATTGAAGAAGATATTTTTGGGAAGATTAAAAGCCATATCGCCCACAATGTCCACTCCCCTGATTTCTACCATCCCAACATTCATCATGGTCCAGCGAAACATGCCACTGCCTTTTGGAATAGCGAGTATTTTATTGGTGACCTGGTTAAAGTAGCCATCTGCCTGGATTTGCCATTCACTCAACAGCGATCCCGGACGACTTTTCCCATAGGAAAATCCGAGGTTGTATTGATGGGTATATTCGGGTTGCAAACGGATATTACCAATATCCGTGTAATAGAGGTCATTAAAAGTAGGCATCCGGAAGATATTCTTATAGAAGGCGCGGATGTTAAAATCTCTATTTGAAAAAGGCTTGTAGGAGAAGAATACCGCGGGCGTTATTTCATGCTTCGTGGGAGCTGCTGCTGCGGAATCTCCCTTAGAAGTATTTCCGATGGTAATCTGTTCATTCACAAAGGTACCTAAAACACTGGCCTGTATTTTCACTTTCCCAAATTCCCCTGCGCCGGCCAGGGCTACGAGGGAGGTGAATCTTTTAGGGAATACAAAACCATCCAGGTTAGCGGTCAGCGTATTGTACTGAACATCTGTGGACAGATTGATATCAATTTTTTTCGACACGGCATATTTGTTGGCAACAGATCCATACCATTCCTGCTGGCGAAAAATATTATTGATATACATTAACGTTGTATCCGGGTTGAGATAGCGCATGTAGTCATTAGCGTACTTCGCGTTGACTTGTAAATCGTACCCTTTGACAATATTTTTCTGGTAAGACCCTTGCACGAAGAAGCTCCGGTCCCACTGCCGCTGTGAGCGTTTCCAGATATTGTTAACGATGGCGCCGGGAATGCCTTTTTCAGAATCATAAAAGTATGCCTTCGCATTCCACCAACCCCGGTTGATATTGCCATATAGTCCACCTTCTACTCTTACGGCATTGATATCTCCATTTTTTCTGATGGCAGTGGTATCCCAGGCAATACTGTGAGAGTCATGAAATACTCTTTTATAACGGTATGGATAACGGCCGGAAGATTTAACATATTCTCCACTTACGGAATAGTTAACGTTTGTTGAAAGCTTCTGCTCAAATAATACAGATGGGTTGATCAGATCAAACGAACCTGTTTTAAAAACACCTTTGAAATGGGTAGTTCTGGAAGAATCGAAAACAGGCTTCCGGCTTCTCAGATAGATGCTGCCTGAGGAGCCATAGTCTTTGGCGGGTTGAAAGATCTCGCTTTTCTGACCGTTGTAAACAGAGATAGATTCGATATTATCCATGGAAAACTTCCCAAGATCTATTTGTCCGTTTTGGGCATTTCCTAACTGGATACCRTCATAAAATACGCCCATATGGTTAGTGCCCATACTGCGCATATCAACCGTTTTCAGGCCACCTATACCGCCATAGTCTTTTACCTGTACACCGGCGAAATACCGGATAGCATCTGCTACAGAAAAGCTGTTCAAACTTTTCAACTGATCATCGGACAATTTCTGCGAAGGAATCACTTCTCTATATCCAATGGTGGAAATAGTGACCCCCTTCAATGTTCTGACACGCATCGTATCTACGCGTGTAATGCTACGATCGGTTTGCTGTCCGTACAGATGAATGCCAATAGCCATTAGAAATAGCATTGGCAACGCTTTTAATGCGTTTTGCATATAGGTTAATAGTTGAAGTCGCCCGATGACTACACCGGAAGACATACTAAAAAAATTCCTGAATAAATTCAGTGGTAGCTGTATTCAAAGCTTCAACGCCGAAAGCTTTAAACGTATCTGCAATGGCAGGTCTCCTGGCTTGTTCTCACTTTGAACGGCCTTCCCATTTTTATTTTCTAAAAACAGTGGCATGCAGATGTCAAAGTGTTATAACAGAACTTACAGTAGCGGGTCTGCTCAGGATTTTCACCTGATTCCCTATTAATGCTAACATTGTGAAATCATGTTAGCAACCAAATTGCGGCGTGAAAGTACAATAAATTATTGAATAAGAGCAAGGAGGAGAATAATTATGAAGCAACAGCACGGGGAATGCTGTTGCTCATCTTTCTATAGATGACAAAAAACAAAACACCACACTAGATAAATTAAATACACCGGGATGTTCAGGTCCTGGCTACCAGAAATATTTCTCCGCTGGCAGGCAGCAGATCATCTGTTCTTCCGCTGAAATATCGGTCTGTCATATCTTTCGTGGAAATCGTTTGTATATCTTTTAATCCCACTTCTTTCGCCAATGCGACGATTTCTTCTTCTGAAAAAAAACTGACAAAGGGTGTTCCTGAAGCAGCAGCTCCTTTAATCGCCATTTCCAGCAGGGGCTGATCTTCCGGCTCCAGCAATGCTACCGGCAAATAAAAGGCGATAGCTATCAATGATCCAGATGTCAGCAACATCATTTTCCGGAGCGTGTCTATAATTGCTTCCCGGGTAAGATAAAGGGTAACACCTGTGCAGGAAACAAAAGCGGGTTGCTGTACCTGGAAGCCGCTGTGCAACAGCTCTTCCCACCAGGAGGACACTTCAAAGTTAACCGGCACAAAATGAAGATTATCGGGCATGGGGTATCCTTTTTCAAGGAGTCGTGCTGCCTTCCAGGTCAGGGTATTGGGTTGGTCTATCTCGTATATATCTACTGGTGCGCTGATGGCTTTATTTCTCTGCGCAAACGTATCCAATCCTGCGCCGAGCAGCACATACTGTTTTACGCCTTTGGCAATCTGTTCTTTCGCCAGGTCTTCAATAAACCGGGAACGGGCTACAATAGAGGCCCTGAGCCGCTTCGTATACTTCATATCGGGGCGCTCCTGCCAATCGTCTGGCGGTGCTATTAACTGCMATCCTATTTCATCTTCCAGCACATGCGGCTTTGCATCTGTCTGTACGTGTAAGGCTCTCCACAAAGCCGTTCTTAGTGCGGTGTTATCAGGTTGTATTGGGTTATTTGTTTCCATCATGCTTGTTGTTGATGTTGCAAAATTAACGCTCCTTCATTTGAAGGAATTGTATAAACCCGACAGCCCTTCATTTAAGCACTGAAATCAGGGAATCGTTCCCTGGCCTGCTGTAAAAAAGCGCCGGGCGTAGTCCCTGCAAAGAACTTAAAGTCTCTGATAAAATGGGACTGATCGAAATAATTCTCCCCGTAGGCCAGCGCTGTTAATGATGCTATCGGCGTGGTACGCAGCGTTTTCAACGTAGCCTGGAAGCGACATATCCTTGCATACAATTTGGGAGATATGCCCACATGTTTTTTAAACATCCGTTCCAACGAACGTTCTGATATCTGCAGATATGTTTGCACCTGTTTTAATTCTCCGCCCTGCTGAAACTGAGCAATGGCATATCTCACCGGATCATCTTCATTTTTACTATTCCTGGTGAGTTGCAGGAAAAACTGCTCCAATGCAGCAATACGCGCTACAGATGATGACTCATTAACGAGTTGATCACTGATGGTGGTGTGAAGGATATCGTGAAGGTCAACATGCCGTTGTGTTAATTCAATTGGCGCTACCCCGAAAACAGGTTGTAATGCCGTTGGCTGAAAGCTGACGCCTATATTCCGGAAGTGTCCTCTGGCACTCATCTCCAGGTATTGCGTGGCTTGTCCGAATAGAAAGGATTGTGGCAGTGTTTGATTGTCTTTGTATACTGCGGTGGGATTTTCCTGAAAGACCAGTCCTGGTGCTCCGTCAGGAATCACTTTAAATTTCTCAATAACATCGGTACTGTTGTTTTCCAATAGCCAAAAGAAACGAATATATTTTCGAAGCGGCGCTACGGGTAATATGATCCTGGCATCCATMTTTGCGTAAAGTAAAGTGATCGGTATTTATCTTCCTATACCCAAATTTACCAAATTTAAAGACAAGGTGCGGAAAGCATGTTAATCAAGCTCTGACAGCCCCTTTTGATTGGTTACTAGTCGATCAGGTCTTGTTCCTTTAAAAAATCAAATATTAACTTATCCACTTCAGAAACCTTGTCTTTGTCGGCATACTTTAACCAGCTGAAATTTTCTATTTCTGCACTTTCTTTTAATACCCCTTTATAACTGGCGCTGTAGCAGGTCATTCTTACATACACGCCTTCCGGATGGCCGTCTGCCTGCGCTTCGAATATGCCCACAAACTTTATGGATGGCACGTCCAGCTCAACAGTCAACTCTTCCAGCACTTCGCGGCACAGCGCCTGTTGATCATTTTCATTCTCTTCCCTTTTGCCACCAGGGATATAATATTTTTGTTTACCAAAAGATTTGGTAGATAATATCGCCTTGTTTTCTATTTCTATCCAGGCGAGTTTATCGATGACTTTCATATAATTTATTTAAGCAATGGTAGCGTCAAAATTAACGCGTTATGAGAAATGTATTGGCAATTATTTTTATCTTCTGAAAGAGCCGCTTTGAAAAAAACAATGTTTTATGTAGCTTATTGTCTCAAGCTTTATATCGTTACAGATGAAGACACCGTTAAAAATTCTCACGGCACTCCTTTTTCTATCAACCTACTGCTATGGGCAGGCATCCGTTATTAAAAGTAATAACCCGCTGAAAACCCCGCTGGATAGCGCCGTGCAGCAGGCGGCAGCACATTATATGCAATCTCCGGCCACCTTTGATTTATCCATTGGTATCATTAAAAATGGGCTGCCGCATCAATATACTTTTCATCGTGGAGCGGGTGCAGTTAGTGAAGGCGGCCGGATCTATGGTCTGGGTTCCATCGCCAAAACATTTGTCGGCATGATGCTGGCACAGGCGGTACTTGACAAAAAACTGCAACTCACGGATGATATCCGGAAATATTTACCAGGTAGCTATCCTAATTTACAATACCAGGGGCATCCGGTTCGGGTGGTGGATCTGGCCAACCATACGTCTGCCTTACCGGGCATGTCCAGAACATATGACGATAAATATCTTGACAGTGTAACCAATTTGAAACCGCTGGCATTCCGGCATTTTTACAGCGTTTATACGGTGGATAGTTTATTCCGGGATATGCATCAGTTTACATTGGATACCATTCCCGGCACGAAATATCGTTACAATGGAAACGGCATGATGGTGCTTATCGCGATATTACAGCGGGTATATCATATGCCTTATCAGCAACTGGTGACGTCATTTCTGAAGAAACAACTCGGCATCACCAACACCACGCCCATGCTATCGGCAACGGAAGAAAAACAATTGCTTCCCGGCCATGATGCGGACGGCAAAGTATTAGCTTTTATTCCTGATAATGGCTTCCGGGCGTCTCCTTCCATGTTTTCAACACCAGCAGATATGCTAAAATATGCAATGGCTAATCTCCACAACAAAAACGCGGCGCTTGCCCTCAGTCATAACATTACTTTTACAAAGCCGGATGGCATGCATATCGGGTTAAGCTGGATGTTAGATAAAGAAGACAATGGGGTTCCTTTTATTATGCATACTGGCAGGGATGGATGCGGTTTTACAGCGCTGTGCTACCTTTATCCGGATAATGATGCCGCCATTATCCTATTGGTAAACGACAGCAGTGGCCAGGACAGATTAGCTGATTTAAAAAATGAACTTCTTTCAAAGCTGTTATAAACAAAAAAAGCGCACCGTAGTGCGCTTTTTTGTTTTATATGCCAAATAACTCTTTTAGCTTTTTCTCTATGTCTCCATCACCAGCTTCCCCAAATCCTATTTGCTTCATCACTATTTTTCCATCCGGACTAATCAGATAAGCAGTGGGAACAGCCGTTACAGCGAAGTTGTTCACGGACACCTTTTTAGTATCCAACACCTGTGGCCAGGGCAGCTGCTGTTTTTTCAATTCATTCAACCACGCGTTTTTATCCTGGTCGATGGAAATGCCGAGCACCTCAAATTTATCGCTGCGGTACTTTTTATATAGCTCCTTCATGTGTGGGAAGGAGGCTTTGCAGGGGCCGCACCAGCTCGACCAGAAATCAATCAACACATACTTCCCCCGAAAACTATGGAGATTAAGCGGTTGATCTTCCGGCGTATTCAATGTAAAATTTGCTACCTCAAAACCTGTTGTCTCATTTTTTATACCTCCCAAACGGGCCACAACTTCCTTAGCAAAATCAGAACGTTTTTGAATTGGGCTCAGTTTATTATACAGCCTTTCCAGGTCTGCTGGTGGTATTATCGCTTGATAACGGCCAAGGATAAACGTACCGACATAGTTATCTGCATGGGTTTCTATAAAATTACAGACATAAGGGATCATCCGTGTTTGCACCAATTCCTGGAAAGCGGCGCCTCTGGCTGAATCGCGACCAGATTTATCCGGGAAACGTTCATTTATGGCATTCGTCATTTCTATTCTCACCTTTTCCCTCCCTGCTTCAAATTCCTGAAACGCAATCGCTGAACGACTTCCACGGATCTTTGCCGAGCGAGTCCCTTTGGTGATATCCGCTACATCTACATAAATAGTACCCGGACCTTCCGCAACTACGAACAGCGGCGAAGGAATGGGTTTCTGCCGCATTTCATACTCCGTACGAAGCTGAGGAGCCGCATTTTTTACCCAGGGAAGATTGATAGTGAACCGGCCATCTTTTATTTCAACAGAATCCTTCTTCTTTCCTTCTTCCAACACATACATCTTATTATATCCTTCCAGATCCCCTTTTACAGTTCCTTTAATCACCAGCTTTGATTGGGCCATCACACCGGCGGAACATCCCATCATTAGTAAAACTGAAAATATTTTTTGCATCGGCATACATTAAACGGTTAATAGGAACGGGTTTCGAGTGGAATACCCCATTGAGGATTATACCGTAGCACCACATTACTGATGGGCACAATAAAATCTTTTGAATCGATGGTAGCGGTGTAAGTCTGACTACCTACTTTATGCGTAATCTGTGATTTAGACCAGGGCTTACCATTTTCCAATGCAAAGCGTTTCAGGTCCAGGAATCTTTTGAAACCGCCCACTGGCAGCTCCCGTCTTCTTTCTTCCAGCACTTGTTGCATCACTTCATCCTGGGTACCTGCTGTCAGCTGCGGCGTACCGGGTTTAAAGCGGTATTGGCGCAGTGTATTCAGATCGGCAATGGCCAGCTCCAGTTTATTCGTCCTGGCGTATCCCTCTGCACGCATGAGCAATACTTCCGGCCAGGAGAAGCCGTCCGTCATTTTTGTTTTCCGGAAGCGGTAAGTGCTGATGCGCATACCATCATCAAAGCCACCACCCAGGTTTGTTTTGTAGCCAGGTGCATTGAGGAAGAATAAACTGAACCGGAGATCATTGGTCCGGTCATACAATGCCAGTAACTCCGCAGAAGGATAAGACAGCGAAGCCGCTACGCCGGCATCTCTGTCGGTGGCCCGGTAAAACAACATTTCCCGGCTATTTACCAGGTTAATGAAGCCATCCTGGGAGCTCACCAACAACGAAGTAAGTGGTTTGGAAGGATCTGCCAGTTTGATTTTATTGTAATCGTATAACACGGCTGCCGGGTTGCCAGCAGCTGTCCAGGCCAGGTTAGCATAATATACTACACTATCATACTGATGGGTAAAGAGATGATAATAAGCCAGCATGGCATGACCAGTGGCCTTACCGGCGCGGGAAGGCCAGGTAGCTCTTACCGGCAGATCCGGTAATGCTTCATGCAGGTCGCGAAGTACGCGGGTAGCTACTTCTGCGGTGGTAGATAATTCAGGAATGGGCATGTTTACATCACCAGCCACTACATAAGGGATGGTTTTGGTGGCATTGGCCGTACCGGGTTTGTATACCGGTCCGTATATCATGTTAGCATTGAAGAAACACCATGCCCTTGCCACTATTGCCTGTGCCACCGTGGCTTTACCAAATGTCTCATCCTCCGCTGTTTTCTGGCCAATACCCCTAATCCCTTCAATGATGTTGTTGAAATACGATATCTGCGGATAAATTCCAGCTGAACCTGAACTCCAGAATTGATCATCCGTATTAGGATTTTTGTAAGGCTGACGGAAGATATGCGCGTAGTAACGCTCCACGTTCGGATGACTGTTGAGTACAAATCCTACTTTGCCTTGTCCTTCTGTTATTTCAAGATTATCACCCAGGGTAGCCAATATCGATCCTTTATTACCATCCAGAAAGTTGAGATCTACGGTGCTGGTATTATCCATCAGGTGATCATAATCTGCTACGGTAGATGGAATCAGTTTCCCTTTGGGCTTTACGTCGAGGTATCGTTTACAGGAGCTTGCCAGTAAAGCAGCTGCAACGAGTATAATATATTTTTGATTGATCATAATAATTAGATTAGAGATTTACTGAAAATCCGATGTAGAACTCGGGTCTCATAGGAAGTCCCCTTAACACCGGGAAGCTCGTCACCTGCTCTAGTGTTTCGGGATCTATGCCTACGTTGTTCGCTGTTACCATCAACAAATTGCGACCCTGGAAATAAATTCTTGCATTGTTCAGGCCCGTATTCCCCCATATTTTATTGTTGAGCCGGTAGGCCAATGTAAGATCCCGGAGTTTCAGAAAATCTGCTTTCTGAATCATCATAGACGTATACGGGAAAAAATATTTGTCTGAGTTAAAAGCAGCGAGCTTCGGATAAATGGTACTGTTCTCATCCCCTGGTTTGCGCCAGCGCAGGACAGCGTCTTTATGATCCAGGTTATCTCCGTTATAAGTATCCCTGCGGAATACGCCACCCATTTGCCCGATCACCATAAAGGAGAGATCAAAGCGTTGATAGGTGAACGTGTTGGTTAAACTCAATATAAATTTAGGTCTGGCCGTTCCGGTATACACCATGTCTTTCACCGCCAGGTCGTTTCCATATATTTTCTTTCCTGATTCAGAATAATATTGTGGTGTACCAGTATCATCCAATCCAGCAAACTGATAGCTGAAAATCGCATCCAACGGATAGCCGCTTCTTAATACCGCACCGCCGGCATTACTTCCCAGAATAGTGTTGGAAAAGGCGAAGGTGAGGAAGTTAGGACTTGGATAGTCGTAATTGAACTGTAATACCTTGCTCTTATTATAACTACCATTGAAGAGGATATTCCAACCGAATTTGTCGGCCTTTACCACATCTGATTCCAAAGACAGCTCAATACCGGTATTCTTTGCGGAACCTGCATTTCGGGTAATCATTGGTCTTCCATAAGTAGGATCAATAAAATCAGGCGCCAGCAGATCTTTACTCAGTTTATTATAATAATCGATGGATACATTCAGTCTTCCATTCAGCAAACGCACATCAGTTCCTATATTGGAGATGATAGTACGTTCCCAACGCAGATTATTATCTGGCAGAGAAGCGATGGAATAAGGAATTCCTCCTGTGGTTGCAGAGTACTGCGCAGGTGTTACCAATAAAAACGGTCCTTGTGTAAAAGAAATATTTCCGTTGATACCATAGGAACCACGTATATCCAGTTTATCTATCCAAGGCACATGAAAGAATTTCTCCTGGCCCAGTTTATACGTTCCACCAACAGACCAATTGGGTTTATACCTGTATTTAGGATTGGTACCGAACAGGTTGCCCTGGTCAATTCGCGCGCTACCACTCAGAATAAAGCGATTATCATATTCATAGGAACCGTTGGCATATACAGAGAAGAAACGGTTATCACGCAGTGAGTAGGAACCATAGTTAATAATCTTTGCACCAGCCGGGAACAGGAAATCTGCTGCATAAGCATTGGTATTGAAATCCTGGTAATTGAATGGTGCAAAAGTGCCTGCCTGATCATTATAACCCACTTTGCCGGGCACCACGTTGTTATCGACCAGGTCTTTATTTACTTCACTACCTGCAATCAATGAAATACGGTGAATGCGATTAAAGGTTTTATTATAGTTTGCCTGTGCTCTGAATGTGTAGGCCTCGCTCTGGCTACGAGTTTCATTTAATATAGCGCCTTCCGGCAGGTAATGTTTACCTGGGCTGGAGATAGAAGAAGCAGCGTTATACAGTGACCGCACATAGAAAGAGTTGGCGTCACGCAGGGCGCGCAGCAAACCACTCCCGCGGGTCCAGGAACCACCTACTTCGGCGCTTAATCCGTCCGCGATGTCTACGGCCAGACTACCGCCCAATCTCGCCTGAAAGGTCTGATTCCGGGAAGTGTTCAATCCCAGGTCGTTCAGCGGGTTGTATTCCATCGATTTAAGGCGGCCGTAGTTGGCATAGCGCTCCAGCAGATCCGGTCTTCCAACAGGGAGGTTCTGTGGGTTCCCTGATTGGTCCACCAGGTTATAATAAGGCTTCATGGTTTTCCAGCTGGTAAAATCAAGCATGTCGGCAACATCCATCGGTGTTTTACTATTGTAAAAGTTGATGTTGGAGAACATTTTAAAGGTAACGCGCTTCACTGGTTTCCAATCGTTTTTGAGATCCAGAATCAGTCGATTGTTGTCAACACCTTTCATGTTACCCTGTGTGGTGATGTAACGAATAGCCGCATTGGTAGAGAATTTGTCTGATCCAGCGGAAATAGAAAGATTATGTTGTTGTGTTAAACTTCTGCGGTATAAATATTTTTCCAGCTGATCCTGGGTGTTATTTTTTCTCAGCTGGTCGAGTTCTTTATTCACCTCCGCTTCGGACATGAGTCCCTGGTCCTTCATGATCATTAGCTGCGTAACACGGCCGTAAGCTGAATTAGTTTCATAATCCTCCAGAATACTGGCTGCATCGCTGTTGTAGTAGTCTATTTCGGCATCTACATAGTCTGCCGCACTCGCTTTGTGGAGGTAAGATAATTTTGGACGAAGTGTTACTCCCATACTACCCTTATAGCCTACCTGCATCTTTCCGGTTTTAGGTGTTTTGGTGGTGATCACAATTACACCGTTGGAAGAACGGGCGCCATAAATAGAGGCAGCTACCGCATCTTTCAGCACCGTGAGGGTTTCAATATTGTCCACGTTCACTGATTCCAGTCCACCGGGTGCCGGAAATCCGTCAATCACTACCAATGGATCACCATTGGCCAGGAAGGTAGATCTGCCGCGCACTTCTACTTTACCCTCTTTGGTAACCGCTACACCGGCTGCCTGCCCTTCCAGCATGGTCAACAGGCTGGGTTGCAATTTACCTTCGAGTCGCTTTGTTTGCACAGAAGAATAAGCGCCCGTCATCCTTTCGCGGGAGATAGACTGATACCCGGTATTAACTACCGTCACTGCTACTTCATCGAGTTTGGTAGAAGCCTGCGTCAACTTTACCGTTAATGCCGGTTGTCCTTCTTTGAGCATGTCTGCGGTCACCGTAATTTCACGGGAGGTATAGCCTACATAAGAGAAGCGAAGTGTATTGCCTTCACTAACACTCACCGAAAAACTACCATCCGCCGCCGTTGCGATTCCCTTTTGAGTTTCTTTCACCTGGATGGTCACACCGGGCAATGGAGTGCCCTGCATGTCGGTAACCCGGCCAGTGATCACTTTCACAGGCGCCGGCGCCACCGCTGTGGAGGCAGGAGCCACCGAAGGTTTTCCGGACAGGATAATTGTTTTTCCCTGCAACACATAATCCAGGTTTTGATCTCTCAATACCAGGTCCAGTACTTTGTTTAAAGGAACATCTTTAACAGCAAGGGAAACGGTTTTTGCTGCCGCCAGCAATTCTTTATTGCTAAACAGCACATAGCCTGTTTGCTTTTCGATAACCGCAAATACTTTTTTCAGTGGAAGATTTTTCCCTGAAAGCGTTACCGATTGGGCAGAAACAGCCGCCTTCACGGAAACCAGGGCCGTGATCAGAAATACAGGTAGCAGCCTCATTACTTTTGAAATTTGTGCCCGCAGCCTGCTTCCCCGGCGCGCAGGGAAATACAGGCCACCGTAAGCAGTTTTTTGCATAACTTGTGACTAGTTTTGGTTGTGAATAAAAAACGGTTTGCGAAACCTTTTATAATCAACTAAAATACCGCCGGAAACGAGGCCAATCGGTTCCGGCTTTTTATTTCAGCGGCATAGTATCAGGGCATGACAATCAGCGTTCTGCCCTCGAGACGAAAATGAACATTTGATTTTTCCAGTGCAATCAACAACCCATTCAGGGGAATATCCCGCGTCATTTTTCCGACAAACTCAATGTCAGGTACGCCGGACTCATATTTAACATCGATATCATACCATCTTTTTAACTGGCGCATCACCTCATCAATTTTGGCATCTTCAAAATCAAAAACACCATTTTTCCAGGCCATCACCTTTCCGATATCGCCGGCTTTAACCACCATATTTTTTACCATATCACCGCTCATGGTCAGCCTGGCCTGATCGCCGGGCTGCAATATTATTTGCTGCTTTCCTTCCGGCCGTTTCATGGTTACCGCCACTTTACCTTCCAACAGCGTGGTATTCAGCGTAGGTTCATCCGTATAGGCATTCACGTTAAAATGTGTACCCAGTACCGTTACTTCAAACCTGTTATCTGCATTCACAATAAAGGGCACTACTTTTCCGGCGGTGATCATGGGAGCCGCCTCAAAATATACCTCCCCGCTGATCTCCACGCGGCGAACATCCTTCGTAAACTGTGTGGGAAAGCGAATGGAGCTGGCTGCATTCAGCCATGCCATGGTACCATCGGGCAGCAGCATTTTAAATTGCCGCCCCTTGGTTGTCACCAGTGTATTAAACGTTTCTTCGCCGGCCGTTTTTCCGGCTGTTGTATATTCGAGTTCACCATTTTTCACAGACAATACAGCGCCACTCTGCCGGGCTACAATTCCATTCCCAACAGAATCCAGCAGGATCTTTGAACCATCTGCCAATGTAAGAATGGCTCCATCCTGCCCCGGCATAATTTGTTGTACTTCTTTTGATGCCAGTGGTGGACGCTGCACCTTATTTTTTTCCGGCCAAAAGAACCAGGTACCTGCCGCCAGTAGCAATACAGCTGCCGCATAGCGGGTCCAGGGACGGCGCAGCCAATGAATCCTGCCGACAGGCGCCGTTACTTCCGGTGCTGAAAGGTGCTCCCGGTGAAATGCTTCCAGCTCCTTTGCGGCGGCGGCTTTAAAAGCAATGTATTCTTCGTTCAGCTGAGAAAGACCGTCACCTTCCTGGAGCCAGGTGTGCCAATCCCCGTGCTGCGATTTTTGTTGCAGCCACGTGGCTAACTCCTGCCGTTCCGCCTCCGACAACTGATCCAGTTTCTCGTAAGCCGTCAGCTTTGCAGCCCGCAGTAATGCAGATAAATCATCCTCCGGTATATCGGCGTCATTCATCATGGACAATCTCTATTTACTATAAGACAACGCTCGGCTACCGGATTTGACTTCCGCAGTCACTTTTTTTTAATTTTTTTTTAAAGAGATGAATTAATCGGCCAGTAACAGACTAAGAAGCGCCATGCCGGGAGCAATTTTTTCCCGCAGCAATCTGATGGCTCTGGCTTTTTGATGGCTGACTGCCGACGGAGAGATCCCCAGTTTCAACGCAATTTCGTTGGTGGTAAGTCCTTCAATATTTAATTGGACTACTTTGGTGCATTCGGGAGGGAGTGTTAATATGGCTGCATGTAAAACACGAATGGCTTCTGCATTAAAAACATGCTGCAAAATATCTTCATACGTTTTTTCGCTCAGTTGCTTTTCGTACGCTTGCTGTGCTTTCTTTTCGTCCCGCTTTTGTTTTTTCAGGTAGTTTAGGGAACGATTACGGGTGGCGATATACAGATAGGCATCGATGCTTTTGATTTCATGCAGGGAGGTCCTGGTTTTCCATAGTTGAAGAAAAACCTCAGAAACGATGTCTTTAGCGGTCGCCTCGTCGCTTACAATCTTGTTCGACAGCAGACAAAGCGCGGGATACATCTCCATAAAAAGTTGGTCGAATGCGGCTACATCACCATCGCTTATACTCACAATCAAATCTTTCCCACTATGTAAATCACTGTTTTGCAATACTCATACAACTTTTAGCCTACAGATACCTTTCAAAGATAAAATTTACGCCAAGATAATCAAAGGATTGCGTAGTTCTATGTGCAGGAGCGTAAAAAGCGGCGGGATACCGAACTATGAATGCAGCAGTGGATGCGTCATGCTCCGCGATTTTCTTTATCTTCATCCATCCATAAATTCCAATTATGCACTTGCCCTATTATAAGCAGATAACACTATTGCTACTATTGTTATTCAAAACAGCATTGACGTTCTCCCAGACAACTACCCCTCCTAAACAGCAACATGACCTGTTTTCTCTTTCCACACCGGAAGAGGAAGGCTTTTCTTCAAAAGGACTGAGTGAGATATTTACTTATGCGAAAGATAATAAAATCAATATTCATAGCCTGTTAATTATACGGAATAAGAAGATCATACTGGATGCCTATTTTTATCCCTTCCGCGCAGATTTACGACACGACCTGGCGTCGTGTACCAAGTCAATCACTTCCCTACTGATTGGCATTGCCATCGATAAAGGATATATAAAGAGTGAAGCGCAGTTGGTGTCATCTTTCTTTCCAGAGATCAAACTAACCGGTAAAGGTTTTGAAACATTATCTGTTAAAGACCTGCTCACGATGAAGTCGGGGTTTGATTGCGGCTTCTCCAATGAAGATAGTTTGTTCAATAAATTATTTCCGTCAAACAACTGGCCTCAATTTATTTTCAATATTCCTTTTGTAACCAGTCCCGGGCAGCAATTTTCTTACTGTAGCTGTAATTATTATTTGCTGGGAGAGATTATTTATCGGGCTACTAAATTATCTCCTGAAAATTTTGCTAAAAAACACCTTTTTAATGATATAGGGATAACGTCCGTTTATTGGTCGAAGAATAGCCGTGGTATTAATTATGGCTGGGGAGATCTTGCGTTGAAACCAATTGATCTTGCCAAAATAGGCCAGCTATTACTGGATGGTGGAAAATGGAATAACAAAACTATCATTTCTGCAGACTGGATTAGAAAATCGAAGTCGATGAATACCGTATTTCCAAATGGTAACGGTTACGGCTATGGGTTTTGGATCGATAAAGATAACGGCTACAATGCGGAAGGCAGAGGGACACAGCGATTACACATCGACTCTATACACCAGGCAATTGTGGTAGTTACTGCCGGCGGACTTAAAAACGAGGAAAAGGAACGAATTGGTGAATTGATTGGCCATGCCCTCTTCCCGGATAAAAAACTGAATAGTGATCCGGCAGCTTTCAGCCGCTTCAAGAAAATAGAACGTCAGGCCGCACTGGCAGCGGACAATTCGATTGTACATACGACTAAAAAAGAGGCGTTGTTTAATCAAAAGATTATTTTCCCCACCAATAGTTTAGCGATTCAAAGCGCAGAAATTATATGGAACAAAGGAAACTTGTCGCTCCGCTTAAAGCAAACCGGTGAACCAATTATTACCTACCCTTTAGGCGTTGATGCGGCCTATAAGTTTTATCAGGATGCGGGCTCAGGGCATCTTTATGCGTTAAGAGGATACTGGAAAACTTCCGACCAATTTGAGATCGAATTTAATCAGCTGTCAAAGATTAATAAATACCTGATTGACTTTAAAACCGGCGATAAAGGAAATGAAGTATCCATAAAAGAAGATACGCATCACATCAATGAAGTATTTCCGGTGTCGATAGCGAATTAAGAGCGCATAGCCTTATTCCACCAGCCCGTTATATTTACGAATAGCGCTTATCAACACCTGTCATACAGATATTGATAAGCGCTATCAATGGTATTGTGAAAGCATTTATTTAGTGCTGCATTACTTTGTCGAGATAGATCGTGAATTTACCCGCTACCTTCACTTTTTTAGCACCACAAATGTCCGGGTTGTACATTGGCATACGGCCACTATTGTGGATACCGTCMATCACACAGGCATCGGATTGCGTATCGGGTCCATAAGCTGCGTTGTATCTAAACTGTCCTGTTAACTTCAACAGATTAGCGGTATCCTTTACTTCTGTTAGCGTCAGATAAGCTTTACTATTGCTTCCATTAATATCCGTCTCGTAGTAGAGAAAATACATTTGGCCGGAATACCCCACGTCGCTGCTTCCATTTCGTAGTGTTACAGAACCGGTAGCTGCTCCAGCTTGTTCAGCGCCTGCCTGCAACTGCAGCGTCATTAAGCCAGTGGAAGCTTCAGTTTTGAGATTGCCGTTGGCATCAGGTATCAAGCCACCCACAGCAAATCCCTCCAGAGAAGTTTTGGTGAAGTTCAGTAAGCCGACATGCACATCCTGACCACGGGCCTCGATTTTCTGGTTAGCCTCTCCTGTGATAGTAATGGATATACTATTCAAGTCGGCCGGATCGGTGTCATTCGGCTTTTCTTTGTCTGATTTACTGCAGGCGGACATTGCGCATGCCAGCAGCGGTAGATAGATTTTTCTGTAAAGCATGGGGCGCAAAATAATATTCTTACCACATTATTCAAAACAATTCCAGATCGGGGTATGCCTCTATAATTTATCAAAGTAATTCCAGGTCCAGGTGCTGGTAAGGAGAAAGAAAATGGTTATCCGGCTCCAGCTCTGTGATGAGGTAGTTGATCAGGTTAAGGTCGCACACCTTCATGCGTTGAGAAGAATTCAGTTTTTCTGCGATGCTCATAATCCCCAGTTTTTTCGCAGCGCGAATCATGCCTCTTTTCACCTGTACTACTTCCCAATCGGAGTCGGTCATACCATCCTGAACGGAGAAGCCGTTGGCGCCAAGCAAACAAAGGTCTACTTTAATATCCGCCAGTTGATTGATCACGCTTGCACCCATATGTACATGAGAGCTGGGGGAAAGCTGACCACCGATGCTGATGACGGTCAGGTTGCGGTGTTCCACCAGTTCCAGCGCCACGAGTGGGCTGATGGTGAAAAATGTTGCACGCAGGCTATCAGGGATACTTTTGGCCAGTTCAATCATAGTAGTACCTCCGCCGGTCAGCACCACCATATCATTCTTCAGGAGTTTAATCACTTTTTGTGCAATCTGTTGCTTGGCCGACTGCGCATACACGGTATTATCTGCATTAAACGGATAATGAAAAGAGCGGCCAATGGCACCGCCATGTACTTTTAACACCTTTCCTTCTTCCGCCATTTCTTTCAGGTCGCGCCGAACGGTATCTTCTGAAATGCTCAACATAGCGCTGATATCTGTTGACAATACTTTGTTATGCAGGTTGATCTGCCTCATGATAAAGGCCTGACGTTCATCTTTCAACATTGGCGGCGTGTGTTTTTAAAACTGCTCAAATTTAAAAAAAAGTAATCCAATCTGATTATGCGTGTTTTAGCATGTTTAAAATACAATAAAAACGCGTTTAAACATTTATTAATACAAAATATCGCATTTCTGCTTTATATTCATGCAATAAACCGCAAATACCTGCAATAAAGCTGCAGCATATCAGAACAGAAAGGAACTGTGCAACCCGATAAATCTAACTTGTGGACATATAAAATACTGTAATTCAATTTTTTGTCAGCATAATCACTTGTTCAACCAAAATTCAAACCTTCCCAACATGAAAGAAAGGATACTCATCACTTTCGCTTTCCTGCTGTTTTATGCCAGTTCATGGGCCCAGCATATATCCGGTACCGTGATAGATAAAAGTAGCCAGGAACCCATTATTGGCGCCACCATTATGGCCGGAAAAAATGGTGCTGTTACCGACCCGGCCGGGAAATTCACGCTGCAGGTACCAACAGGCGTTACCACTTTACACGTCACATTTGTGGGGTACAAATCGCAGACAATTCCATTAAACAACGGTAAAGAATACACGATTGTGCTGAGCGCTGATGAACACTCGCTCGAACAGCTGGTAGTAGTAGGTTACGGCACCCAGCGAAAAGCCAATCTGACCGGAGCTGTGACCACCGTGGATGTGGCCAAAACCATGCAAAGCCGGCCGATTACCGATCCATCCAAAGCATTGCAGGGAATTGTACCCGGCCTCAACATCTCCTTCGCCAATGGAGGGCTTACCCAGGCGCCGGCTATCAACATCCGCGGTATTGGTTCTGTAAACGGAAGCGGACGCCCGCTCATCCTGGTCGATAACGTGGAAACCCCTGACCTGACGATGATCAACCCCGATGATATCGAAAGCATCTCCGTCCTGAAAGATGCCGCCTCGACTTCTATCTACGGCGCACGCGCCGCCTTCGGTGTGGTCCTGATCAAAACGAAAACAGGCATCCGCAACATGCCTACCCGGGTACGTTACTCCAACAACTTCTCCTGGAGTAACCCTACCTCCCTGCCCAACTTTGCCGATCCCGTAAAAGAACTGACAGGGCTATATGACGCCGGTGTACGCGCAGGTACTACCTCGCCGGAACTATTCGGTATGCAACTACTCAAGTTGCGCGATGGCATCAAAAACTGGCAGGAGAAATACGCAAATAACCGCAAAGGCATTGAAATGGTGCCGGGAGAAGATTTTGAAATTGATCCCAATGGCGGCCCCACCTATTTCTACAGAGTATGGGATGCGAAAAATATGCTGCTTAAAAAATCTACTCCTCAGCAAATTCAGAATATCAGCGTACAAGGTGGCAGCGAAAAAATCTCCTACTATATGTCCGGCGGATACAGTAATACCGGAGGTATCCTGAAGATGAATCCCGACAACCTGAAAAAATACAACATCACCGGTAGCGTCAACGCATCCGTTACCAAATGGCTGGACATGGACGTGCGCATGATGTACCGCAACTTTGAATACGATTACCCTTACCAATACCAAAACTACTTTCAATACATGTGGCGATGGGGCGCCTATTTCCCTTATGGTACCTACCAGGGGAAATACTTCCATCACACACCAGGATACCTTGCCAATGCCAATACCAGCACCGTTACCGACGCGTATACCCGCGTAAACCTCGGCGCTACATTGAAGTTGACAAAAGACTTAAACGTTCGTGCAGAGTATACCATTGGCCGGGATAATATTACGCGTCATGAAGTAGGTGGTAAAGTAATGGCCTGGGACTTCTGGGCCTCCGGTATGCCTCTCACCAATATCGCCACCGCTTCACAGGATGTGGTAGGTTATGCAGCCGGCAACTATAAAGTAAACACCTTTAACCTGTATGCTACCTACGATAAACAACTGAGCGCCAATCATCAGCTGAAATTTATTGCCGGTGTCAATGCGGAAGATGAAGATACCCTGAACTTCAGCGCCTATCGCCGCAATCCATTAGATCCTACCAAAGCAGAAATTCCACTGGCCAGCGGCGACCAGCTGGTAAGTGGCGGCCATCTGGCCAATGCTTACGCAGGTTTTTTTGGAAGAATCAACTACAGCTACAAAAATAAATGGTTACTGGAATTGAATGGCAGATACGATGGCGCCTCCTCCTTTCCTCCCGCCGACCGCTGGTCCTTCTTCCCATCGGCCTCTGTAGGATACCGCCTCACGGAAGAAAAGTTTATGGACCCACTCAAAAAAGTATTGTCAGATATGAAAATCCGGGCATCCTATGGTACGCTGGGCAATCAGGACATGGGTGGAAAATGGTACATACCTGCCATGACGACCAACACCCAGGTCAACTGGATGAATGGCGGTAACTACGCTTCCGGTGTAAACGCGCCCCGCGCAGTAGCAGCCTCCCTTACCTGGGAAAGAGTGCGTACCCTCGATATTGGTACAGACATCAGCCTGTTTAATAATCATATAGGCGTTACCGTAGACTGGTACGAACGCACTACCGATAAAATGCTTACCAACAGAGCCGTACCGGCCACCTTTGGAACAGACGCCCCACGCGAAAATAATGGCGCCCTCCGTACCCGCGGCTACGAAATTGGAATAGACGCCAATTACAATATCACAAAAGAATGGGCGCTCTATGGCACCGTGGCTTTCTGGGACAGCAAAACAATGTTCACCGAATGGAACAACCCCTCCGAATTGTTATCGCTGAACTATAAAGGAAAGATGCTCGGGGAAATATGGGGGTTTGAAACAGACCGTTATTTTACGAAAGATGATGACCTCAGTAAACTACCTGATCAGTCGAAACTGGCAGACGGCAACTTCGCATTTGGCCCGGGTGACGTCAAATATAAAGACCTGGACGGCAACGGCGTTATCGATGGAGGAAAAGTGACCCGCAGCAATCACGGCGACCTGAAACTGCTGGGTAACTCCCTCCCCCGCTATCAGTACAGTTTCCGCCTCGGCAGCACCTATAAAGGATTTGATATCGATGTATTGTTCCAGGGCGTAGGTAAAGTAAACTACTGGGGACTGGGAGACATCACCCTGCCGCTGTACCGCGCCGGTGATATCATGTATGACCACCAACTGGACTACTGGACTCCTACCAACACCAACGCCTACTATCCACGGCCCTATCCGGGCAATGCCAATGGCAAGATCTCTGGTTTACTATCTGGTGGTAATAACTTTTATCCGCAGTCGAAATACCTGTTGAACCTCGCTTATCTGCGTTTGAAAAATATTACGCTGGGATATACCCTCCCCGCCAATATCACCAAACAAATCCATCTGCAACGGTTACGTATATACGGCAGCGCCCAAAACATTGCTACCATTTCCAATGTAGGGGTACCACTGGACCCTGAAATCACTACCGGCGAAGGAAATATCCTCGGCAGAACGTGGCCATTTCAAAAAACCTGGTCATTCGGATTACAGGTCACCCTTTAAACTAAGCACCCATGAAAAAGCATATATACTTCTCCGTTATATTAACATGTCTGATAGCTGGCACCAGCTGTAAAAAATACGTAGACAAAGGCCTGCCCGATCAGTTTGATGACAACACCTTCTGGCGGTCAGAAGATAACATCCGTTCGTACAACTGGCCTTTCTATGAAAATTTCCTGGGCTATGGTAACGGTAATAGCTTCGGCGACTTTTACTTCACTTCCTTTTCCGATGACCAGGCCAGCACCGCTTTCACAAAATTCACGCAAAACGTTCCCGCCAGTTCCAGCGCCTGGAACTTTAGCGATGTGCGCAAAGCTAACATCATGCTGGAAAGAATAGACCGGGCCCCTATTTCAGACGAAGCAAAAAATCACTGGAAAGGTGTGGCTCGCTTTTTCCGCGCACTCGTTTATTTTACGCGTGTGAAAGATTACGGAGATGTACCCTGGATGGGAAGGTCCATGGATGTCAGCGATACCGGCTATATCTATAAATCACGCGATCCCCGCACGGTAGTGATGGATAGTGTACTCGCAGATCTTGACTTCGCTACTACCAATATCCGTGTAAAAGACCTGGACAACACCATAAACCGAAATGTGGCATTGGCACTTAAATCACGTATATGCCTCTACGAAGGAACCTGGCGTAAATATCACAATACCCCGCAACTTCCCGGCGCCGCCAAATTTTTACTGGCCTCAAAAGATGCCAGCGAAAAAGTAATGGCAAGTGGAGCAGTGCTAAATGCCGATTACGTCACCACTTACAATTCGCTCGACCTCGCCGGGAACAAGGAAGTGTTGCTTTACAAAAAATATCTGCCAGGATATCTCACCCACTCGCTGATAGGATATCTCACCAGCAGTACTCCCATGGCTGGCCCCAGCAAATCAGCTATTGACGCCTTCCTATGTTCGGATGGGTTACCTATCAAACTATCTCCTCTTTACAAAGGCGATGACAACCTGACCAATATCCGCACCAACAGAGACAAACGCCTGCTACAGGGCATCGATACCGTACTGTGCTACAACGGCAACCTCGTTAATGGCCGCAGCAGCAGTACCGGCTACCGTCCGGCTAAATTCCTGCAACCCGCTGTAGCTAACGTGCTGGCGCCTTACAACGATACAGATGCACCTGTATTCTGGCTGGCAGAAATATTACTGAACTACGCCGAAGCCGCCGCTGAACTGGATGATCTTGCTCAATACAGTTTCTCACAAGCTGATCTCGACAAATCCATCAACCTGCTCCGCGTTCGCGCTACCCTTCCCGCGCTTCAATATAAAGGAGCACAACAGGTGGCAGTGAACGGTACCGCCTATACGGACCCTGCCAAAGATGCCACCGTACCCTCTCTCATCTGGGAAATCAGAAGAGAAAGAAGAACGGAATTATTATTCGATGGCTTCCGATTCCAGGACCTGATGCGTTGGGCCAAAGGTAGCTACATGAATACCAGCAATAAAGATATCTGGCGCGGGGCTAAAGTTCCCGACAACGGGAAAGTGCTCCGGGATGCAGATGGCTATATTACACCATATACCGCTGCTACTGCACAACGTAGCTTCATCGATCCTAAAAATTATTTCCAGCCGATACCCAGCGGACAAATAGCTTTGTATCCATCCGGTAATTTATCACAGAACCCGGGATGGCAATAGTATATCTTACAAATAGAACAGCGGTTTCAGACATTCGTCCGAAACCGCTGTTCTATTTGTAAGTCCAGATACCCTGGATAATAGCAGCTTTTATGTCAGGCAAACTATTGAAAAAACGATCCACAAATAGGTCATACACTCAAAAATTCAACATCAATTTTATTTAGAATAGCATCATCCATTTTTTCGTCAAACTTCCGGGCAAATAAGCCTTTGCTTTCTTTTAATAAGTCGAAATCATGAATATTGAGAATACTTCTATTATTATCCGGCAGATCCCAGAATGTAAACTTCAGATTGTCGTTAACAATATGATGTGATACAGCATCACCCGCATTAAATATCAATGTTTGAAAAAAGCTTTCGTCAGGTATATTCACTTTTGAAAAATAACGCCCAAAAACAGGATATTTATCACAAAGCAGGAGCACCTCTCTTACAACGTCCATAGGCATAGACCACCATTGTGAGCCGCCATAAATAGTCATGAATGCATTAACCTTTTCAAAGTTAGGAAAGCGAAAAACGCCACCCATTGACCAGTTCTCATACGGAATTGTAAAATAGTTCATGAATATCGCAGCCGGCTTTGCAGCAAAAAAATCATCGATGTATTGCCGGCTTTTGATGGGGTAATCCTGTCCGCTCAATAACACCACTCTATCGGCTTCCTTTACATTAGATTGGATAAATATAAGACTGTTTATTGTTGCCTGCACAATACTGAAGGTTCCCCACAAGCAGGAAACCCTGTCTTCTACAAATAATATCCTGGCACTATTACCTGCTGTAGTGCAGATGAATTCATCGATATCAGCACTGTCATCAATGTGTATAATAAAGGAAGTTCCCGGTCCTTTCAGGCTGTTTATCAAACGATTCACCTGGGTAGCATTTTTATGTGCCAGTATGAGGTAAGCGATATTCATACAATTATTCCGTTGGTCTTCTGACTAATTATTCAGTACATATTTCAGGTTATCGAATAGTCGTTCTATGAGTCTTCTATCCCTGGTAATGATTTCTGCCGTGCCTTTTGATTCATGTTTAAACGCCACTGGCTTCCCGTAATTCGTAATCAGTCCCCGGGGAAATTTGACGGTTACCAAATAGGTTTCTATATTATTACCCTGTGCACTTTTCTCGGTATTGGTGGTTAGCGAAATGCTGTTGATGGCCCCTGATATGGAGCCATACTCGTTGTAGGGAAAATTGTCCAGCTTAATGATTACTTCCTGACCAACTTTTACTTTACCAGCGCCCATGGCAGGCAAAATAACCTGTCCATATGGCTCACTATCATCCGGTACAATGGTAAAAACAGGTTCTCCGGACTGCACATACTGATTGTTAGTCCAAAATCGAAGAAACTGAACACGCCCCTTAAACGGCGCTTTAAAAAGGTAGCGTTGTTCCCAGAGCACAATATTATCCACTAAGTCATTATAAGCAGCCAGCAGTGCAATGTTGAGTTCCTGTTGTTTCTCACTTTTCTGAACATTTATTTCCGCAATCTTGCTGAGCGTTTGCTGCGCCTGTTTTTCAGCGTCAATCTGATTGCTTCTGGCATTGGAAAAACCAGCCCTGCTATTCAGGTAGTCCATTTTGGCACGATCGAGTTCCGCTTCTGCAGCAACTTTGTCCAGATACAATATTGAATCTCTTCTAAAAAATTTCTCGGAATATTCCATGTTACTTTTATTAATGGATATCCTTTCGAAGCTGTTATGGACCTCATTTATCTCATGCTGGTGCAGATTTTCCAGGCTATTGATCTGTTTCTCATATAACCGGTCATTTTTAAAATTCTTTATCTGATGCAGGGCACTAAGGAATACATAGTATCTGGATGTAAGTTCCCCTAAAGCTACTTTAGGCGGCAATTTTGCCAATACTTCTGTATTGGAAGAGCTATTGGGATCATATTCATGAATAATTGCCTTTATCATCAGCAGCGTATCAAAAGAGGCAGCACTTTCGATATATGCAATAACATCACCACTATTCACCTGAGACTGAGACATCCGGTTATTTAACTGCATCTTTCCGGCATTATTCGCAATTAGTTTGATGGGAGATACTGCGGTATTAAGCGTAACCTGCCCCAGTATCACATCAGGGTACCGGATAATCCACCCAAAAACGAGGAGTAACAGGAAAATTACCACTACAATAGCGCTTATCCAGAGACCAAACTTCGTGGGCATCCGTTCAATAATATCCCTGATTTCCTCGGTTCGCTCAGCGCTGTGATATTTTGCCTGATCCGCATAGGAAGAATTGGTAACGTCAGGTGGATTTGTGTTCATTGGCTATTCAGTTACCGGGGTGATGGGTACAGTGGACATTTCAGCGCTGAGAGACCTGGAGTCTCCCGACTCGGCGATGGTTTCTGCCCGTAGCAGCTCCGCATCACCCAGATTCATCTGTGAATTTACCAATTGATAGTATCGTTGCCTTCTTTTCATCAGACTTTCATGGTCGCCCACCTCCACTACCTGCCCATTCTGTATTACTACTATCTGATCGGCCTTACGCACGGTACTCAATCTGTGCGCCACTACTATCACTGTTTTATCTTTAAATACATTATCCAGCGCTGCCACAATCTTCTGTTCATTTATCGTATCCAGGGAATTGGTGGCCTCATCGAAAAACAGATAATCAGGGTCTTTATACAGCGCCCGGGCGATTAATATCCGCTGCCGTTGTCCTCCGCTAAGTCCTCTTCCCTGCTCTCCCATCATTGTTTGATAACCCAACGGTAGTTTCTCAATCTCTGCTGCTATATTAGCGGTATCCAACACCTTCTTCAATTTCACATAGTCTATTCTATCATCATCTAACACGATGTTATTCAAAATCGTGTCATTAAAAATTTTTCCATCCTGCAAAACAGCGCCACATCTGTCGCGCCACTGTTTCAGATTGATATTGTTAATATTCATATTCCCTATTAGTATTTCACCAAAGGAAGGTTTATAAAGGCGTAAAATCAGCTTCAGTAGCGTTGATTTACCGCTGCCGCTATCGCCAACAATAGCAGTTACCTTCTTTTCCGGAATAACGAGATGAATTCCCTTTAGGGCCAACGGGGCATTTTGTGTATACTGGTAGGAAACATTCTGTATAAAAAGACTTTTATTTTCAGGTAATTCAATAGGGTTCGATCCTACCTCTTCATGTTCGTCTTTCAGCTGATGTATTTCATTCAGTCGTAGAAAACTGATCTTCGCAAACTGAAAAGAAACGATGAACTGAATAAACTGCACCAGTGGCCCATTCAACATGCCAATAATAAACTGCGTGGAAATCATTACACCAAATGTCATTTCACCTTTGATAACAGCTTTTGCACAGAAAATAGTTATTCCCAGGTTTTTGATATTGTCAATAAACTGAGCCCCCAGATTCTGTACATTACTAATACTCAACGATCTCACATTAACCCGGTAGATCCTTGCCTGCAGTCCTTCCCATTTCCATCGTTTATGTTTCTCATAGTTATTGATCTTGATGTCCTGCATACTTTCGATCGTCTCCACCCAGTAGCTTTGATTTTTAGATACCAAATCAAAATACTCCCAATCCAGTTTTTTTCTAAGTCGCAAAAATGCAAGCAGCCACGCAACATATAAGACGCTTCCGATGAGGAAAATATAGAATATAGTGGTATCGTATACAAACAAGATGGCACCAAAAACAAGAAAAGTCAGCAATGAAAAAACCATGTTAATGGAGTTATTCATAATAAAACTCCGGATACGCTCATGGTCATTGGCGCGTTGCAGAATATCGCCTGTTAACTTGGTTTCAAAGAATGTGATGGGGAGCAGCATCAGTTTGATCAGATAATCTGATATAAGTGCTATGTTGATTCGTGAAGTGATATGCAGCAGTATCCAATCCCTCACCACGTTACTGAGCAATATGCTCGCATAAATTGCAATATTGGCAATTAGCATGAGGTTGATAAAATTCAGGTCATGCGTTTGTATACCAACATCAATAATGGACTTGGCAACAAAGGGCAATATGCCTTGTAGCCCGGTAACCAGCAACATTACCACAAAAAGATTTACAAAACTCTTTTTATAGGGTCTGAAATAGCCGATAAAATTTTCAAAGTTTTTCTTCCGTTCAATACGTTCACCATCCATTCGTTGATAAAACTCTGCCTGCGGCTCTATGGCCATTAATATTCCCCTGTTACTCTCTTCGTGCTTTATCCACCGTTCCATGAACACCGACTTCCTGTACCGTATCAACCCTTTTGCAGGATCAGATACATATACATCTCCGTTTTTCGGATTTGTTTTATATACAACTATAAAATGACTGTTATCCCAGTGTACGATCGCCGGCAGCGGAACTTTTATGATCAGATCCTCTATAGTTCCCTTCAGGGAAATAGTCCGCATTCCTATACTTTCAGCTCCATGGCTAAGGTCCAGGAACGACACTCCCTCCCGCGTAATTCCACATCTGTCTCGCAGATATTGTAGGCTATAATATTTTCCATAATGTTTGGCTATCATCTTCAGACAGGCAGGACCGCAATCCATTATATCGAGTTGTCGGTCACACGGGAACGTTTTTAACATAGGGGCTTTCTCATTTTCACCTTCTGTAATTTAAAGTAAAAAAGGATTCCAAACAACTGATTCAAAACTAAATTATAAAGATCATTCATCTCCTTAAACTCAAACTTCATCTATATCTTATCTAGTTAGAAATACTTCCTGAATTATTCAATTTAAAACTTATTTTACTGTAGAAACATTCCTGTTTTATTTTTTCCGTTTACCAGTTTCCATAATAACACTACAATTTCAGTGAACCAAATATACCCTTAAAAGTGAGTAGCAATGAGCATTGACCGGGTTGACCAATTCCTGACTTTAACCAGTATCAGCTAATAAAATTCTCTTTTTTATGCACTATTATATTTATAACGCATCATTTCCGCTCAATGGATAATGCGCTAAATATGCTGACCTTATTTTCCAATTTTCATTGACCCTCCTGCACATGATGATTTTTTCCAAGGAAATATTCATTAATCAATAAGCACCCAAAAAATCCACACTATGCAGAAACAACCCCTCTCAACGGGAGAGAAAAAAACCGTTACCAGTAATAAAGCAAAATTGGCATTCGACCTGCTCGAGAAAGAAATGGAAGCACTTAGCTCAGTAGAGTCAAATGCATTCAAAGGCGGATATGTGTCTGGCTGGAGCGACTGCGTGATCGAAGCAATTTCTTTTGCTACCGGCAGGCCTTACGACGAAGTGTATAGTGCCTATGGCGCCTTTATGTCGTCGTCAACAGGTACACATAATTCCGGATACTGGCAATATGACCTGGTGACCAACGGTGTAACTTTCGACAATGCCGCCGCCTTTGCCCAGTACATGGGGCTAACTAATGTTGGCGACACCCCTCATGGCGCATCCGGTTACTCCGTATCAGGCGACCAATCCGTGGCATTCCTGAACAATGGCGGAGGCAACGGACACGCTATTGTTCTTACCGGCAATGCGAGCTCCGGCCAATACTATTACTATGATCCTCAATCTGGTGTAACAGGCACCATCAGCAAAACGGACCCAAGGATTATAGGAACATATGGATACTAGACCAGGATAACTCTTCAGAATAATCAAGCAAAGTATATCCAACAGATTTTAACTTTGCTTGATTATATTTAAGGCGTTGAAAACTGGTACAATTACACTCCTGATGAAAATTAAAGTACTTCTCACCACCATATGTCTGTTATGCTTCACTTTCTGCAAAGCACAGCTATCAGCACAATATTATGACCTGGATTTCAAGGCATTTAACGATTGCAATTGGGACTGGCTCAATTTTAAGCGGAATTGCAGCATCGGGTACGATAACGCTTCCAAAGTCCGCTCACTTCAGATAGCATATGAACGAAGGGCCGGAATGCCCACCGACAACATGGAGTTCACACTCAACAAACATGTTATTCTTCCACCAGGAAACTATAAGACACTGGAAGTATCTCTCCTGGCAAGGAATACCTCCGATAGCGCGCTCTCACTCACGATTGTTGGGATAGACAGGCATGAGAAAATAATCTTAAAAAAAAGTAGTCATCTTTACAATAGTTCGCAGGAGAAAGACATAACCGTTACCTGCCCCGCTGAAAACTTAAAAGCATTCAATGTATACATACGGTTCAAAGGGAACACCAAGGCTGATCAGAAAATTAGTCTGAAAAAACTGAATGTCCGGATGGATGGCAAAAACATGCAGCAGACAGAATGCAAGCAGCAGGCCAGCCTGGCCGCTGATAAAATAATACCGCTCGAATCAACAGACAGCATCAATATGCTGAAGAGCGTCCCCTCACTTGAAAACAAAAAGATAATAGCGCTGGGAGAATGTACCCATGGTAGCGAAACGATAGCAAATGCAAGAATCCTCTTTTTAAAAAATCTGATCACCAGCCATCAATGCAAACTGGTATTGCTGGAAATACACTTCGACGTTCCAATGCTATATGATCTTTACGTGCAGGGCCTTACCAATGACACTACTGAAGCCATCATTGCGGAATATCTTAAAATAGGGATGGATGTTCATCCGATGATGTCGTTTTTGAAATGGCTAAAAAAATATAACTCCGCCACGAATCAGAAAGTGCATATCATAGGCATCGACAACTCCAGCTCAGGCAACATGCCAATACCATTGATGGATTATATACTGGCATTACTGGGCCAGGAGAAAGGAGCTATGTATCTGCAGAAATTCTATAGTAATCAGATCGAAGATGCAGCAGCAATTGCCCGAAAAGATGCAGGCATCAGGAGTACCCTGGGGGAAAAAAATTACGCCTATTTCCTACACGCCCTGGGAGACAAATTCAGCAAAGATGAAAAAGAACGTTTTTCGGAGCGGGACCAGAACATGGCTTTACGGGTCGCTTATCTCGATAGCCTTTTCACCTCTCCCAACGAAAAAATAGCCATACTCGCACACTCGAGTCATATTCAGAAAATCGACCTGGTTGATGAGCAATATCAATCTACCTTGGGCAACCTGCTTGCTGAAAGGTACGGCGCACGCTATCATGCACTTAACTTCACGTTTGGTTCGGGCACCTTCTGTCAGGACAGCTGCATGGCGGCAGTCAAAATAATAGATGATTCATTGCAAACCATTCCAGTTAACAGTTTTGAGTACGCCGCTTTAAAAACAAACTACCCCTTCTTTTATTACCCCACAAGGTATATCGACAGTACAGTTATTTCTGCTGCAAACATCTCCCGGGTCGGACAGCACAAAAATGCTTTCAAATTCACCAGTTTGTCTGACCGTTTTGATGCCTGCATATATACCGGCAACAGCCGGGCATTCACCAACATTAACAAGGATTGGTTCCGCTTTATGCTAAACTTCTTTTATGAAAAAAGAACGAAGTATGCCCAGCTTATCAACAGCAGTAAAAGCCTCCCAAATTAAAATCCTATTCCACAACTACAGATAGCGACACTATGATGAACATTTATATAGTAGATTATTATACCGTCATCAAACGCAATGGTCTTAACACCTACGTTACGCAGCTACAGGAACAGCTGTCAAAACAGCCGGGCATCAATTTAAATTTTGTGTGGACAGATAGTACCGTGTCTAAAACAATCGAAAAAAAGATGGTAGCTGGAGTTACCCACTATTATCTTCCCGGACATATTGCAGCGTGGAATGATCCGAACAGATTTGATCAGAAGGCTGCCGACTACCTTGCGCAGGAAACTGCCGGAAAGGAAAATATTATATTTCATTTCAACTGGGTCAACCATTGCCCTTTTGGACATCTGCTAAAACAAAAAATAAACTGCATAACAT
The DNA here is from genome assembly GCF_056396465.1 of Chitinophaga sp. 05T412. Classification (NCBI taxonomy): domain Bacteria; kingdom Pseudomonadati; phylum Bacteroidota; class Chitinophagia; order Chitinophagales; family Chitinophagaceae; genus Chitinophaga; species Chitinophaga sp. 05T412. Next base: position 105,509 of record NZ_JBFTLN010000007.1, read on the forward strand.
TGCTGACGAAGCATTGTATTCCCTGGAGGGATATGATAAGCAACAGATACCCCACCTTCCTGCGGCTAAATACCCTGATGAAGGGCAAAGGCTCCCCGTTAAGTATTATATCTCCGGTATTGATGAGGGAAAAATGGTTTTACGAGTCAATGGATCACATCATTGCTGTTACAGCATCAGGTAAACAATCATTGACTAAAATACTACGTTATCCCGCTAATAAAGTTTCTGTCATTTATAATGGCATCTCCATTCCTGATCTGCAAAAGATGCAGCAAAAAAAAGCCATATTGCGGGCCAGGTACAATATCCCCGCCAACGAAAAGGTTATTCTCTTTGCGGGGGCGGTCACGGACAAAAAGGGCGCCTTTGATCTGGCGAGAACATTTGATCAACTCGTGAGCCGTTATCCTGGCAAAAGCTGGCGATTAATATTTGCTGGTGCCGGCGACCATAGTAAACTACTGGAAGCCATCAAGACCAGTTGGTCAAAAATTACCCTAACCGGAAATTTATCCAGGAAGCAGTTGTATGAATTTTATGGAATGTCCGACATAGGCATTGTTCCCTCCTATATTGAGCAGTGCAGTTATACTGCCATTGAAATGATGAGTGCAGGGCTTCCCGTTATCGTAGCTAACGTAGATGGGCTCAAAGAAATGGTTCCTGATGGCTGCGGACTGAAGGTAAAGCTGAACCTCGCGGACACATCCGCTGGTATTGACGCAAAAGATCTGTCCAGAAAAATACTATACCTGATTGAAAACGAAGATATCGCCAGCAACTATGGCCAACAGGCAAAAGTTTATGCAAAAAATCAGTTTTCTGTAAAGAGAATGATTGGACAAACTATCGCTACTTACGAAAAGCTGATCCACGACAAAGCTTCTGAGAATATCCGGAAGGTTAAAATATTAATGCCGCCACCATTGGTGAGTGTAATCCTGCCAATATACAACGGCGCCGCTTATATCGGGGAATGCCTCGACAGCATACTGCACCAAACCTGGAAAAACTTTGAAATCATCATTGTTGACGACGGCTCCACAGACAATTCTGCTTCCATTATTGAAAAATATGATGATCCGCGAATCCGGTATACCAGAAATAGCCAAAATAAAGGTATCGTCTATAGCCTGAACAAGGGACTGTCTCAGGCCCAGGGTAAATACATTGCAAGAATTGATAGTGACGATAAGATGCATTCCAGCCGCCTGGAGAAACAGGTACAATATCTTGAGGCACATCCGGACATTTCACTGGTAGGGTCCTGGCATTATCTCATAGACTCAAATGGGAAAACTATCGGATTGAAAGAATATCCGGCTGAAGACCCGGAAATAAAAGCACTGCTCCCCTTTATGAATCCATTTTCACATCCTACCACCATGATGCGGCGCGTCATACTAAATTCCTACCAATACTCAGATGAATATAAATATTGCGAAGACTATGAGCTATGGATAAGAATAAACGAAAGTCATAAAACCGCTAATATTCCCGATTGCCTCACTTTCTACCGCATCTCTTCCAATAACATCCGGGAGGAATATCTTAAAACACAGAAACAAAATACGATCGAACTATTGTCCGGCACTTTTGATCAATGGGGTATCGATCACACGGTGGAAGAACTAGCGCTCCATGCGGCCATAGGAACGTCTAATGCCAGACTGTATTTTATTCCACAGGAGCGGTCCGATGCCCTGAAGACCTGGGTAACCAAAATACTGGAGCGGCGGCAAGAACAACATGACTTTCCGCAAAACATCATAAAGGCAATCGGCGATTTTCTGATATATGATTATTGTGCCGTTGCTCCTGATTTAAAAAAAAGGAAGCGACTGAGTGTTGTTTAATACTATTAACAAATTTTTCGGAGGATGTACGATTACATATAGCAAATATTGCGTAACATACGTTTATCGATCCAAAACGTTATTCATATCCGTAGCTTTACTGATCCGATCTTTAATTCCTAAACCATGCAGGGCAAGAAAAAAGGGAGAATTCGTATAGCCAGCAATGTTTGGTTTAATCCGATGGCGATGCCTCTCTGACCAACCTTATCCTACTGCCCTCACATGGTAATATTTTATTATTACCTTCGCAGCTTATGTTAGCATCACCATATTCTATCGATATCATCATACCTACATTTCGTCCTGATGAGCGTATTTTACTGCCGCTGATCCGGTTATCCAAACCGGAAGGCTGGCAGTTTAATTACTATATCATTGTAGATAATCCACAGGGCCGGCCCGGCGAGGCCCTGAAACAGCTGGCAGAACAGGGCCTCATTCACCTGATCATCAACGAGAAAAACCTTGGCCCCGGCGAAACCCGCAACAAGGGCATCGACCAGGGTACCGGAGAATGGATCTTATGTCTGGATGATGATGTAACAGCGGACGAGGACTTGCTGCTGCAATATGTAAAGGGCATCGAACAGCATCCCGATGCCATTGGCTTTATCGGGTTGATCGATTTTCCCCCGCCATTCAATGCGTTCACGGAAGCGCTGGACGCAGCTGGCCTCACCACCGTTTCTACCATTGCCCGCAAAAAAGACAGGTTTCCCTGGGGCGGTACTGCCAATATTATGTATAGGCGCTCCGCAATGCAAGGGCTCCGCTTTGATGCCGAATTATCAAAATTCGGTGCTGGCGAAGACAAAGCCCTGGGCGCCCAGATGAGCATCCAGAACAACTCCAGTTTCGTTTGCCTGAAAGACGCCCGTATATTGCATCCCTGGTTTAATGACGGACAGCCCAATTACAGACGTTTTGCCCGCTACGGCGGCGTACTGGTGTTGCTGGCCCCCAGATTTAAGAAATACTGCTGGTATGCCTTTCCCAATCCCGTTGAGTCAATCGTGTTATTTCTTCTCGCTGCACCATTGTTGCTCCTATTCCTTACCTGGCAAAAATGGCTGCTTTTGCTGCTCGCCGTTCCATTCATAGAACTGCTGATCAACTACGGAAAAGCCAGGGCCGCAGGTTATAATAGTATCAAAGTAGCCTGGTATATGACCTTGTTGAAAGGATGCAGCGACTGGAGCATCCTGAAAACCGCTGCCCAAAAGGGACGTATCGCGTCCTTTATGCAACGGATCAACTCCGATTTTGCACCGCCGCACCATTTCCGGACCAATCGGTGGCGGATCATTAAACTGATCCTGTTTATAATCGTTTTTACATTATTAATTATATACTAAAAAATATAATGCAGCATCCATTAGTCACTATTATCGTTCCTGTATACAACCTGGCTCCTTACCTGCCACGCTGCATAGCATCACTCTTACAGCAAACGTATACCCGGCTTGAACTGATATTTGTGAATGACGGTGCTACCGACAATTCACTGGAAGTATTACAATCCTGGCAACAACATCCACAGATAAAAATTATTTCACAGGACAACGCCGGTCCTGGTCCAGCCAGGAACACAGGACTGGACCACGCGCAGGGCGACTATGTGCTCTTTGTGGATGGCGATGACTGGATAGCTCCGGAAACAGTAGCCCAGTGTGTGGAAGCAGCCCAGGCGCATGCTGCAGATATTGTTTGTTTTGGTTTCCGGAAAGTTTACCAGCAAAGAGAGGCATTGGTAGAGGGAGAGCCGTGGATATATCAGCCCGCCAGCTTTAGCGGCAGCGATTATATCATTAGCTTTTTTAGCGAAGCTACCCACCGGAAAGATAAGCTCAACACTTCCACCTGTGGAAAATTTTACCTGCGGTCCTTCATTGAAGCGCACCAGCTCCGTTTCCGCCAGGCCACTTTTGAAGACTCTCCCTTTTTCCTGGAGGCAGTATATGCTGCCCGCCATATTCATTGCCTGGCAGCAACCTTTTACGCTTATTTTATCCAGGAAAAAGATACCACCCGACAGTCAGTTACTTCGACTCCAATCAATGACCGCAAGATTACCAGCTTTTATAGTGCTGATGCATTAATGAAACAATTTCTGCTGTCAAAAAACATCTTTGAGAAATATCGTCCCTATTATTATGCGTACCATAACACCCGGATACTGCAATATGGTGGCTATATGGACATCTATGTGTCAGACAGGCCATCGCAGGCCGCTGACTGGCAGATATTTATAGCACAGCTGCAACAACACCGGGGCGATCTTACGATGGACCGGAAAGGACTGTACAGGGGATATCGTAAACGAATTGTTGCTTTAAATATCGGCGCTGCTATCAGCCGTGTCAGCCCTTCGATGGCGCACCGTTTTTTCCGTTGGTACGAAAAAACAATGGCCCCAAAATAGTGTCCAGCTGTTCAAAATATGTTTCAATGCCAAATTCCGCTGCCACCTGCTGATGCAATGTTTCCGGATCTATGGCTGCTGTAAAGGCATCCAATATTTGGTCGAAGTAAGCAAGCGTACCGGCATCGGGAGTTTCCCGGTCTTTTTCACGCAATAAATACACTCCCGGGAACGACCGTTTGCTCAATTCCTGTATAGCTCCTACCGGATTACCGATTACGGGTATGCCAGCAGACAATGCTTCAATCACCACCAGTCCAAACCCTTCAAATTTGGAAGGTAATATGAGCATATCGGCCAGCGCATAGGCTTCGGGACCAATGTTGTCGATCAGCAGGCCTTCTTTCACTGTGGTATGCGCCAGCCCTTTAAAGGCAGCACTATTAGGTGAGTGATTGCAGACAATTAGCAGTTGCCACTGCGCCGACTGTTCAATGACCGGCGCCAGCTTCAGCAACACATCCATCCCCTTTGGCCCTTCCATCCTGCCTACAAATAAGAGGGTGCGTCTCGTGGTGTCCTTCTTTTCGAATGGGTGAAACTTAGTCGCGTCCACACAATTGTTCAATACCACGATCTTATGGGCCGCTGTTTGGTAGTAGTTGATCAGGTCTTCTTTTACCTCTGCAGCAACAGCCACTACCAATTTTGCCACTTTACAGGCCCGCTGTTGAAGGGCAGCCATACGGCTCAGTCCCGGCGCGGTTCTCCCATAAGCGACTTCCATACAGTGATAACTGCCATGCAGAAAAGTCACATCTACCGGAAAAAAAGGCACCGACTCTCCCTGGGAGATCACTACCCTGCCCCGCTTGCGTGTCAGCCAAAGTAAAGCAGAAGTATAACGTGCCAGGTAAAGCATTTTACGTTTCCTAAAATGCTTGTACCGGAATAATTGGTTAAACAACCCGCCAAACAAGGTATGATGGATAAGATAGTCCTCATCGATCAACTTTGTTTCAATACCACGGCTATGCAAATACTCATCCAGATAGTACACCACTCGCTCCACGCCACCAGCATAAGATTTCCCATTAAACGATATTAACCATACTTTCCTCGGTTCCATGTACTAGCTTTTAGCGTGTAACTCCCATTGCTTTATCCAGTTTCTGATATCCGCTTTCCACGGAAAAGTGTCGTTGAAAATAGGCCTGTCCCTGGCGGCTCAACAATTCATACAATCCTTTATCCGACAATACCTGCTGTATATTCGCCGCAAAAGTTTGCGGGTCGTCGGCAGAAAGGCAGCCATTGTCGGTTTTATCCGGCAGGCCATCCAGGCCACGTTCTGAACAAATCACCGGCATGCCGTGCGACATAGCCTCCACCACTTTTACCTTCACTCCTGTACCCGTCAGCATCGGGCAAAGCGCCACCCGCGACCGGTGGTAATAGTCATCGAGATTATCAGCAAATGGTACCAGCGTAACATTGGGATAATCTTTGCTGATATGCGCCGTAATAACTCCCACCACACAGATTTTAATATCAACAGGCAGCAAGGGATATACTTCTTTAAAAAACCAGGCAGCTGAACGGAGATTATGCGGGTTGTCCGATGCTACATACACCAGGTCAAAGTCTTTATGTACCGCCTCTTTCACAGGTTCGGGCGCGGTCATGATCATCGGGATATATTTTACTTTTTCCTTCAGGAACTGTCCGAAGAAATAAGTCTCTTCCGGCGAAATAGCCCATATCTGTTGAAACTGTCCTAACCTGCGCAGCTCATCGCCCAGAGCTGCCCCTCTATCAAAACCAGCATCATGCTGGTGCTGAGAAGCTAGCAGATCATGCGTATCGAGGATGGTCATCGCATTTCCCACCAATGGATTATCGCGGATAAAATCAGCCCAGTAAGCATAGCTGATAATGATATAGTCATATTGCTGGCGGCGTAGAATATCATCAAACTGCCTACGCAGGTTCAGCGTGGTATGGTTTGGGAAAGATCCAGGTACCAGCTTCAATTTCCGCTCATACAGGATATGCCATAGCTTATAGGAAAAGAAATATTTTACCGGATTGCCTTTCACAGGTTTACGGTCCAGCACCCATATATTTTCCGCCAAACCACTGTCTTCAAGGGCTTTCACACTTTCTGGCGTGTATTGACCCCACACTGACTTCGTAATAAAGTCCACCTTCATGTCCCTTGCTTTAAAGTATTTCAGCAGGTGTAGGGCACGGGTCTGACTTCCCCCTCTTTTCTCAATGGGATTTAACGGAAAAAAATAGAGTATCCTTTTCAAGTGCTATTGTCGTTTTTAGAATTGTAAATAAGGCTGTAAAACTAAGGCATTTTCCCTAAAACGGGGTGAAACAACCGTATCTGCAAAGACATGAGAATGCCAACGCCTATTACCGATTCAACTTCGTTGTGTGAATTTTAAATCATCAGCATTAAAACATACAACATAATATGATTCATGAAAATTCATCGATTAACTGTAAATTTGGGCAATATATAATGATATTACAATCATTATTATAGCTGTATTATCAATTTTATATGCTACACCTACATATGACTTCATACGCATTTTGGAATAATAAAGGAGGAATTAAATTTCACATTCCGAATATCCGGTTGGCCATTCTACACCTAAAAACTCCGCAGCATAGGGGTTTTTAATTATATCACTGGATGATTATCTTCTCCACCTTTTGCTCATCCGGTAAAGTAGCACTCTTATTTTTCGTAGGTAAAAGAGGCCTATCAAAAGGAACCTGACCATCTGCTCAACTAAAAAACAATTGAATAATAGCATTCGCATGGATAAAAATGTAAATACCCCTTTAGTGACTGTTTTTATGCCCGCCTTTAACGGTGAAGCTTATATTGAAAAGGCCATACAAAGTGTCCTCGATCAGAGCTTTACTAATTTTGAGCTACTAATTATTAATGACGGCTCTACGGACGGTACACTTGAGATAATTGGTAAATTTACTGATCCCCGAATTCGTTTAGTTCACAATGATGGCAATAAAGGTCTTACGTTCACCCGTAACCGTGGGATTGAAGAAGCTAAAGGACAATACATCGCAATTCTGGACTGCGATGATATAGCTATGCCTGATCGTCTTAAAGCACAAATTACTTTCTTAGATTCAAATCCTGAAATCGCAATATGTGGCGGACAAGCCATCACTATTGATGAATCCGGCAAACAGACCGGAGACTTAAATGTGATAGCCGGAGAGAAGAATATATCTCCCGAATTGGTATTTCACAATACTTTTACCAATTCAACCTTAATGATCAAAAGATCAGCCATGCTGGAGGCAGGTGGATATAGAGATTATTCTCCCGCGGAGGATTATGACCTTTCTTACAGAATCGCTTTACATCATCCGGTAGCAAATCTTAACGAGGTCCTTGTCGCCTACCGCCTTCACAGCAATAACATTTCAAAGGCTCAGCATGAGAAAGCTCTCAGCGCAGAACTCCGTATCATCGAAAACATCCATACAAACCTGGGTATTCCTACAAATGAAAATCTAATTCGGATTCATCATGATTACTTCAATTATCGGTTTTCATCCAGAAGCTCAAAAGAATTTCTACAGGTTTTTGAGGCCTTAAAACAGGGTAATGCTACATCCAGGAATTATTCCATCGATATATTCAATGAAATACTCTACAAAAAATGGTTTTCATTGTTGAGACATAAAAAAGAAAAAGGAATTCTTCCTTTATATTTTGGAAGTAGATTATTTGAATGGCAATTTGTCACTTTTAAGGAATTGCGTAAAGTATTCAAACAAACTCTTTTTCTTAATCTTTCTTTTAGACGACGCGGAAAATAGACATCCGATGTGCAGAAAAAAAACCTTGTAGAATCCGCTTCTACCAAATGGGGCGCCCTAAAAAAAGAGGATGCCCTTTTGAGACATCCCCCTTTCGGTTTTAGTATTAACATTGAATGGATAGTACCACGGCCCATCTACGCCGTATCAGCTTTCAGTAAAAAAATGATCATCAATAACCCGGGTTTTGTTCCTTCGCCATCAATGGATTAGTATTCGTTTCACTTTGAGGAAAAGGCCAGATAAACCGGTGGTCGGTATAAGGTACTGCCGCGATCCTGGATGGAGAAACCGGGCGGGTAATGATATTGTAGTTGGAACCATCTGCGTTGACGTCTGTATAGGAAACTTTTGCCGGAATACCTCCCGTTGAAAAGATGGGATCTGTAGACAAGCGTTGTATATCAGGCCATCTTAATCCTTCTCCGGCAAATTCAATGCGTCTTTCATTTAATATGGCTTGTGTTAAAGCCTTTGCTGTTGGGAAGGAGGTACTGGTATATTGATCGGGAACAGCTACGGCCCGGTTACGGACGGCATTAAGTAAATGGAGTGCATCCGTAGTAGCGCCGATACGCGCATCAGCTTCGGCAGCATTTAATAATACTTCAGCGTATCTGATGATCGGTGTCCAGTCGGTTAAATTTGCCAGGTCGCGATATTTATTGTTAAAGAAAAATGCGGAAGCGCCCGGACTGGTATTCTGAATCTGTAATAATGTTCTTCTGGAATCACTGGACACCCAAAAAGCAGCATTATAAAAATTAGGGCTGGTGATATAGAACCCTCTTCCATTTCCATCTGTGTAACCGAAGAGTGCTGGTAATGCGTTATTAACGCCCGCATTAGAGCTGGCCGTATTTTCAATCGAGAAAATAGATTCTGAGTTATGACTATTGTCCACAAATGGGCCATCAGGACTGGCGGTGAGCTGATAGGCCCCTATTGGGCTGATATAATTGCCTCCACTACCACTGGCTCCTAGTTTCGTAGCCTCCGCCATCACACCGGCCCAGTCTCCCATGTGCAGTTTAATACGTGTTTTAAGTGCAATGGCTGCTCCCCTACTGGCGCGGGAGATCGTGTACGATTTATTATCGATCAGATTAGTTTCGGCATAATCAAGATCTGCCAGCAGCTGCGTATAATCATCCTTCACAGTTCCTCTATCTACTGCCAGGGCCGCAGTTAATCCGGCAGGCGTATTCACTGCAATGGTGCGATAAGGTACACCAGGACTTGCACCTGCATTATCCGAAAACGGGCGGGCAAAATTAATCACTATTTCATGGTGCGCCAATGCTCTCAGGAAGCGAGCTTCTCCTTCATAAGACGCCGCAGCTGCCGCCGTAAGTATCCCTTTTCCCAATGCGGTATGCACACCGTCAATAAAGGTATTTGTTTGATTTACGACTGCATAGAGCTCACTCCAGGCACTACCTATGTTACCATCCGTTGTAATGATGTTGTTCAGGTATATATTCGGACTAAATCCGCTGGATACCATATCTTCTCCACGCAATTCATTATGTATAATTTCATCGCCATTAAAGATCGCTGCCTGGGCGGTGCCATACATGCCAATAGCAGCCAATTCAACATTGGCAGCTGTACTAAAGGCAATGGTTGCAGGAAGTGCGTTCTGAGGTTGTAAATCAATAGATTTTTTACAGGCACCCATTGTGAGGACGCAGGTAAATACTATTGCAAGACGGGTGGTTCTTATGATTGATTGAGCGTATATCATCTTATCAGTAATTAAAGTCCAACATTTAATCCAAAAGTTATCGTTCTCGGTCTTGGGTTGCTACCGGCATCCAGTTCAGGATCAAGTCCTTTATACTTTGTAATCAGGAAAGCGTTATCCACAGCCGCATAGATGCGCAGACTATTCAATTTAGTACGGTGAATTAAACTGGAAGCAAAGGAATAACCTAATTGAAGCTTCTGTGCGCGGATAAAACTTCCATTTTCCAGATAGGCCGTAGATGCGGTATGAAAGGCACTACCGCCGGAATACAACCTTGGCACATCCGTGATCTGTCCGGGGGTAGTCCACCGGTGCAATATTTCAACGCTGGTATTCTCAAAGCTGTTATCTGTCAGGAAGCCAGCACGATCGCCGTTAAGAATTTTGTTGCCCCCTGAAAAGACAAAATATAAAGTCAGATCAATATTCTTATAAGTGAATGTATTATTCAGACTGCCAAAGTAGGTGGGGGTATATGTACCTGAAGGCCGTCTGTCGTTAGACGCTAAAGTAGCTTGTGTAGAGAGATCTCCCGGATTTTTAGGATCATAATTATAATAAGTGGTATTGGGGATATTTCCCTGCACCATCTGGCCGTTTGCCTTTACAAATATGGGATTCCCGTTTGCCGGGTTTACTCCTGCAGACTGATACAGGTAATTTTCATTTCTGGGTAGTCCAACACGGTATAAGGATGAGGAATAGATAATATCCTGTCCATTATAAAGATCCGTAATCTTACTTTTATTAGTAGAAAAATTAAAGTCTGTTCTCCAGGTAAAAGAGTTGTTTACTATATTTTTTGAACTGATGCCAAACTCGAATCCATGATTATTCAATGCTCCTACATTTTCGGCAATCTTATTATTAGGCACCCCAAAAGCAGGAGGAATAGGAACACTTAATATCAGATTATTATTATTGTTCTGATAATAATCAGCAATGAAGTTGATACGGTTTTTTAAGAGCGATACATCCAATCCAACATCGTATTTGTTAGCTGTTTCAAACTTTAAAGCCTGGTTTCCAAAAGTAGAATAGGCCACTCCATTTTGTGATCCATAGGTATTAGGCGCGTAGATGTTGGCAAATGGATAGTTGCCTATATTCGCATTACCCGTTTTAGCGTAACTGGCGCGTATTTTAAGCTCATCTATGAAGGTAGCCATCCCCGACTGTTGAAAGAAGTTTTCATCAGATAATCTCCAGCCTACAGAAACACCTGGTAAATTGGCGGGTTTACTGTTTGGTCCGAGACTGGAAAGCCGGTCGGATCTGTAAGTCAGCGTAAGCAGGTAGCGATCAGCAAAACTATAATTGATCCTTCCAAAATAGGAACCAATGGCATTTTCAGTATAATCGCCGCCGACAAACTGATTGGCTACTGTTCCGGAAATTAAATTCTTAGGACCAAAATATACATTTGACAAACCGGTTCCGGATGCATTAATATTCCTTAATCTGGTTTTCTGAAACTCTGTTCCGGCCACCACACCTATATTGTGACGGTTAAATGTTTTATTATAGCTCAGGTTATTGGTCCATACATAATTAAAAGATGGCGTGTACTGTTGGTAAACATAGCCATTGGTGCTTAGTCCATCCCCCGTAAGAGGACTCCAATAGTTATAATCTTCACCATATAGCGCATTTACACCGAGTTGCGATCTTACTGTCAGGCCATCAATGATTGTTGCACTGATAAAAGCATTTCCATTGATCGTAGTATTTTGGTTCCGGAATACATTATTATCCAACACCGCTTTAATATTGGGCAAACCATTGGCGATGTCAATTTTATTGGCGCCCCTGCCCAAAGCCTGCCCGCTTATATTATAGGAACCATCGGGATTATACACCGGCACATTGGGAAATAGTGCCAATCCCGCCGCTACATTCCCGCTAACAGCACCAGGATCTGTATTTAAACCATTATTTTGTATATAACTGATGGCAGTATTAAAACCAAAAGTAAATATATCCAGCGCTTTCTGTTCTACTTTGGCCCTTACGGTATATCTTCTCTGAGAATTATCAACAGTCACACCCTGCAGATCACTAAATCCGGCGGAAAAAAAGTAGTTGGATTTATTGGTACTTCCACTGACGGATAAACTGTGATTTTGTGAATATCCTGTTCTGAAAATAACATTTTGCCAGTCCGTATCATATGGTTTCCCATCAGGTCCTAAAGTTGGAAAAGCCTGTGGATCTAAACCTGCATTGGTAAATTTCTCGTTATTGATTTGTATAAATTGTGCAGCGTTCAGCATTTTGTATCGCTTGCCGATTTGAGCAACACCAAACCATGAATCGTAATTCACCGCAGTTCTTCCTTTCGCTCCTTTTTTGGTGGTGATCAGAATAACGCCCGATGAGGCTCTGGAGCCATAAATGGCGGATGCAGAACCATCTTTTAATACTTCAATACTTTCGATGTCTGAAGGATTGATATCTCCCAGTGGGTTGGTGGCAACAACAACACTATTATCGCTGGTGATGATCGGAACCCCATCTAATACGTACAATGGATCATTCCCTGATGTCAGTGAATTAGTACCTCTGATACGTATAGTAGGTGCGGCACCTAATATGCCGCTACTCTGCGTAACCAGCACGCCTGTTACCCTGCCTGCCAGCGCTTTATCAAAGCTCTCCACAGGTTGATCTGCAATGGTAGCGCCATTTAGTTTCCCTACCGCTCCGGTCAGATCTCTTCTTTCCTGCGTACCATAACCCACTACCACCACTTCTCCCAGTTTCGATGGGTTTAAAGTCAATCCTATATTTCCCAGTTCATGACGGGCTTTCACCTCTTTGGTGATGTAGCCAATAAAAGAAATGACCAGGGTAGCATCTTCAGGCACGTTTTGCAAACTAAAAAACCCCAATCCATTTGTGATAACAGCCACCTTCGTCCCCTTCACCGATACCGATGCACCGGCTAGTGGAACATCGTTTTCATCTAATATAACACCGGTGACATTGATGCCCTCTACTGCGTTGATCGAAGCAACATAGGTGTTCGCCTTGCTGGTCGGGACCTTTTCTTTTTCACTGATCAATACTGTTTTTGCCTCAATACTATAGGTAAGGGGCTGTCCGGCAAAAAGCTGGTCGAGTGCGGCTTTTAAAGGAATATGATCGAAGTTCACAGAAACGGGAACTGATAAACCAATCACCTCATCACTGTACAGTAGTGTATAATCTGTTTGCGCCAGCACTTCTTTAAGTACGCTTTTTAAAGCGACATTCTTTTTCTTTAAAGTGATCAGCTGGGAATAAGCCTTCGCATTTACCTGTATGCAAATGACAAAAATTAAAAAAACTGCTATTTTCATTGTTCGTAATAGTTTTCTCCTATACTTTTTGGAGCCGGACGATGTTGGCAGGTTGGCAATTTGGCTGGGGTTATCGCATAACTCTCTACCCGCAACTCGCTGAGATTGCATAAATAGTTTCATACCTTCGGTTTAGGTTAGTTTTTGGTTTGATTGTTAGATTTTAGCTAATAAATTTCCTGACGGTTCCGTGAACGGGAACCGAAACCGCCCTGGTGTTGATCCCATTGCTGCGGCTATTCTATTTAGATATTTGGTTTAGATTAACTGATTTTTATTTCTTGTTCTACTTTTTTCTATCGATAATTCCTTATTTAAATATGGTGACGGTTCGGCTGTCAATTTTAAAATTAATTTTCCCTGTTTTTTTGAGCATATTGAGAATCACTGAAATATTATTGTTTCGGGACAACATTCCTGAATAATGTATCCTGGGTATTTCTCCTTGATAGACCACCTGAATATCGTACCATCGGGACAACTGGCGCATGACGGTTTTAATATCCGCATTGTCAAATTCGAAATTTCCTCTCTTCCAAGCGATGGCATCTTGTCCATCTATAGCAATAATATGGAGATGCTTATTGGTAAGCACGGCCTGTTGATCGGGCCTGATCTGCTCCGTCACCTCACCTGAACATACTTGTACACTTCCTTCCAGTAAGGTGGTCTTCACCGAAGCCTCGTCGGTGTATGCGTTTATATTGAAATGGGTGCCCAATACCTTTACCGTCTGATTGTCAGTGCTGACGATAAAAGGCTTTGCTTTATCCTTTGCGACTTCAAAATAAGCCTCACCGCTTAACGCTACTTTTCTTTCCCTGGCGCCATCAAAACAAACCGGGTATTTCAAAGAAGATGCGGCATTCAGCCATACTTTGGAGCCGTCTGGCAAGTGTATTTGAAATTGCCCGCCGATGGGGGTTTCTATCGTATTGGATGCCGTTGATGTTAATGATGCGCCATCACCGGTGACGGTGTAAATAATTTGACCATCATCCGTTTTCTCCAGCTTTACGCCGGCTTGTTTTGCAATCGTTCCCTTTTTGGCATCGGCGAGGGATATTTTAATGCCGTCCGCCAATGTGAGTACTGCTTTGTTTCCACCAGGCAGCACGTCCTGTTGCACAGTTTTATTATTGGCCAGTCCCTGGTGCATATCCTGCCGGAATAGATATCCTACCCCAAAAAACAGTACCAATGCGGCTGCCGCAGCTGCATACCACCATACAAACCGCCTGGGTTCCGGAACCTGCTTTTGCAAACGTGCCCAAATCTCCCCGGCATCCTCCAGCTGGTCTTTCGCGTCGTATTTGAACTCCTGCGGTTCCTGATATTGCCAGTACCAGGACTCCAGAAAAGCCCGCTCTTCCGCTGTGGCAGTGCCGTTTTTGTACTTACGAATGATTTCAATGATATCTTTTTTCCGCACGTTTTTAAGGAGTTTAATCCCTTGACTAATAACAAGACAATTAAGTAGGATGGAACAGGTAAAAAAAAATAAAATTATTTTATCCAACGGTGGAGACACCAGAATAGGTAGGTATAAAGACCAAGTTTGGTCCTCAGTATTCTCAAGGCATTGGTAATGTGTTTACTAACCGTTTGTTCGGAAATATTCAATTCCATGGAGATTTCCCTGTGACTTAAATGCTTTTTTCTGTTCAGCTCAAAAACGTTTCGCATTTTATGCGGAAGGGCCGCAATCTCTTTTTCTATTAATTCATACAGCTGATGCTCCCTGATCAGGTAATCTGTATTGGTATTCCCCTGTTCTGCAAAATGCACCATAGAAAGTATATATCTATCCTGCACTTCCTTGTGGGCGATCTGATTCAATATGATATTTTTAACCGATGCATAGAGATAACCAGCAAGGTGGGTTATTTCTAAGCTCTCCCGTTTAGACCACAACACGGCAAAAACCTCGTGCACAACGTCCTTGGCCTCCTCCCGGTTAAGCAATTTACTATTGGCATGATTTAACAGCGCGAATATGTACCGCTCATAGATTTCAGTATATGCCCCGTGCTTCCCGGTTTTCAGTAAGTTCACTAATTCAATATCCGAATAGGTAGTATAATCAGGCATATTGGAACGGGTTTAAAAATGACAGTTCAAATTTTGGCCTTTAAGATGGGGTGGCATCATCAGCTCTCTTTTCCCAAATGGAGCTATTAAAGTTATGGCAAAATATGAATCCCGCAAATTGAAAGTGGAAAATCAGCATAACAACCCTGAATGCTATTAAAAAACTAATTTGGGGGAGCAAAACAAACCCCGCGCTTCGCACGGGGTTTACAAATTTTCCATGAACCTTAATACCGAAAGGATCAGTCTTATTTTAAGGAAATAGCTTTTTTCCGGGCAGGCTCAAAGAAACCCACTTCCACCGCATACTTAATCATCAGGTGCACTTTTTCTTCGTCAAGGTATGCCCATCTGAATTTCATTTTTTTCAGGATGGCATTCGTTGCCTCATAACATACCTGGTAGGGATGCCCCATATGCTGCTTATCGTCGCCAAACAGATCTGCCTGTAGGAACAACCGGTCTATCAGGTCTTTTTGGGTATCGTATGATTGCAACATCCTCTCTAAATAAGTATATACATTCGTCAAAGCCATATCGTATCCATAACTGTTCAGATAGGCCACAAACTCGGCAGCAGAGAGCAGATGCGGATTACGGATATGATAGTTCCTATTCAGCAACGCTGGTTTGTCAAAAATCTGCAGTATCGCAGCGGACACCTGGTCAATATTAGACAATTCCAGCTCACTGAATTCTTCCGGCATCACATGGAAGGAAATAAACCCTTTGATCTGGTTATAGAAAGCATTATTGTCAATATTCTCCTGGAACTTACCGGTAGCAGAATGAAACGACAAGTGGCCTACGCGGTAGATATTCACCCCGACACCTTCCTCTCTGGCTGCATCCAGCAAACGTTCCGCCTCCAGCTTACTCTTCGCATAGAAGTTAGGTACTTCCTGTCCTTTGAACAAATCGGTTTCGGTATACAGGTAGTCGGTGCTACCCTTTTCTGCCACACCAGCGACACTGGTAGTAGAGATATGATGGATTATCTTCTTCCTTCCTGTTTTGCAATAATCCAGTATTGTCTGTACAGAGCGGGTATTCACGGTTTCAAAGTCACTATAACTACCATAGTGTTTTACGTTGGCGGCCGTATTCAGGATACAATCCGTTTCGGCCATCAGGGTCTCAAACACGGTCGCGTCCATTCCCATCTGTGGTAAAGCGATATCTCCTTTCCATACCCGCAGCTTCGCCTGATCTTTAGGCAATGGCGTACCAAAGTAAAAGGCATACTTTTCCGATAACCGGCTGAAAGCCGCTTCATCACTTTCTGCCCGCACCAATACGCATACCGGCGTGTCGTTTCGCTGAAGCAGGTCATAGAGCAAGTGAATACCCAGATAACCGGTTGCCCCCAACAATAGGATCTGCTGATAGGTAGTAGTACTGCTGACATCCAGCTGTTGCCATGCTTTCACTTCTTCCAGATATGGCCGTTGCTGTTCTGCCAACACCGCCTGCATGTGTGCTGCCTGCGCCTGCATTGCTTCCTGATCTACCTGTGCCGGATTAAACCTGGACATCAATGCCGCCAGTTTATTTTTAAAGTGGTTCTTTTCATAAATCACATATTTAGAGATACCGGCTATAGTAGGATGTTGGAAAAGGTCATTAATAGAAACCTGGAAATCGACCTTCATCTTGGCAATCAACCGGATCGCTGTGATAGAGTTACCACCAGCTGTAAAGAAATTGTCGTGTATGCTTAACCGTGGTAAGTTCAGTACCTCTTTCCAGATTTCCAGCAGTTGCTCTTCAATTTCGTTAGCAGGACTTGCATCCTGCTGCTGATCGTTGAGCATCAAGGATGCCGGCGATGGCAGTCCTTTCCGGTCAATCTTACCATTTGGCGTCAGCGGGAATGACTCCATCGGAATTATCACCGGCGGTACCATAAAGTCTGGAAGTTTGCTCTTCAGATATGCGACGATACCCTCTTTATTGAACGCATGTTGCGGTATCACATAAGCCACAAGCAGTTTATTATCGTGCTCTCCGCCTTTCACGACCACTACTGCTTCATTCACCAGCTCACACTCTTGCAGCACGTTTTCTATTTCGCCCAATTCAATCCTGTATCCGCGTATTTTCACTTGTTCATCGATCCGCCCCATGTATTCAATATTTCCATCTGAAAGCCAGCGGCCCAGATCACCAGTTCGGTACATCCGGTTCTCTCCATCTCCGGTAAAAGAATTGATGACAAACTTTTCTTTGGTAAGTTCCGGACGGTTAAGATAACCACGGGCCAGGCCAGCGCCACTCACACAAATCTCTCCCGCTACACCCACCGGGCACAATCCGCCGTGGGCATCCACGATATACAGCTGCATGTTAGCCACCGGTTTTCCGATGACCACTACGCCGTCTTCCCGGATTGGATCAATGGATAAAGTGGTGCAGATACTATTTTCCGTAGGGCCGTAAGCGTTAATCAGTCTCACGCCCTTGGCTTGCAAGAATCTTCCATCCTCCCTGTTTAATGGCTCTCCACAGGATATAATGGTTTTCATCCTGCCTAGCATTTCTTTCATGCTATGCAAATAAGAAGGCGGTAAAAATAATACCTCTACTTTCCGCTTATTGATCAGCGTAGCAAATCCGGCAGAAGACAGCAAATCTTCTTTACGCGGCAGCACTAATAAGCCGCCATGCGACAGGGCGCTAAATATTTCCATACAGGAGGCATCAAAGCCGATAGAGGCAAACTGCAGCACGCGACTTCCTGTTTCTATCTGTAACGACTCCCACTGATCATACACCAGGTTCACCACGCCACTATGTTCGACCAATACGCCTTTGGGCTTGCCGGTAGAACCGGAAGTAAAGATCACATAGGCCAGATCATTGGCAGCAGGGCCATCTGGCAGCGCTGTTAGCGGATAACTGGCGAATAAGTCTGCGTCTGTAGCCATCACCAATGCTATACCATCTACTGCGGTCCCCAGCCTGTCGCTGACAGAAGGCATGCTAACCATTATATCCGCAGCGGTATCCGCGAGGATATATTGTATCCTGTCTGCCGGATATTCCGGGTCAATAGGCACATAGGCACCGCCTGCTTTCATAATCGCATATATGCTGATGATCATCTCTGGCGAGCGTTCAATGCATAAAGGCACCAGGGTATCCCGGCCAACGCCTCTATCGCGCAGGTAGTGCGCTAACTGGTTGGAGCGTTCATCCAGTTCTTTATAAGTCAACGTAATATCCTCAAACATTAATGCCACTGCATCAGGAGTTGCTGCTGCTCTGGCTGAGAATAAGCCCGGCAAAGAAATACCCTGCGGCACCGCCAATACCTTGCTGTTAAAGTCTTCCAGCAACTGTTGTTCTTCCGCTTCATCCAATAACGGTAACGCACATATGTGTGTGGCAGGTTGAAGGGTAATGGAACGCAGCAACTGTTCAAAATGTTTACCCATCCTTCTCACTGTGTCACCGTAAAACAGGTCCGTACTGTATTGAATGATCAGGGAAAGTCCTTCTTCTGTTTCCTTCAGACAAAAGTTAAGGTCAAATACAGCATTAATATGATCCAGCGGCTCTTCCAACAACTGCACCGTTCCCAGCGTCAGCTCCGGAATATCCGGCGTGTTCTGTAAAACCAACATCACCTGGAATAATGGACTGCGGCTCATATCGCGCTCCGTCACCACTGCGTCCACTATCTTTTCAAAAGGTACCTCCTGGTATTCATAAGCACTTAGCGTAGTCTGTTTTACCTGTTGCAGCAAGGAAAGGAATGCGGGATTACCGGCGAGATTGCCGCGCAGGGCCAGAGTATTGATAAAGAATCCCGCGAGTCCTTCCACCTCCTGGCGTGTACGGCCGGAAATAGGGCTACCGATGCAGATGTCATCCTGCCCACTGTAACGGTACAATAACACATGGAGGGCTGCCAGCAATGTCATGAAAAGCGTTACGCCTTCCTGTTGCGACAGGGCCAGTAGCTGATCCGTCAGCTCCCGGTCGAATTGCAGGTATTCTACAGCGCCATCTTTACCTTTAATTGCCGGTCTGACTTTATCTGTTGGCAGCTGCAGCGCGGGTACATCTTTCAGATTTTCTTTCCAGTACAACAGTTGTGCTGCCAATACCTCATCCGACATATACTTTCGTTGCCAGATGGCATAGTCTGCATATTGTATTTCGAGCGCCGGCAACTTCACCTTTTCTCCGGTAGTATAACCATTGTAAAGGGTAATTAATTCCCTGAACAGGATACTGATAGACCAACCATCGGAGGCAATATGGTGCATGTTCATCACCAGGATATGTGTAGCAGCATCGAGCGCGATCAGGTGCACCCGTATCATATGTTCTTTTGTGAGATCAAAAGGTTTTCTTATCAACGTATGCACAAGGGTACGATACTCCGCTATTGCCTGTTGGTGGCCGCACAGATCGATTTGTTGCAGCTGCCATTGCTGCGCTGGCAATATCTGCTGACCAGAATGTCCGTCCATCTGCACAATGACAGACCGCAATACTTCGTGGCGGATCACCAGGTCCTGGAACGCATTTGCCAACGCTCCTTTATCAAGTGTACCTTCCATACGCAATACTACTGGCATATGGTATTGTACACTGCCTTCCATCTGATCAATGAACCATAACCGCTCCTGACTATACGACAGCGGAATCAATTCCGGCCGTTGCTGCGGTGTTACTGCCGGCAGCAGCCAGCCCTTACCGTTCTGGCGGATAAACCCGGCCAATCGCGCTATGGTAGGATTCGCAAATATGGATTTCACGGCTACTTCCACTTCCATGTGTTTACGCAGGGCAGATTGCAAGCGCATGGCCAATAAGGAATGGCCTCCCAGCTCAAAGAAATTGTCGTGAATACCTACTTTTTCCACCTGCAATAAAACACGCCAGATATCTGCCAGCTGTTGTTCCGTCAGGTTGCGTGGCGTCACATACGCAGCACCGCCAAGCGCACTCATGTCTGCTTCGGGCAATGCGCGTTTATTGATCTTACCATTATTTGTCAATGGCAGTTCTGGTAAAGTGATGAAAAGAGAGGGGATCATATAATCCGGTAGCCTCGACTGCATCCAGGTACGCAGCTCGTCTTTCCCGAAGCGCTGTTGTGGCACCACATAAGCTACCAGCCGCTTATTACCATATTGGTCATTCTTTACCAGTACCACACATTGCGCCACCAGCTCACATTGACCAAGTACGCTTTCTACCTCGCCTATTTCCACACGGTTCCCGCGAATCTTCACCTGGTCATCTTTACGCGCCAGGTAATTGATGTTACCATCCGGCAACCAACAGCAAACATCTCCGGTTTTGTATAAACGACCCTCTCCGGTTACATCAAACGGATCGGCAATAAAGCGTTCGGCTGTTAATTCCGGCAGATGCAGGTATCCTTTGGCTACCTGTACACCACCAATAAACAATTCTCCTGGTACCCCAACCGGGCAGGGATGGCCGTTGGCATCCAAAATATATAACCGGGTGTTGGCAATCGGTTTGCCAATAGGCGGCAATACCCGTTGGGTATAATCTTCAGGCTGTATTGTATAGGCGCTCACCACATGTGCCTCCGTAGGCCCGTACTGGTTATACAGGCGTGTGTCACCTTTTTCCAGAAATAACCGGAGGTCATTGCTCAATTTCAGCTGTTCACCCGCTGTAATCACTTCCTGTAAGTATTGCGGATAGATACCACTTTCTTGTGCGTATTCCACCAGGTTTTTCAACACTACATAAGGTAAGAAGAGGCAATTGATCTTTTCTGTATTGATCTGCTCCATCAGGATAGCCATGTCTTTCCTCCGTTGTTCATCCACGAGGTGAAGGCTACCGCCAAAACTGAGCGTGAAGAATATTTCCTGGAAGCTCACATCAAAATTAATACTGGCAAACTGTAGTATGCGTTTAGGCGTCCGGGTATCGATCTCTTGTTGCTGCCAGCAAAGCAGGTTAAACAAAGCCTTGTCAGGCATCTCCACTCCCTTCGGCTGTCCGGTAGAACCGGATGTATAAATGAGATAAGTCAGTTTGTCCGGAGAAGTATACCGGCTGGGGTTTGTAACTGGTTGCCCCGACAACACGTCTGCCCCCGCATCCGCTGACAACGTCAGGATACGCGCCGATGCAATGCCTGCGGGTAGTACCCCCTGGCTGTGCGCATCCGTAATCATCAAAGTAAACGCTGTATCAGAGAGGATATAACGGATACGCACCTCCGGATAAGCAGGATCTACCGGTACATAAGTGGCGCCGGCCTTTAGGATACCTACAATGGCGGTGATCATCCCCAGTGAGCGCGACATGCAAACAGGTATCAGTGTATTCTCCACCACCCCTTTCTCCCGGAGATAATGGGCCAGTTGATTAGCGCTTTCATTCAGCTGCCGGTAAGTATACTGTTCTGTTTCGAAAACAACTGCAATTGCATCCGGCGTCTTTTGGACCTGTGCTTCGAACAGGTCTATCACCGCCATACCGGCAGGATATATACATGCTGTATCGTTAAAAGTCTTCAATAACTGTTTTTCTTCCGCGGCCGTAAGCATCGGCATTGTACCTATCTTCCGGGAAGGTGTTTCCACAATCGCTGCCAGAAGGATCAGATAATGCTCCATCATCCTTGCGATGGTAGCCGCCTCAAAAAGATCACTGCAGTATTCTACACGGAAACGCAGACCAGTATCAGTAGTCGTAACATCCACTGTCAAATCGAATTTGGCGGTGATGTTAGGCACCTGCTGTATCGTTACCTGCACATCATCCAATTGCAGATCTGGAATTTCCGGCAGATTTTGTAAGATAAACATCACCTGGAACAGCGGTGTACGGCTTATATCACGGTCGCTCACCACTGCCTCCACTATTTTCTCAAACGGGGCATCCTGGTATTGATATGCCTCCAGTAAAGTAGTCTTTACCTGTTTGAGTAGGGAGAGGAAGTCCGGATTACCAGCCAGGTTACTGCGCAGTGCAATGGTATTAACAAAGAAACCAATAAGCGGTTCTATGGTTTGCTGGGTACGATTGGCAATAGGGCTACCCACACAGATATCTTCTTGTCCGCTGTAGCGGTAGAGTAACACTTTGAAAGCGGCCAGCATCGTCATAAACAGCGTAGCCCCCTGCTGTCTGGACAGCTGATTTAATCCGGCTGTCAGGGTACTATCCACCTCATAATGCAAAGTATTTCCGCGGGTGCTTTGTGTGACAGGCCGCGGGAAATCTGTGGGCAATTGCAGCGTAGTTGTATCTTCCAGTTTCGCTTTCCAGTAAGACAATTGCTGATCGAGCAGCGCGCCTTGCAGGTGATGCCGGTGCCACAACGCATAATCTGCATATTGCACCTGTAGTGGCTCCAACTGGTGCGACTGATGTCTGTGCGCAGCCTCATACAGCCCAATTAATTCTTTGAGCAATATTGACACGGACCACCCGTCTGATGCAATATGGTGTTGCACTACAACGAGGAAATACTCACGGGGAGCCAGTTGTACCAGGTGTACCCGCAACATATAATCCACCGCCAGATTAAATGGCTCATTATAACAATCCGTAATCTCTTCCAATATCTTCTTCCGGTCAGCTTCCATGGTTCTATCCATCACTTGCAGCTGCCATTCATCGGCAGGCAGGATATGCTGACTTACCACTCCGTCTTCTTCCAGGAAAACAGTACGTAGTGCTTCATGCCTGTCTACCACTGTTTTGAAGGCGCTTTCAAGGGCCATTACATCCAGATCGCCATCCAGTTTTAATACCAGCGGCATATGATAAGCCACACTACCTTCCATATGGTCTATAAACCACAACCTTTCCTGCGCAGAAGAAAGCGGCAGCTTTCCTTCCCGTGGAGATACAGTAACGGCTGGCAGCACAGTGCCCCGTTGCTGATGGCGGATATGGTCCGCCAGTGCGGCCACCACCGGATAAGTGAAGAGATCGCGTATGGGGATCTCTACTTCCAGCTCCCGGCGTATCGCAGATACAACACGCGTTACCAACAGGGAATGTCCGCCCAGTTCAAAGAAGTTATCGTATATGCCTACCCGTGATACTTTCAGTAATTGCTGCCAGATACCTGTCAACGCCAGCTCCGTGGCATTACGCGGAGGCATATACGCTGCTGTGGGCATCAGGGATTGATCAGGTTCAGGTAATGCGCGTTTATTTACCTTACCATTGCTCGTCAGCGGAAGCTTTTCCAATGGCAGCAAGACAGCGGGCACCATATAATCTGGCAACAACTGTTTGAGGTAGGTTTGTATTTTTTCTTTTTCAAAGGTTCCTGCCGGCACAATATAACCAGCAAGATATTTACTGCCCTGTTCATTTGTACGCGCTATCACCACCACCTGTTCCACCCATTCACATTGTTGCAGTACCCTTTCCGTTTCACCTGGTTCAATACGATAACCCCGGATCTTCACCTGGTCATCTGTACGGCCCAGGCAAAGCACGTTACCATCGGCCTGCCAACATCCCAGGTCCCCGGTTTTATATAGTTTTTCAATGCTGTTATTACGAAACTGATGGGAGATGAATCGTTCTGCTGTCAGCTCAGGTAAATTCAGGTAACCTAAGGCAAGACCAGCCCCTCCTACATAAATTTCGCCCGTAACACCAACAGGCACCAGCTGACGGCGGCTATCCAAAATATATACTTTCCGGTTACTCAGGGGACGGCCTATTGGTGTCAGTACCTTCACAACATCCGACGCGACTGTGCAGGTCGTAGAGAAAGTCGTATTCTCCGTTGGGCCGTAAGCGTTAATAGTGGTGAGCGCAGGATATCGTTGTTTTAATTTACTGAGATGTTCTTCCGATAATTTCTCTCCACCAGTCAGTACAACTGATAAGGTTTCAAAAATGCTGATGTCAGTATCGATCAACTGATTGAACCAACTGGTGGTAAACCACATCATATTGACCTGCTGCGTACTAATTTCACGCTTCAATACCTCATTGTCCAGCAACTGTTGTTCCGGGCAAAGAATGAGGCAGCCTCCATTGAGCAACATCCCCCAGTACTCAAATGTGGCGGCATCGAAAGAAGGTGCACCAGTAGATAGTAAACGATCCGTCGCGCTGAAGGAGACATAGTCCACCCCTTTCACCAGGCTCACTACATTCTGATGACTTACCATCACCCCTTTTGGCGTGCCAGTAGAACCGGAAGTATAAATTACATAAGCCAGGTCTTGTGGAAGCGCCACTGGCAATGGTACTGACATCGGCGTTACTATTGCCTGATCCAGGCAGATGCACTGCATGTTGGTACCTGCCTGCTCCAACGCTATCAGCTGCATCGTTGTGGTGAGCAGCAGCGTACTATTACTTTCGCCTAACATATAACTGATGCGTTCTGCCGGATAATGGGAATCGATCGGCACATAAGCGCCTCCTGCCTTTAATATCGCCAGGATCGCGGTGATCAGTTTATCTGAACGCTCCATACAAATGGGAACACGCATCCCAGGCTTTAGTCCTGCCACCACAAGGTATTGCGCCAGTTGGGAGGAAGCAGTATCCAGCACTTGGTAGGTGATCTCCTCACCAGCAAATACCAGGGCTGTTGCATCCGGTGTCAGGGCTACTTGCGCGGCAAAGAGGTCCGTGATACTTTTATCAGCCGGATAGTTGGTATCTGTCTGATTAAAGACTTCCAGCAACTGTGTTTCTTCCGCTGGCAGCAGCATCGGCAAAAAGCCTACTTCCGTGAACGGGTTGATAACGATTGCTGCTAACAGTTGTTTAAAATGCGTGATCATCTGCAGGATCGTCTCTTCCCGGAACAGATCCGTACAATATTCCACGCTGCCTGACAATCCTGTTGCTGTCTCTTCTAAAGTGAAATTAAGGTCTACCTGGGCAGTGGTATAAGCGATCTTTTCCGGTTGCAAATGCGCTGTGCCTAATGTAAGATCAGCTGCCACCGGCATGTTCTGTAACGTGAAGATTACCTGGAACAATGGGCTATAGCTCAGATCACGCTCTTTCACAACGGCCTCCACTACTTTTTCAAATGGTATATCCTGATGCTCATAGGCATCCAGGGTTGTATTTTTCACCTGTTGGAGCAGGGTAGCAAAGGTTGGGTTATCATGCAGCTGCGTACGTAATGCCAGGGTATTCACAAAACATCCGATCAGGCTTTCAGTTTCCTGCCGGGTACGGCCAGAAACAGGACTGCCCACCGTGATATCTTCCTGACCACTGTAGCGGTATAACAACACATTAAATGCTGCCAGCAATGTCATGAACAAAGTAGTCCCCTCCTGCTGCGATAATGTCTGTAACTGCTGTTGCAGGGTATCATCTATATGGAACGGTATAATGGCGCCACGGTTCGAAAATACAGTCGGACGGGTATAGTCAAGTGGCAGCTGTAACGTTGCCACATCAGCCAACTGACGGCTCCAATAGGCTTGTTGCTGTTCCAGCACTGCCGCTGACATATAAGTACGTTGCCAGCGGGAGTAATCTGTATATTGGATATCCAGTGGTGGTAAAACGGGTAATTGTTGGTGATCGAATGCCGCATACATCTCCATCAATTCTCTGATAAAGATGCTGACAGACCAGCCATCGCCAGCAATGTGATGCAGCGTCAGGGCAAAGATGTACTCCTGTTCTGTCAACCCGATCAGCTGTCCACGTAACATGTGGTCGGCAGACAAATTAAACGGCGCATCAATCAGGGATTTCACATAAACATGTAAAGCGGTAATATCCTTATGGAGATCATGCCGACTTACCATTTCCAATTCCCATCCATCCTTGTCCATTACCTGCTGATGTGGCAGTTCGTCAATAACGGTGATGATAGTACGTAAAACGGCGTGACGGTTGACCATTTCACGGATGGCCATCTCCAGCGCCTGTTTGTTGACGGTTCCTGTCAGGCGGAATACCACTGGTATATGATATTGTATACTACCGGTCAGCCGGTCGATAAACCAAAGTCTTTCCTGGGCAAAGGATAATGGCTGCGGGCTGGTATATGCCTCCGCCGTAATGCCTTGCTGCACAGGCCCCCTCTGTTGAATTAGATAGACAGCCAGGCCTGCTATTGTGGGATTACTGAAGATCGCCTTTACCGGCACCTCTGCCTGCAACTGTTTTCTGATAGCAGATTGCAGACGCATAGCCAGGAGGGAATGCCCGCCTAACTCAAAGAAATGATCATGTATGCCAATACGCTCCCGGCCCAGCAACTGTTGCCAGATGACTGTCAGCTTGCTTTCCTGTTCATTACGGGGAGCCATATACACAGCATTTGAGAGGGCTGCATCGTCTGGCGCCGGCAACGCCTTTTTATCCACTTTTCCATTGACGGTAAGTGGCATTGCTTCCAGGGCTATCAGGAAAGACGGTGTCATATAATCCGGTAATCTTTCTTTCAGATAATCCAATATGGCTTCTTTATCAAAGTTATTTTCCGGCACCACATAACCGGTCAGGTACCGGTTTTTTTGTTTATCTGTCCAAACGGTTACTACTGCCTGTTTAACTCCCGGGCAACCTTCCAGCACTCTCGCTGTTTCACCGGGTTCGATACGGAATCCGCGGATCTTCACCTGCTCATCGATACGCCCCATGTAAACGATGTTACCATCAGGCATCCAGCGGGCCAGATCACCGGTACGGTAAATGCCTGCAGCCGGGTCATCGGTGAAAGGATTCGGCATAAACCGGGTGGCGGTCAGTTCCGGGTCCAGGTATCCTTTTGCTACACCATCGCCTCCTACATACAGTTCTCCTGTTACCCCAACCGGAACCGGATGTCCTGCACTATCCAGGATATACGCTGTCCTGTTTTTCAATGGACGGCCAATAGGTACGTTGCCACTGACCGTCGCTTCATGGATGCGGTAATAAAGTGAGAAAGTGGTATTCTCCGTAGGGCCATATATGTTAGTCAGCGCGATATGCGGATATACACGTCTGAATTTATCCGCATGCTTTTCCGACATTTTCTCACCTCCTGTCAGCACCTCCTGTAACCCGGCGAATACCGTCATATCCGTATCTATCAACTGGTTGAACCAGCTGGTAGTAAAAAACATTTTGGTGACGCGGCGCTGATAAAGTTCCTGCTTTAGTAATTCTATGTCCAGCAAACTGCTCTCTGTACTTAACACCACACAGCCGCCGTTCAACAGGGCACCCCAATATTCAAAAGTTGTTGCATCAAAGGAAAGGGAGCCGGCAGAGAGGATGACATCTTCTTTTGTCAGTGTAATATACTCCTGCGACTTCACCAGGCTCACCACATTCTTATGAGTAACAGCGACGCCTTTAGGCTTACCGGTGGAACCAGAGGTATACATGACATATGCCACTGCTGCTGGTGTAGGTTGTTCTGCCAACGCATGAACAGGATATTGCAGCAGGTCTGGGTTATCATCTATATAAAGTAATTCCTTGTCAACAACAATTTGTAAGGCATCCTTCCATTCCCTTTCACATATTACCAACGGGCTATCGCAATTGCTCAGTAATTGCAATATCCGTTCTGCAGGATACTCAGGATTTACCGGAACATAGGCGCCGCCAGCTTTCAGAATCCCCAATACCGCCACCATCAGGCCGGCGCAGCGTTTCATACATACAGGCACATACGCGCCTGCACTTAATCCTTTACCCTGCAATTGGTGTGCAAGACGATTAGCAGCTTCATCCAGCTCTTTATAGGTAAACGACGTTGTATCGTATACAACTGCGATGGCATCCGGCGTTTGAGCCGCCTGGTCTT
Organism: Chitinophaga sp. 05T412; assembly: GCF_056396465.1. Classification (NCBI taxonomy): domain Bacteria; kingdom Pseudomonadati; phylum Bacteroidota; class Chitinophagia; order Chitinophagales; family Chitinophagaceae; genus Chitinophaga; species Chitinophaga sp. 05T412. The sequence continues at coordinate 133,548 of NZ_JBFTLN010000007.1, forward strand.
CAAAAAGCGCAATTATGCTCTTATCCACGGGATAAGGTGTTGCAGTCTGATTGAATGTATGCAACAGTTGCGTTTTCTCAGCCGCTGTCAACAAGGTAATGTCCGCGATGGTATTTACAGGCTGGGTAGCTATTTGTAATAATACCTGTTCAAAATGGGCCGCTATCATCTGGATATAAGCGCCATCGAGTACCGTTTCATTGTATATCAGGCCAATTTCAAGGCCTTCTGCCATCATCACGCGTATCGTCAGTGGATAGTTAGCTTGCTCTTGCACCTGAAAATTCAGGAGCTGCAATTTCCAGTCAGAAGATTGCAAGGCAGGATTCGCCGGATAGTTTTCAAAAACCAGGAGACTGTCAAACAACTCTTCCCGGATACCCGTCCAGTGCTGAATATCATTCAACGCAGCATACTGGTGTTCACGGCTTTGCAGTTGCGTAGCCTGTATCTCCTCCAGCCAGCCGGCTATTGTTTGTTCATTTGCCACCGTGGTATACAATGGCAGCGTATTGATGTACAACCCAATTTTTTTATCTACACCGGGTAGTTCATCTGGTCTGCCGGCAACTGTCACGCCAAACATGGCGGCAGGCTTTCCGGTATAACGGGATAACAGGTACGCCCACACGCCTTGCACCAGGGTGTTGAGGGTAATACGTTGTTGTTGTGTAAACCTTTCCAATTGCTGACGGGCTACCGTATCCAGGCGCAGCAGTGTTTCCTGAAAGCGCCCTTCTCCTTTTGTGCGGGAGGTGGTGGTAGTTACAAAGGGTAACAAACATCCTTCGGTTGCCTCTTTCAGATAACCACGCCAGTAAACCTCTTCTGCCGACAGATCTCTGTCTGCCAGGAAACGGATGTAATCTCCGAATTCATCTGTCTTCAGTGATGGCAGGGAATTATTGGTCAGGATGGCCTCATAGGTTTCCACCAATTCCCCGAGTAATACCGGCAATGACCAACCATCTATCAGCAGATGATGATAAGTCCATTGCATGCGGTATTTATCGTCTTGCAGTTGGAACAATGTGATACGCATCAGGGGAGCTTTTTCAAAGTCCAGCCCCATCTGGCGGTCCGCGATCATCCAGGCATTCAGTGCTTCCTGCTGTGCTGTTTCCGTCATGTGCCGGTAGTCCAGTACTGTGAAAGGCAACGCAATGTTCTGGTATACGCATTGCACCGGGATACTGCAAATCTTTGCATAGAAGGCACTGCGGAAAACAGTATGATGTTGTATCAGGTGTTCCCAACTTTTTTGAAAGGCTGCTACTTGCAAATTGGGGAGTTCACATCCAAAGTGTTCGATGTAAGCGCTTCCCTTTTCATCATATAGTCCATGGAACAACATACCTTCCTGTAATCCGGTGAGCCGGTATAGTCCGGCTACCTGGGATCTTCTGGAAACGCCTGCTACTGTGGCATCGAGGAAGTGGTCCAGTTCATCATTGGTCATCACGCCGCCCAGCCCATAGTCGGAAGGCGATGCGACTGCTGCCTGCTGGCTGCGGTCTGCACAGTGTGTGATGAGTGTCTCCAGGTGATGACGATAGTCTGCTGCGATACCTGCTATGGTGGCTGCGTTGAAGTGCAGTTGACTGTAGCTCCACTCTATGACGAGTTCGCCGTCACGGATCATGCTGTTGACAGCCAGTTTTTCGGGAACAATACGTTGTGGCGATCCTCCGGCGTCCAGTGAAGACAGCGAGGTTTTAATGGCTCCATGTCCCGCAGGCATGTTATCTCCCTGACCGAGATAGTTAAAGCCTACTTCCCAGGGTACTGCGCCTTGCAGGGCTGTTTGTCTGCCAATATATTTGCTGATGCCGTAGCCGATACCTTTATCCGGTACCTGGCGTAATTGTTCTTTTATATTCCTGATCAGGAGGCCCATAGATGTGTCAGCAGCGGCTTCCAGCCATACCGGATATTGGCTGGTAAACCAACCGATGGTGCGGTTAACGGCTATTTCAGGTGCGATCTCTTCTCTACCGTGTCCTTCCAGGCCTACCAGCACACCAGCACCTTTATTCCAGGCCGTCAGGGTCATAGCCAGCGCGGCCAGCAGGATATCATTAATTTCTGTCCGGTAGGTCGCAGGCACTTCCTGTAGCAGACGGCGGGTAGCCGCTGCATTGAGGCGCACCGTTTCTTTACGTATATCCGATACTGTTATATCGCCGGTATGTGGCAGATCAGTATGTAATGGCGTACGTTTTGCCACCACCGTCTCCCAATAACGTTGTTGCCGGTGGCAATGGCTATTTTGCGCATAAGCTGTCAGGGCATCATGCCACTGGCGGTAGGAGCTGCCTTTATCGCCCAATACCGCATCTGCTGTCAAACTAGGTTGTTCCAGCAAGCGGTTGAGATCTTCCAGCAGGATACGCCAGGATACGCCGTCGATGGCCAGGTGATGTACTACGAGCAACAGCCGGTTGTTGGCCTCAGCTGTGGGTGTTTGGACCAAGGTAGCCTGCAATATCACACCATTGTGAATGTCCAGGCGCGCCTGGCTTTCCTCTATACAAATGGGGATATGTTGCTGCCAGTTTTTTTGTTTCCTGCGCATATCCGCGATATGTAATGTAACCTCCGCTGTACCGTAGCATTGTTGCCATCCGTCAACATCCTTTTGATAGGCAAAACGGAGCGCATCATGGTATAGCACCAGCTTACGGAGTGCAGCTTCCAGCAATACCGGTGACAGTTGCTTTTCTGTTTCCAGCACTAACTGTTGTGTAAACAATGCCGGTTGGCCGTTGCCTTCTTGTTCGAAGTACCAATGTTGAATGGGCAGTAAACCGCATTTACCTGTCAGCTGCCCTTGTTCTCCAGTGGGGCTCACCACATATTTCACGGACAACAGCTGCGCCAGCGCGGCTACTGTCTGGTATTTGAACAGGTCTTTTGCTTTCAGTTCATATCCCAGTCTCCTGGCGCGGCTCACTACTTGCATGGATAGAATGGAGTCGCCACCCAGCTCTATAAAGTTATCGTATATCCCTACCTGTTGTAATCCCAGCAGTTCCTGCCAGATAGCTGCCAACTGTTGTTCCGTCTCATTGCGCGGCGCTACATATTCCTGTAGTTGCAAATCCCTTGCTTCCGGGGCTGGCAGCGCCTTTTTATCCACCTTGCCGTTGACAGACAAAGGCAGCTGTGCCAGTTCCACGAGTACGGACGGCACCATATATTCCGGTAGTTTTTCTTTCAACCGGTTCAATACAGCCATCTTATTGTAATCGGCGCTTGTGGTAACATACCCCACGAGACGCTTGTTGTTGCGTTCATCTGTCCATGCCACCACTACTGCTTGCTTAACGCCTTTGCATTCCTGCAGTGCATGGCCGATTTCACCCAATTCAATACGGTAGCCGCGAATCTTTACCTGGTCATCTATACGGCCCAGGTATTCGATATTACCATCTGGCAGCCAGCGGCCGGTATCGCCGGTTTTATACAGCCGGTTACCCGCAGGGTTGGTAATAAATTTTTCTGCGGTCATTTCAGGCAGGTGCAGGTAACCATTGGCCACTTGCGGGCCACTTACATATAACTCCCCGGTTACTCCTACTGGCAGGACCCGTTGCTGCGCATCCAGAATATGTATCTGCATATTCGCCACCGGCTTTCCGATCGTTATCAGTTTGTCTGCAGGTTGTATTTGTGCCACTGATGACCATACTGTACATTCCGTAGGTCCGTATTCGTTATACAGCGTCGCTTTCGGCACTTCTCTAAAGTGACGTTGGGCCAGTGATACCTCCAGTGCCTCCCCTGCCAGGATAACGGTAGACAAGGTCGTATCTTGTAACAGTCCTTCTTCCAGGAGAAACCGGTAATAGGAAGGCACACACAGGATCATATCAGTACGGGAAAGTAGTTTTTTTACGATCTCCCCATCTTTCAAAGTCTCTTCCCGGCATACAATCAGGCTGCCGCCGGTACACAACGTACCGAAGATAACAGCCACCGAAGAATCGAATGAGAAAGAGGGAACCAGCAATGCGGTACCCGTACCACCATAGTAAGTTTTTCTCGCCAGCGTGGAAGCAACCAGGTTTTGATGAGCAATGGTTACGCCCTTCGGGTTGCCCGTAGAACCGGACGTATAAATCACGTAGGCGGGATGTTGGGGTTGTAAGGCCGTTTCTACCGGCGTTACGGGATACTGCGGTAGTATGTTCGCCAGTTGGCGGACATCAATAATTTCTGCGGTGGTATACTGGTCCAGGGGCAGGCTGCCAGCCATATTGGTGACCAGTACTGCCGCCTGGGTATCTTGCAGCATGAAGGAGATCCTGTGTTGCGGATAGGCAGGATCGACCGGCACATAGGCACCGCCGGCTTTCAGCACCGCCAATATACCAATGATCATTTCTGCAGAGCGCTCCATGCATACCGGGACGAATGTATCTTCCCGCACGCCTTTTTCACGCAGGTAATGCGCCAGCTGGTTGGCCTTTTCATCCAACTGCTGGTAAGTGAGTTGTTGATTTTCAAACACCAGTGCTTCCGCTGTTGGCTGAATCCTCACTTGCTCTTCAATGAGCGCATGGATATAAGGATAAGGTACAACATCTATATGGTTGTTATTAAAGGCTGCCAGCAGCGTTTGTTCTTCATCTGGCAGCATATTGATCTCATCCAGTTTATGTTGCCCTCCGCCATTGAATTGCTGTATGATATACAACAGGCGCTTCACCAATAAACGTATATCCGTTTCCGTGAAGTACGACGGGTAGTAATCTGCTTTCAACTGCAGCGGCTGTCCTTCTCCATAGTCGCGCCAGAGCAGTTCCAGCGGGTAACGGGTAATCTCACTTGTCAGGTCCTGTGTAACAGCCTGTATACCTTCTCCGAAGTCCAGGTTTAGATTGAGGTTTGCGTGGTTAACAATGATATCCACCAGTTGTTCTGTTGTGCCGTTGAGTTTCAGGGAACGGCTCAGATCAGCCATCTGGTAATGTTGATGCTGGTTGTCATTTTTCCTGGCAACTCCAATATTTTCCAACAAAGTAGATACCGTATCATCTGGTTGATAAACACCCTGGAATGGCGTGATACCGGAAAACATACCAGCGATCTGCTGTAATTCTCTATCCTTTCTGCGATGCACTGGTGTACCGAATACCAACGCCGTATGTTCGGTAGTTTTTGCGAAGTAAATGGTGAGCGCCGCCAGCGTCAGTCGGAGCAGATTTGCCTGGGTAGCTTGTTGCAAGTCTTCCAACGCAGCTTTTTCGACAGCCGTAAATTCCAGGAGGAACGTCCGGCATTGACGTGGATTGGCATCCAGGTGCTGGTACCTGCGTTCCAATAACTGAGCTGGCTTTTTATCAATCATCTTTTTCCAGTAGGCAGCGTCTTCCTGGTATGCTGGCGATTGTTGATAGGTGAGGGCATTGCCGGCCGCCGCCACATAGGAAACAGGCGACCAATCCAGGTCCGTTCCTTGCAGTAAGGAGCGGTATTTACGGGCCACATACTGATAACTTGCGGCCAGCCCATATCCATCAATAATCAGGTGATGATATTTACAGAAATATAGGTGTTCATCCGGCGCGATGGACAGGAGATATTGTTCGCAGAGCGCATTTTCTTTATGAAGGAGGAAGGGTATTTCAAGACGTTCCCGTATCCATTCTTCAACGGCATCCGGTTGCAGACCGCTGAAATCCATACATACGATTTCCTGTGTTGTGAAGGTATCATCCAGGTAGGCTTGTGGCACCTGGTCGCTGAGATCGAACCTCATCCGAAATACATCAAATACTGCTGGCAACGTTTCGGCGGCGGCTATAAATTTTTCTTTATGAAGAGGCCCGGTGAGTCTGGTTACGCCTCCGACATTATAGGTCGAGTTTTCGGCATTGATCAACAAATCCATCAGGATATCCCGCTGCGCAGGATGAATAGGTGTTACATGGAGTGGCATGGTCTAACGGTCATTAATTGATGAAAAATAAATCAGGCATGTACCTGAATATGCTGTCATTTTCTGTTACAACAAACAATGACAATCCTTGTCCAACGGGCTACAGGAGCTGGAAACAGGTTAAAGGTATCAGAATGTCTGTGCAGGTGATCGTATTACATACTCAATGAATATTGCTATTGATATGGTAATAGTTGTACTGCTGGTCCCCTCAGGCCGACGGGTATAATAAACAAGTCCTGGATAGCAATTTTGAGTTCATGTTTGAAGGGTATTTTATAATAGGAAATTTTTCACTTGATATTTAATCATCCATCAGCCGATTATAAGCATGAAAATGTATGCCATTACACATTGTGTCTGGTATCTGGTGTATGATATCATAAAATCATGGTATGAAGATCCTTTTATTGCATCTGCAATACACCAAAGATCCCGGCTAACCTGATATTTTCATTATTAACAACATACATGAATTCTTACATCAACTGACAATAAGTTATTGTTAAAAAATCATGTTAACATGGTAAAGTTTCTCATAAGCCAAGGGTTTCTAAACAAGGCTCCGTAATCTGAAATACTGTTTTAATCGGGTTTCGAAATTGGCACTAACAAGCATTTAGTCTACCTCTAAAATCGCGGCATGAAGGTAAATAAAATTCATTTCTGAACAAAAAATTTCGGGTTTCCGGAAAGAGATTTCGGCGTAATTTGTCTGGGCCCTAAAATAGCTATTACAGTAGTATTGTCAGGATGAAAGAAGGGCAGAAAGAAACAAGCAAGGCGAGTCCATTGAACAGGGTTCCTTATCCTTATGTACAGTATAACAAAGAAGAAATGGAGTTAATTATTGGTGGTATCCACAATCAGCATACCAAGACGAAGTTGTGCGAGATAGCAGCAAAGGTCATTCTCATCGAATAGTGCAGGACATATTGAGCCGCGCCCAAAAATCAGGCATTCCCGAGCTTTCATGGCAGTGTTCGTGTATTTATACGCATTAATGCCCGTATTTATACGCATTTACAATTAATTAACAGCAGGAAGGGAAATTGTACATACTTTAGTAGCGGTCTTATTGAAAGAAGACCCACGATATTTCCATTTAGTAATTAGTATTGCTTTTTATTATAATCCCTGATTCCCCAATTGCGAATTCGCTCAGACTTCCTAAGAATAGCATAACTAATCAGCATAACCAGAAAACAGACAATTAGCCGGGACATAACTCTGAATTACGAAATAATAGCCATCGATCGGTTTTCATTTTCTCTATAACCTGGAAGACATTACATCCGTATGAAGCATTTTTACCTTGCTGTATCCTTGCACCTTCTACTGTTAGCTACCGTCCATGCACAAGATAGCACTGCTGTTACAACCAGAAAAATCCCGGATAAATATCTCTCACAGGTTAAAAAAAAATCAGATAAGTTGGAGAAACAAATCACCCAAAAAACGGATAAGGCGCTGCTTCGTTTTACGAAAGAAGAAGGAAGACTGAAAAATAAATTGGCGTGTATTGATTCCTTCAAGGCGCAACAGCTGTTCTCCGCTTCCATTGACGCTTTGGGCAGTATGAAGTCCCGCATACAAGGTAAGCTGGGTAACCTATCCAAACCTTTAATGGCTGGTAGTCCCTACCTGGATAGTCTTCAAAATTCGCTTGTATTCTTAAAACAATCCAGGAATTTATTGAATCAGTCAAAAGGGGTTACTGATAAATTAAATGGCTCGCTTCAATCGGTAGAGAAATTGAGGGATAAGTTGCAGCAGGCGGAAGAGATTAAGGCATATATGCGTGAACGGAAACTGTTATTAAATGAACAGCTAAAACAATACACTGGCTTCGCTAAAGATCTGCAGAAAATGAACAAGGAAGCTTATTACTATGCTCAGCAACTGAAAGAATATAAAGAAGTATTTAAAGATAAGAAGAAAGCAGAGCAGAAAGCGATGGAGCTGCTGCAGAAAATTCCTGCCTTTAATAATTTTATGCAGCGACATTCTCAGCTGGCCAGCTTACTTAATATACAAGGCGCTGCTGCTGCTCAAAGCCTGGAAGGGTTACAAACACGGAATGACGTAGAACAACTTATACAGCAACGCATTGGTACCGGCCCTAATGCTGGTGCAGCAGTAAGCCAGCAAATGTCAGAAGCCCGCAGCAAGATGGATGAGTTGAAGCGTAAATTTCCAGATCTGGACAACGCTGCGGATATGCCCAACTTTAAACCTAACGAAATGAAAACAAAACGCTTTCTGCAACGGCTGGAGTTTGGCAGCAACATCCAGTTCCAGCGCAGCAATAAATTTTTCCCTACCACCGGAGACCTTGCAGGACAGGTGGCTTATAAGTTCCACAAAAACGGCAGCACCGGGTTGGGGCTCTCCTACAAGCTCGGCATGGGCACCGGCTTTGATAATATTCATTTCTCCAACCAGGGGATTGGTATACGTTCCTTCATCGACTGGAAGTTAAAAAACACCTTCTTTATTAATGGCGGTTATGAACAAAACTATCAACCCAGGTATATAGCGCTACCAGACGGAGTTGGCCAACAGTGGACACAGAGCGGGTTGATTGGGATCAGTAAAAAATATAAGATCAATGGCAAGATGAAAGGCAATATCATTTTGCTGTTTGATTTTTTATATAATCAGCATATACCAAGAACAGATCCTATAAAACTAAGAACGGGCTATACTTTTTGATCATAAAAAAATTAAACCTATAAATAGTTATGAAGAGAAAAATGTTACAATTAATCCCTGTTTTCTATTGCATGTTTACCTATTCCACCAAAGCGCAAAATGTAGTATTTGATACTTTAACAGCAAAAGTTGGTGCCAATAAAAATATTACCTGGACCACTTCTACTTTTGGAAGTGGTTTTGGTCATAAGATTTACTCATATGACCCAGGAGGAAGAACCGATCTCCGGATTGCTGCAAGGAATAATTCTTCTACCTGGACGGACGTGATGAACATCACCTCTTTGGGTTATGTGGGAATAGGAACAACTTCTCCTTCGGCAGGGCTGCATGTGACGCAGGTGGGCATCTTACCAAACGGGGACAGGGCCGCAGTAATATTAGGCAATGCCTATAATGACTGGACCTATTTTGGTGGAATTACCGGAGGGAAAATCAGAGGCAGCAATGAAGGATACCTGGTGCTGGAAACCAATCCGGGTTCGAATAATTCGATGTTGATGAACTCCATTTCTTCGGGAAATATTCTAATGGTAAACGGTGGCGGAAATGTAGGCATAGGAACAAACACTACCAACGGATATAAACTAGCAGTAAATGGAATCATAGGAGCACGCCGGGTTAAAGTAGAACAAATTGTCTGGGCTGATTTCGTATTTCGATCAGATTATGAATTGCCTTCTTTACAATATGTAGAAAATTTCATTCAGGAGAACCAACATTTACCTGATGTTCCATCTGAGCAGCAAGTAAAAGAGGAAGGATTAGATCTGGGAGAAATGAATAAACTGTTGTTGCAGAAAGTTGAAGAGTTGACACTCTATATCATAGAATTAAATAAGAGGTTGGAGTTGCAGGAAAAGAAGATGGCTGCACTGACAAAATAAAAAAGCAATCAAAAACTTATTAAAACAGATCGTATGCGAGTGAAATTTCTTGCAACAACCTCGATACTTATAACAATCACCACTTTTTGTTTTGCCCAATATCAGCAAAACTTACCCAAAGCAAGGCCCATACCACCTAATGCCGCGTCTATGTTTAAAGTACTGGAACGACCTATAGGCACTTTTACAGGCACGATCCCGATTAGTTTTCCTCTTTGCAGCATTTCCAGTGGCCCGCTATCTGCCAGCATCACGCTTAACTACAACAGCACGGGTGGAATAAAGGTAGAAGAGCAGTCCAGCTGCGTAGGATTAGGCTTTAGCCTGGCTGACGGCGCTGGCCGCATCACACAGATGGTGAGAGGAAAACCTGATGATATGAGCCTGGGAATGCTGACTAATCCTTATGCCAAACCGTCTACATTCAGCACATCGAACACAAGTAATCTTGCTGCTTTAAAGGATGACGCCCTGGACCTGGAACCTGATACCTATTTATATAATTTTAATGGACGAAGTGGCAAATTTTTTTTGAAAGAAACAGGAGAGATCATCATGATGGGGAGCAATGACGGCATTAATATAAGTTACTACCTGGATACAAACCAGGCACCTCCGGGTCAGGGAATCCGTTCATGGATTATCACAGATGAAAATGGGAATAAATACTATTTCGGTAGAACAAAAGCTGGAACAGGAAATTACATGCTCCGAAACCAATCCTCCTACTTCGGACAACACGGCAGTTCCCCGGCTGAAATATCATCGACCTCCTGGTATCTCACCGAAGCATATGATATGAATGAAGAAAACAGTATTCAGTATACCTACACGCTATCCGGAAATACTTTCACCACTATATCGGGCAGTTTCATGCCGCTGAATACCGCCGGGCAGGACTGCCAGGGATTCAATATAATTGGAGATGCTGGCATAGTGACAACTGACGCAACCGAGTACCTGATATCCCGCATTGATGGCAACAGCGGCTACCTGATTTTTAATTCCGTACMCGATTATGCGTATGGCCCGAATAAAATGCTGGCGATTCAAATGTATGATCCTGGTGGTAACTACAAAGGGCAGTATAAATTCAATTATGGCACAAGCTTTAGCAGCCAGCGCTGGAAGCTTGTCAGTTTCTCACAATTTGGCACATCTGGATTTGATAGTCTTACACATAAGTTTGAATACAACGAGTTTAATAACCTTCCCAGTGTTTTAAGCCCGGGTGTTGATATATGGGGATTCAGTAATGGTCAGGGAAATCTTAATACAGGCATGATTCCGAAGATGATTGTTTCCAATGGTTACGGAGATGTGTACTGGGATTTCGGGGCTATCCGCACTGCCGAAGCCGCCAACTCCCAGGCAAATATCCTTAAGAAAATCACTTACCCTACGGGTGGATATAGGGAGATCATATACGAGGGTAATACAGTGCTGGGGCTGGGTGATTTCTTCGCTTATCATCCGGACCCTAATTATATGGTTTCACGGAGTTTTACAGAAACTAAATTTCTACATACGGGAGGCAACTTTCCCTCTATGCAACATCTTTTTACTGTAAACTCCTCTTATAATCTTTCCAAATTCTTCTTTTCCCTAAACAATATGGATATTACGTGTAGCGCTAATTATACAGTGAAAGTAATGCGGGTGCTGGATTCAACTGATCTTACCGGAGGCTTTTTAATTCAGGGCTTCAGTGGACAGCCATCCGGAAATAGTATATTAAAAAATGGCTATTACAGGGTAGATGTTTTTGTTCCAGACATAAACTGTAACATCGGTAGTTTGTCCGGTAACTGGCAGGAAGGCACCTATGAAACAGGTACCATTAGCAAGCCCTATGGTGCCAATGCGGTATTTTCAAGGAGATCCTATAATGCCGGAGGGGTCCGTATAAAAACAATCAGGGATTATGATCCGATTACTGGTCAGTTCAACAAAACTGACTACAAGTACAAAATGTATTCCATTGACTCTACAGTGGGCAGCGGCTTACTTATCTCCCCGGTGAATGTTACGGCCATGCAAAATGACTTTTCCACTGCTTGTCAATATGTGAAGGTTTACCCGGGGAGCAGCTATCCACTGGCGCTGGACGGTGGGTCCTACGTCATGTATCCTGAAGTCCGGACAATAGACAGTGCTAACGGCTGGACCGACCGGATATACACTTACGCCTATAATACGATCAACCAGGGATTTCCATTACCCCCGCCATCCGATTATAGCTATTACCGGGCAAAACTGTTGGTAGAAAAAGTGTATGACCAGAATGGGGCCTTATTAAAGAAAAGTACTAACTCATGGATTTGGAATAACCCTCAATCGCAGATAGGCGCCCGGGCAAAGCCATATTGGTATGTTACTATTGATTTTCCGCCAAACGGCCAGCTATCCTATTGGACCGAGTCAGCTCCCAGCCAATCTAACTGCAACGATCGGTTTCATGATTGTATCCCGGATTGGGCATTGGCCGTAAGCTTCCCCACCTGGCAGCCCGTCACTGTATTAAGTCAATCTTTAGACTCCACCTTCGCCAGTGGTACATCAACCGGAATACAAACTAACTACCAGTACTACCTGCAGCATGATATCTTTTTTCTGAAACAGAAAATAATAGCTGTTAATAACGGCCAAACCAGAGAACAGACCTATAAATACGCATTTAATAATAACAGTGACTTCGTCTTCAGTCTGAATAGTGCAGAGCAGGTCATGAAAGATAGTCTGAATAACAAAAATTATCTGCAGCCTATAGAAGTGGTGGATTCTATGAAAACAAATTATGCCAACCCGGTTTTTATCAGCGGCGCAAAATTTATGTTTGGCTATTATAATACTTCAAAGCTTCATTTGTCAAGGCTACGTACTTTCTTTGCCGGAGGCGATTCCAGCGAGGTTAATTTATCTGCTTATGATACAAGAGGCAATCTCACCGAGCAGTATAAAACTAATGATGTTAAAGAGGCTTACCTATGGGGGTATAATGGCTGTTTTCCTGTGGCGAAGATAATCGGCAGTAATTACACTACCCTGTCAGGTCTGGTGAATCTCTCTGTGCTGGACAACCCCTCTTCAGATGCAGCGATGCGGACGGAACTGGCAAAGATAAGCAATGCTCTTGCAGGTACCTCCGCACAGGTAACGTTCTATACCTATTCTCCTGTTTTTGGCGGCATGACCTCTATGACCACTCCCGAAGGGAAAATAACCTATTACGAATATGACCTGTTTGGAAGATTCCAGCATGTGAAAGACATGAATGGAAAGATTATAAAACGATATGTCAATACTTTAACTAATCCCCAATGATATGAACAGGATTTTTATATTTATAATGATTTGCTGTTACGGTACACYTAATGGTAGTGCGCAAACAACACTTACCACATTGGATGGGCAACAGCTTCACCTGGATGCCTATGCCGGTAAAAAGCTGCTGTATATAGTGATGCCGCTCAATGAGGATACAGCGATATCAGGCCAGATAACCCGTTTTCAAAATAAATATGCCAGTAAAATACAGGTGATTGCACTGGTAGGTACCGGTAATGACAGTCGGGCAGGATTACCGCAAAATTATCAGGGTCTGACGGCAAATGGTATTGTATGCACACAGGGAATGACGATGAGAGATAGTAGTGATCCAAAGTCGGATGTACTGGCATGGATTACTGGAATGAAAAATGGCGCAAGTGCAGATGCTGCACCAACTGGCAGCAAGTATTTTATCAGTGAGGACGGTACACTTTACGCCACGCTTGGACCGGAAATTTCACTCGATTACGCGATCGTTTATAGCATGGTAAATATGCAGGTACCTAAAATAATTTCAAACGCTGGTGCACCAAGGGTGGATGCTCCCCCCCTGTCCCGGTAGTTGTTATAGACCTCTCTTATGCAGCTATCAATCGTTTATCTTAAATCGTTATACTGTGAAACGCTTAACCAGATATTTACATTTGTTGTTGTTCATTACTTTTGTAAGCACGGTTAACGGGCAGAACATCCCCACTACTCCGTCGCTTCCAACAGCCTCCCCGGTAACGCCACCTTCCGCTTATACCGGCACCGCCGGTAATTATATCCGCCTCTATGAACCCAGTCTCCCCAGTTCAGATACCGCTTTTATCAGTGCTCCCGGCAGAACGGTATCGGAAGTAAAATTAGTCACCCAATATTTTGATGGGCTGGGGCGCCTGGTACAAACGGTGAATAAAGGCATTACCCCAGCCGGCAGTGACCTGGTAACACCTGTTACCTATGATAACCTGGGTAGAATACAATACAGCTATCTGCCTTATGTCCCGCAAAGTGGCAATACCAGTGATGGCTCATTTAAAACAGATCCTTTTAACAACCAACGGACATTCTACCAGAGCAACACACTCAACCCTGGTACCTCAGGTGAAAGTATTTATTATAACCAGGCTGTTTTTGAGCCATCCCCGTTAAACCGCACTGCCCGCACCTATGCGCCTGGTAACAGCTGGGCACAGACCGGTGGCAATCGCCCGGTTGTACATCAGTATTTACTCAATACCGTAGCCGATTCTGTAATGAACTGGAGTATGAGCGGGGGCCTGTTACCGGTGCCATCAGCTGCTTACGCTGCCGGACAGTTATTCAAAGATGTTATTACAGACGAAGCAGGCAAACAGTCTATATCGTATAAGGATAAAGAAGGCCATGTTATATTAAATAAAGTACAGTATGCCAATAACCCGGGTACAGGCCATGATGGCTGGTTATGTACTTATTATATTTATGATTACCTGGGTAACTTACGGGTAGTAGTGCCCCCGTCGGCGGTACAGGCTATTGCAGGTAACCCCGATCTGTCGCCGGTTGCCGGGGAGTTATGTTTTATATATCGTTATGATGCTAAACACCGCCTGATCGTCAAAAAGGTGCCCGGTGCGGATTCCACAGAGATGGTATATGATCTGAGAGACCGGCTGGTATTTAGCAGGGATGGCAACATGAAAGTAAAAAACAACTGGTTGGTTACTTTCTATGATACTTTAAACAGGCCCATAGAAACTGCGCTATACAACAGTAATGTCCCCCGTGCGACTTTGCAGGCCAGCATGAATACGGCCACCTCCAACACCCAAAGCATCAATTATACCTTCCCGGGAGTAGCCGACCTGGTGACAGCGTCTTATGATAGCAGTGCCCAATATCAGGCGACTAACAGCATCACCTTTGAATCCGGGTTTGACACTGGTGCCGGTGGTACCACCGAAGCGCTTATCAACACCAGTCTTAACCAGGGTACTGCTACCATTACCGCTACTATTCCTTTGCCGGCTATACCTGCCAGCGCTTTAACACCGCTCACTTATACCTTCTATGACAACTACAATTTCACCGGGGTACAGCCGGCGCTGATAACAGATTTCGATAAACCACAGGCCGGCGCTAATCCTTATGTCGAGCCGGTAACCGCCACCAGCCATATGATCAAAGGGATGGTGACGGGTACAAAAGTAAAAGTGCTTAATACCCCTGACAGGTGGCTGACTTCCACCGTCTATTACAATGATAAAGGCCGCGTGATACAAACCATCAGTGATAATATTTCCGGCTCACTGGATGTAACCACTACACTGTATGACTTTAATGGAAAAGTACTAAGCACCTATTTACGGCATAAAAACCAACGCTGCGGTCCTACTCCTCAAACGACCATCCTGACCATGATGGGCTATGATGCTGCAGGCAGACTGACCAGCATCAAGAAAAGGCTCAATGATACCACCACATTGGAGCGCACCATTGCTACCAATGATTATGATGAGCTGGGAAGACTAAAAACAAAAAAGCTGGGGATCAATGGCACCAGCGCTCCTATTGAGCAGCTCTCTTATGAATATAACATCCGGGGATGGTTACGTGGTATCAATAAATCTTTTGTCAATACTGCTGGTAGTACCAGCAACTGGTTTGGGCAGGAATTAAACTATGATGCCGGCTTTGTAAACAATCAATACAACGGCAACATTACGGGGATAAAATGGAAAAGCAGGAGCAACAGCATTGCCAGGGCGTATGGTTACGGCTACGATAATACCAATCGTTTGACGGCGGCCGACTTCACACAGCAGAATTCCGGCACTACAGCCTGGACCCGCGACCAGGTCGATTTTACAGTGAGTGGCCTGTCTTACGATGCCAATGGCAACATCCGGTTCATGAACCAGAAAGGACTCAATGGCGCAACCATTCAAACAATTGATAGCCTGAAGTATGGCTATATCCCCAACAGCAACAAGCTGTTTTTTGTCACAGACAGGGCTAACAATCCTCAAAGCGCCTTAGGCGACTTTAAAGAAATCAACAATAATGAAACCCAGGATTATGCATATGATGGCAACGGGAACCTTATTCTTGATATGAATAAACTGCTGGCCATAAACAGGTATAATCATTTGAATCTTCCAGATAGTATTACCTTGTTGGGTAAGKGTTATGTGGAATATACCTATGACGCGTCAGGCAATAAGCTGCGCAAAAAAGTAACAGATGTTACCGGAACCGGCACCATTACCACTACGGATTATATAGATGGGTTTGTATATAAAAATGATACGCTTCAATTTGCACCACAGGAAGAAGGCCGGGTAAGGCTTATTTACAAAACAGGTATTGCACCTGCATACGCCTATGATTATTTCGTAAAAGATCACCTGGGCAATGTACGTCAGGTACTCACTGAGCAGACAGATTTTACCATGTATACAGCTACCATGGAAACGGCCAGTGCTGCTACAGAAAACGCCTTATTCAGTAACTTGGACAATACCCGCGTTCCCAAACCTGCCGGTTATCCGGCAAATCAAAGTGCCAGTAAAAATGAAGCAGTAGCTAAATTAACCGCAGGCAATGGTGGTAAAAAAATTGGTCCCTCCATCGTGCTGCGTGTAATGGCTGGTGATACTATTCAAATAGGAGCCAATGCCTTTTATAAGTCCACTGGCCCGCAGAAAAACACCGGCGCTACCCTACCCGCTGAAAACATGCTGGCAGAACTGCTTCAGGCTTTTAACGACCATACAGTTACCGCCGATGTGCATACACTTGGAACTGCCGGTGGGCAAAACCCATTTAATAGTAATTTTTACAACAACGATTACCAACGCCTGAAAGATAAAGACCCTGATCCGGATAAACAAGATAAGCCCAAAGCCTATTTAAATTTTGTTTTGTTTGACGATCAGTTTAAATTGGTAGAGGAAAACAGTGGGGTGAAACAGGTGCAAGCCACACCCGATCAGTTGCAAACACTGGCCGTTGATAAGATGCCCATCCGCAAAAGTGGCTTCCTCTATGTATACACCAGTAATGAAAGCACGCAACCGGTGTTCTTTGATAATATCGTTTTAGGAGCAGCTTCTGGTCCGCTGCTGGAGGAGACACATTATTATCCGTTTGGGCTGACCATGGCCGGGATTAGTTCGAATGCGTTGAAGGGAGCGAATTATGCGGAGAATAAATATAAGTACAACAAAGGGTCAGAATTGCAGAGTAAGGAATTCTCGGATGGTACTAGTCTCGAAATGTATGCGACACCTTTGAGGAGTCTTGACCCTCAGTTAGGTCGGTGGTGGCAAATTGATTCGAAGCCTGATTATGCGCAAAGTATTTATTCAGCTATGAGTAATAATCCAATTTTAAGGAATGATCCTCTAGGTGATAGTTCTGTTGCTCCCTGGTCTGTAAAAGCTAATCAACAGCCTGTTAATTTGTTGAGACCGTTGGGGACAAATACTGAAAGTAGCGGAGCTAAGAGCGAAACAAATCAGAGAAGTGTTGCGACTACAAATACTAATAGCAACGGGGCTGATAATAAAACTGCCAAGGGTGTTTCATCAACAGTGAAGCAGGCTGGGGAAGATGGTAAGCCATTAATAGGCAGTACAACCACAAATAAGGTAAGTAAGGAGGCAAGTCTGTCAGCTGGTATACTGGGGGACAAATTTACATATGCTCAGTCGGCAGGGATGGTTTCTGGAAAGGACGGGAGCATTGTTACAACGGACTTGTCTTCTAATAAGGGGGCACCAGATGGGGCATCCATTACCCTGTTAGGTACATTTACGCTGGGAGTGAGCACTGATATCTCAATTTCAGCGGGTATTGGGGTACTTGGATATGAGGCACATTTGAGTATTGGTGTGGGCGTTGGCCTTGGGCAAATAGGCGCCGGTGCAAGCCATACAGATGGAAACAATCTTGTTTCTGGTGGGGATTTAACTCTGCGCCCAGGCTTGGGGACTTTAGGAGCAATATTTCTTGCACCAAAGCTTGTTTTTTAAATGAAAATTGCTTGATATTTTATGTTGAAGAATAGAAGAAACGTTATACGCGTGGTAACTATTGTTTTAGGGGTTTGCTTTTTGACTATTTTAGGTGCGGCAATATGTAAACTTATAATAAAAGTTGGACGCTCATCCGCAGATAATCCTATACGTAAATATTCAATCAAACCAGAAGAGTTTGCTTTAGCCAGCAATAAGTACATGAATAGATTGGACGGAGGTGTTGTTTATCAAAGTGGCAATAGAAATCCTATTACTTTCATATCTTTTGATAAATCTTACAGTTTAATTAGCTATAAGATTGATTTAATTAAAGACGCACCATTAAGTAGGTTATTAAATGTCACTTTTAAAAGTGCAGAACGCACTAATATGGAAGTGTATACAGTTATTGATGAGAGTGCTTTTTATCGCTTTGAGTATCGTGATGCATCAATAAAACCGGTATCTAAAATTTATTTAACGCTTTCGGGAGACTCGTTAAGGACTATAGTTGCCAATGATAGCATAGTAAGCTATCATTTATTATGTAACAATTTTTCTATAAAATATAATGAAAAGGAGGCCGTGGATATTTTTGTGATTGGGAATGAGAAAGCTTTTGGTGCTACAACTATTATTCCTATGGATTTGCTATTTTTAAAGCGGGGTAGCACGGTGCATTTAATGATAATGACTCCAAATGCCCACACATCAGTTATAGAATCTGACCTGCTATATAATCTTGTTACAGGAAAGCAATAGTTCTTGCTGGAGAAAACACATTATTATCCATTTGGGTTGACGATGGCGGGGATTAGTTCCAATGCGTTGAAGGGGAGTAACTACCCTGAAAACCGCCTGAAATACAATGGGAAAGAACTACAGTCGAAAGAGTTCGGCGATGGTTCAGGGCTAGAATTATATGACTATGGAGCGAGGATGCAGGATCCACAAATTGGGCGTTGGTGGGTAGTAGATCCACTAAGTGAAAAAGGACGTCGGTGGAGCCCATATGTATATGCCTTTGATAATCCGATAAGATTTATAGACCCTGATGGCATGTGGCCGGACTGGCCGCCTAATTGGAACCTCGTTAAGATGGCAGGTAAAGCTATCGCAGGAGGCGTTGGAGGGTTAGTTATAGGCACTGTTGATAATCTTAGCGGGGCAAGTTTTAGA
Source organism: Chitinophaga sp. 05T412 (assembly GCF_056396465.1). Lineage (NCBI taxonomy): Bacteria > Pseudomonadati > Bacteroidota > Chitinophagia > Chitinophagales > Chitinophagaceae > Chitinophaga > Chitinophaga sp. 05T412. Next base: position 152,591 of record NZ_JBFTLN010000007.1, read on the forward strand.
AGTGCTGTTGCTGGTAATATCTCAGACCCCTCAATTGCAACAGGTTGGAATACGGGATTAGATGTAGCTAATGTTGCAGCCGCAGTAGGAGGTAAAGGAGGGCAAGTAGTTGGAGGAGCTATAACAGGAACCGCAGTAACAGTAACTGGGGCAAGTGGTGGCCTGACAGCCGAGGGGTGGCACTTGGCGGTATGGGCATTTCTGCAATTGGAACAGTGTTAACAGGTAATGGCACTGCCAATTTAGCCTCGCAAAGTGGAAGGGTAAAGGTAGCATCGGAGGGAGGAGGCGAGCCGCCTGCAACTAATGATAAGTCAAATCCACGCGAAGGCCAACCATTTTTGGTGACTCCTCAGGGAGTTGTGTTACCTCAAGGAGCAGTCATCCCAGAGGAATTTACTCAGAATAAACATCGACCAGGTAATTATGGGACTGGGACAGGTAGCGACTATGTTGAAAAGGTTCGTATAGATCCTGGAACTCCATCAGGTAAAAAAGGACCTAATGATAGCCATTTTCATTTGGACAGAAAAGAAGAACACATCATGGATCAAAATAGATGGCCATGGTGGCTAAATGTAGGGAAATAGAACATATCAGATTAACTATAAATATTACTTTATGAATTTTGATTTTGACGACTGTTATTGGCATGATTCGATACTTGAGAGTATTTTCATTGATCGAACAGATCCAGGTAACAATGACAGTGTGGAAATTATTGTGAAATGGTATGAAGATAAATCTAGATCGAAATTGATTTTCAAGAAAGCATACTTGTTTAAAGCAATAATGAACTTTGGAATTATTGCTAATGAAACAATCGATACAGCTTACATAGCACCATCGGATGATATTGACCTGGTGGATTTTTATAAGGGATGGAATGGGATATTTGATAATGTTAAATTAAAGTGCTACATAGTTGAAACGTTGTCTACTGGGGGCAAAATAAAGATACTTGCAGAGGATGTGGAGATGTTGAAAATATAAATTTCCTCCTCCTTTTGGAATTATAAAATAAGGGAGTGTCTCGTCCTAAAATAAGTTTACAGATTTTAAAAATAAGTCCTAAAATGGGTTTGCGTTTTGTTCTTAGTCCTGTTTTTCATTAACAGTTGTCTTTTTAAGATAATAGTTTTTCCATAGCTTGGTTGTCTGAACCTGATTATGATGAACAAAATCAGGAGACAGGTTGCTAATGGGACTATTTCATTAAGTGTGTAAACTTAAAAATCGGGGGATCAGATTAAAAACTAGATTCTGACTCTTTTATCAAAAATAGTTAAAAATTGATTTAGGATCATGCCCCAGTTTCTAATGGGCATGGTCCATTTTTTTGACACCTCCCGCAATGCCAGGTATACTGATTTAAGGACAGCTTCGTCAGTAGGGAATGATAGCTTGTTTTTGGTATATTTTCTAATTTTACCATTCAGATTTTCAATGAGATTGGTCGTGTAGATAATCTGTCTGATCTCCATGGGGAAGTCAAAAAAGACAGTCAGGTCTTCCCAGTTTTCACGCCAGCTTTTGATGGCGTATGCGTACTTTGTACTCCATTTGACATCCATGGCGTCAAGAGCAGCCATGGCAGCCTGTCTGGTTGGTGCAGCATAAACATCCTTCATATCGGTGGTAAACTCCTTTTTATCTTTCCAGACTACATAGCGGCAACTGTTACGTATCTGGTGTACGACACAGACCTGAGTGGCGGACTGTGGGAACACCGATTTGATCGTCTGAGTGAAGCCATTAAGATTATCCGTGGCCGTTATTAGAATATCTTCCAGGCCACGGGCCTTCAGATCTGTAAGTACAGTCATCCAATAGGCCGCTGATTCATTCTTACCCAGCCACATTCCCAGGACTTCTTTGAGGCCATCCCGCTTTAGGCCTACAGCGATATAGACGGTTTTATTCACCACTTTGCTGTTCTCCCGCACCTTGAACACAATACCATCCATCCAGACTATGAGATAAACCGGTTCTAATGGACGGTTTTGCCAGGCGACTATATCTTCGGTCACACGGCTGGTTATGCGGCTAATCGTGGCGGTGGAAACATCAAATTTATAGACTTCCCTTATTTGATCTTCTATGTCAGATACGCTCATACCCTTGGCATAAAAAGACACTATTATCTCTTCCAGCCCCTGAGCCATTCCTTCGCGCTTAGGTACGATCATAGGGTTAAAACTGGCATCACGATCCCTGGGAACTTTTATTTCAGATTCACCATAGCTGGTCTTAATCTTCTTTTTACCGTATCCATTACGGCTATTTTCGCTTTCATTTAGCTCATGTTTATCATAGCCTAAATGGCTATCCAGCTCACCTTCCAGCATCTTTTCAATGCCCCGCTTCTGAATCTGGGCCAGGAAATTATTTAGCTGATCGGCCGTTTTAAACTGCTTCAGAAAGTCGTCTGATAAAAAATCTGGATCAAGTTGAAAACTTGGGGGATAGAATAAAAAATAGTTGTTTTGCAGCAGATTAGCCAACGACGCACGTGGATCAGAACTTTCGTAAACTTGTAGAGATGCTATTACCCGCTGGGGTTTTAGAGTATTTTGACTTAATTGATTCAAGTCAGGACAAAGAGGGTATAAATATATACCTGGAAGAAAAAAATAAAATTCCAGTAGAACATCAGCATAAAAAAGCACACTCCAAAGGTTTCTTCTCAGAAATTGCCATTCAGGATTTCCCTATACGTGGTCAAAAGGTGACCCTACATGCCAAGCGGCGGCGGTGGGAGGTTTTGGAGGATGGAGAAATAATAACAAGAGATTGGGAAGTAGTAAAAAAAGGCACACGAATGACTCCGGAATTCGGTGCTTTTTTAAAAGGATTACTTAGATAAATATCCTATAAGCCCTGTGCAACTTGGCCATTTCTTTCAGGTAGATGGTAAACAGTTAGGTCAGCAATACAAACACTATCTCAGTGATTTCCCTATCTGGGATCAAAAAGAACACGCCACTGAATGGATGCTTTTTGAGCAAAATATCGGCACCACTTTAAGTATAGACGAAACAGCATTTTCCAGTGGAGAACTATATACTATCGTTACTAATAAGCTGGCCAAAGGGCGTAAAGGCTCAATAGTGGCCATGATCAAGGGAACTCAGTCCGAATTTCTGAAAGAAATATTATTCAAAATCCCTAAGCGCCTTCGCGAGAAAGTACACGAAGTCACTGTTGATATGTCCGGGAGCCTGAATAAGGCGGTAAAAGCCTGTTTCCCTAATGCTCATCGGGTAATAGATCGCTTCCACGTGCAGCACCTGGCTTTTGAAGCAGTACAGGAAATAAGAATAAAACATCGTTGGGAAGTTCTGGAACAAGAGAATCTGGAATATGAGCAGGCAAAACGAAATGCAGTAAGGTGGGAGCCAGCCAAACTACCCAATGGGGACACAACAAAGCAACTACTCGCCAGAAGCCGATATTTACTATTTAAACATCMAAGACTATGGACCAGAGAGCAGCAGCAGAGAGCAGAACTTTTATTTAGCCGTTATCCCCTTATTCATAAATCCTACCARYTATCYCTGCGSYTGGGYGAGRTTTACAAGCATTGTAARTGYAAAGAAGAWGCATTTAAGAAACTGGCTTTGTGGTATAATGATGTRGARGMAGCRGGGATATTATCCTTCAARACCGTTGCCAGSACTATCAGAACYCATTATYTGGGYATTCTCAACTTCTTCAAYAACAGAGCKACMAATGCYGCTGCAGAATCWTTYAATGCMAAAATAAAGTCCTTTAGRAACGCSCTGGGAGGGGTGCGGGATGTAGAATTCTTTCTTTACAGATTGACTAAACTTTATGCTTAAAATTTATTCTATCCCCCAAGTTTTCAACTTGATCCAAAAATCTTCTGTCTTCATAAAACTGTATATGATTTAAAATTAAAAAATCGAGGTGAAATACCCCGATTTTTAGAATTTACACAGTTTATGAGATAGTGTCTAACCACGAATCGCGAATCCGCACTTTGATAGACTAACAAATAGCCCCAGAACAAAAAACCCGCGCAGCGCGCAGGTTTCAAGTTTCTCCAGTGATCCCCTTGGGACTCGAACCCAAGACCCATACATTAAAAGTGTATTGCTCTACCAACTGAGCTAGGGAATCCGCTACCACCTTCATTGTTAAGGGGATGCAAAAATAGGATTTATCTCATAACCACCAAATTTATTTTCAAAAAAATAAAAATAACTTCCACTTCGTTATGAAAAAATATCCTTTACTGTTAGCAATTGCCAGTCTTACCTATGCCTGCGCTCCCTCCAAATCTTCTACGTATACTTATTCCCGTAGTGCCGATGGACAACTCCACGTGCAGGAACACGAGAAAAGCAGTACCAGCATTCCGCTGAAAGCCAAAATGAAGAAAAGAGATATTCATCCCACCATTAACTTTGTGGAGTCTGTAAAAGAATATCGACGCACCTTTCATCACTTTCCACAAGACCTCTGGAATCTGCAGAATTTAAACGACAGAAGCAGAAATGCTTTTAAGGACATGACGGAAATCGGTTTTACGGATCTTCAGTTACATTATGTATACCTCGACTCGTTCGTCATTGCGTTTGTACACAAACCCGTATATGATGCTAAAGTGAGAGGGGTGAATTTTGGGAAAGAGGTAGCCGGAAAATTTATTTTCACTTATCAGCCGAAAGATTCTACTTTCCTGTACGTTAAGACACTTGACTAGTCAGCATTTGCAAAGCGGCCATATCTACCTGGCTACGCTGTGGTAATACCAATGAACAGGCTATATTGCCCGCCCTCCAGCTAATCGCTTTGTATTGCATGAAATGCTGGAATTCAGCCACCAGGAAGCTACCATTTATGGCCAGTGATTTTACATTAAACAACTCCAGGTCGGTAGTGAGACCGGTGCGCAATACTTTGGAAAGGGCTTCCCGGGCTGTCCAGAGCAGGTAGGTTTGTTCTTCGGTGGTATATGGCAGCGACGCTACCAGCAGCTCTTCTGCGGGCGTTAAAGGGGGTAAAAAACGATCTCCGTCCAACAGTTCAATATCTATCGCCATAGGATGCGCTTCGGGGAAAACGACCGCCATAGCGCTCCCGCCGCTATGCGTGATGCTCACCTGCAGGTTCCCGTAACCCGGACAGCTCAACACCGGCTGCCCAAATACACCAGGATGGATACGGATGTTGGCGCCCGCTACTCCTGTAAAATCAACAGCCGCCAGCTTTGCAGCATGGCGGCCTAATAAATAATGATGTTGTCCTGCTCCCCTGGAAACAGCTCGCTCTTCCGGATGCAGAAAACGGCTTAACTGCACCTGCAGCGCCGACAAAGACAATGACGACACCGCCATCGACACCGGGATGAGTGCTCCCTCCCGGGTTACTGTTATTGGAAGATGATGGCTATTCGTCCATTCCGTCATGATTGTCTCCTTTTTCTGTTTTACTGCTGCTGGCAACCAGGGTATTAAGATGATTCACTTCTTCTTTTGTAAAATACCGCCATGAGCCCGACGCCAGGTCTTTCAACGTCATGTTCATGATGCGGGTACGCTTCAATGCCACCACCTCAAAGCCCAACGCTTCACACATGCGACGAATCTGACGGTTTAACCCCTGCGTAAGAATAATACGAAAACGGTTGGCTCCCTCCTGCTGCACGAAACATTTCTGCGTCATCACCCCAAGAATACGCACCCCATTACGCATTGATTTTACAAACTCCAGGTCAATGGGCTTGTCAACAGTAACAATATATTCTTTCTCGTGCTGGTTACCCGCCCGGAGAATTTTATTAACGATATCACCATCGTTCGTTAAAAAGATCAACCCTTCAGAACGCTTATCCAGCCTGCCTATTGGGAATATTCTGCTGGAGAAATTCACGTAATCAATGATATTCGTTTTATCCTTCAGATCAGTAGTACAGGTAATCCCTTTGGGCTTGTTCAGCGCAATGTACACGGTAGTTTTTTTCTTCTTCAACGGCTCCCCGTCTACTTCTACCACGTCTCCATCTTTAACACGATTACCTTTGGAAGCGATGTTATCGTTGATCGTTACCCTACCCTGTTCAATATATTTATCGGCTTCGCGGCGACTGCAAAATCCCGTTTCGCTGATGTATTTATTTACGCTTATATCCATAATTACCGGTTAAAATCTGCTGCAAATTACTTAAAACCGGGCAAAAAATCAGGTAGCGTCCAGGACGCTACTGTACCGGTTTCCAGGTCCATGACTTTCATCGGGTGTAGCAGTACCTGCCGCCCGAAATAGCTACCAGCAATGCGCCCCCGCATATGATAGCCTTGCACAATATATCGCGGTTCCCCGGTTTTCAGGTCCAGCACATAATCAGCTCCCCACCGATTACCTTCCGTAGCACTGGCGCTCACGCAAACCAGCTCCTGGTCTTCTGTAACAAGCATATCGCTGCCAAATATGTTGCCCGAATCACTGCCCATTTCAGAGAAATTCCGTTGCCAGACAGGCTTTAGCTGGTCATCACAGCACAACAGGACATTGCCTTCCGTGAGCACCAGGTATTGTTTTAGCGATGCCACATACTGCACTTTATGTACCCGGTCAGGGAAAGGCGTTTTCATCAGAGTGCCGGTGAAAGAAGCGCCATCAACCGCCAGCCAGGCCTTCTTCTTTTCCAATGGGAAGTAAAAGGTATTGCTGTGCGGATTAAATGTGCCATCGGCCAATCGCAGTTCCGGCTTTAGTTCCGCTACAATATCACCGGTGGAAATATCTATCCACGCTGGTTTTTGGTTATATGCTTCCACCAGCAGGTAACTGCCGCTGTTGTTGAATACCGCGTTGTAATACATATGGGGATTGGTGCTAAACGCTACTTCCTGCGTGGCTACCCGCATCACCACCAGGTTGGTCACCAGTTTGCGCCCGCCCGTGATCCAGGGAGAATTCAGGACCAGCAGTCCGGTGCCTGCATGCCAGGTCACTACCTGATAGCCGGGATATTGCGGCCAGGCCTGCACGCGCTGTTCATCAATATAATACGCCAATGGTGCCACCTCTTTTTCGTCATCGCGGGAAAGAAATAATTGCCGGCCTTTATAATCTGTAATATTCTTCATTTAGTTTTTTTAGGGAGATGAATAACGCAGCAGTACTTCAGTTAAACGAACAGGTTAACATGTCCACGGCTCGTCGGGTTGCCGCAAAACTACAAATAATTATGCTTTGATCTTAAAGGGTAACAATGTAACTTGTTGATGGCAATCTGTCCGCTGCCCGGCTCCCTTTATGAAAAGAATACTATGCCCGATCATCGGCCTGTTGCTGCTTCACTCCCGGCTCGCAGGTCAAACGTTGCTCCCGTATATACTCAATGGTACCGCCACCCAGCGCACCTGCAACTGCTATGTGCTCACACCGGATCAACAATTTGCCAGCGGCACCGTATGGAATAAAAATAAGATTAACCTCTCCCAGTCTTTCAACTATGTATTTGATGTAAACCTGGGCTGTAAAGACGCTACCGGCGCCGATGGTATCGGTTTCATTTTACAAACTAAAGGTACCAACCTGGGCAGCACCGGACAGGGACTGGGTTTCAAAGGGATCTCTCCTTCTCTGGGCGTGTTAATAGATACCTGGCAAAACTTCGATGAAAATGATCCGCCGTATGATCACCTCGCCATCCAGATGAACGGACTGACGGATCATAACGGCCCCGGCAATCTCGCAGGACCGGTTACCGTGATCAAAGACAATGATAATGTGGAAGACTGTCAATGGCACCTGTTCCGGATCAAATGGGATGCGGTGTCAAAACATATGGAGGTGAGCGTTGACAATGAACTGCGGCTTACGCTCGACAAAGACCTCGTCAATGATATCTTCGGTGGAGACCCCAATGTTTTCTGGGGCTTCGGCGGCTCTACCGGCGGCAGCTCCAATCTGCAACAGTTCTGTGCCGCCCTCCGTCCTGAATTTAACTTCAACCCACAACAGGTTTTCTGCGATGGCATGCCCATACAGTTTAAAGACAACTCCAGCTCTTTTGGCACCATCACGTCCTGGTGGTGGGATTTGGGAGATGGGACCCATTCCACGGCATCACAGCCTCCGGCACATGTATATCCATCAGCGGGGCATTATGAAGTGCGACTTGTGATCCAGGATAACAGCGGCTGCGAGTCCGATACACTAAAGGCCCCATTTACCGTTGGGGCGTACCCGGTAGTGGACTTTGGCCCCAACACACTTTGCCTGGGGTCACAGATGTATATGCAGGACCGTACCTCCATCACTGTTGGCACCTTGCAACAATGGGACTGGGATTGGGGCAACGGCAGTACCGCCACCGGATCAAAACCGCTGGCGCCCTATACCGCACCGGGTACTCATCAGATACAACTGAAAGTCACTTCTGCCCAGGGTTGCAGCAGTAGTCTGGGAAAGTCAATACTGGTGAGCAATACGCCACAAGTGAGTGGCAGTGGTGAAAATGTATGCCTGGGCGTGACCACTGATTTTCAGGGAATCAATAATACCCCCAACATCCCTATCCGGCAATGGAACTGGGACCTGGGCAATGGTACTACACAGCAACAACAAAATGCGACCTGGCGCTATGCAGATACCGGCTACTACCCTGCACGACTATACGCCATTAGCGCCGATGGCTGTCAATCGAATACGGTTGATGTGCCGGTCACCGTTACCGCCGTATATGCCCGTGCCGGCGCTGATACCATTGTGGCTAACGGACAACCTTTGCAACTGCAGGCCGGGTGGAATAATCCGGGGATACGATACACCTGGGCACCTGCCATCGGCCTGAATAACCCATTTATTCCCAACCCCATAGCCATTTTACACAGGGACCAAACATACCGTCTTACCCTGACCTCTCCGGAAGGCTGCCGCGACGAAGACTACATCAGCGTAAAAGTGTATGAAGGGCCGGAGTTCTACGTACCCAATGCCTTCACACCCAACAATGATGGACGCAACGATGTGTTCCACGTCATTGCCGCAGGTGTGCCTAAACTGGATTTTTTCTGTATCTGGAATCGCTGGGGCCAGGAAGTATTCCGCAGCGCGGACCTTCCCGGCGGATGGGATGGCAACTGGCAAAACAAACCCGCTCCTGCCGGCACCTACGTATGGATGGTGCAGGGAGTAGATTATACCGGCAGGCGGTTTAGCAGAAAAGGAACGGTAACGCTTATACGATAACTACACCCGATAACAAATCGCATTAATATTCATCCCCGCCCCTACGGAGGCAAACAGGATCACATCGCCCGGATGTACGGATTGATTAGGAATATCACCCCTTCGCACCATATCATACAGTGTAGGCACGGTAGCTACGGAGCTATTGCCCAATACATGAATATTCATAGGCATAATATCGGCAGGTATCTCCCGGATATCATATAATCCATAAAAAGCCTTGATAATGGCGATATCCATTTTTTCGTTGGCCTGATGAATGAAGATTTTTTTAACGTCGCGGATAGAGATATTGCCTTTATCCAGGCAGTCTTTCATAGCTTCCGGTACCCGTTTGAGCGCAAACTCATATACTTTGCGTCCCAACATCTTGATATAACGGACACGCTTATCCGCATTTGGGGCGTAAGACGCCCCCATATCAATGTAATTCAATTCTTCGTTGGCAAACGACTGCGTGCTGGAGCTGATAATACCGCTGCTATTGGTGGTGCCCTCTGCAGCCTCCAGCACAACTGCGCCGGCGCCATCGCTGAAAATCATACTATCACGATCATATTGGTCAATCACACGACTCAAGGTTTCCGTTCCCACCACCAGGCATTTCTTCGCGAGGCCTGCTTTAAAAAACGCATCTGCCTGGATAACGCCCTGTATCCATCCCGGACATCCAAACAGGATATCGTAGGGTATGCAGGCCGGATTGCGGATTCCCAATGCCTGTTTTACCCTGGAAGCCAGGGAGGGCACCGCATCCGACTGTATCGTATCTTTTAAAACATTTCCAAAGTTATGCGCCACAATAATCTGGTCCAGGGTTTCCGGATCAGTACCGGCATCTTTAATAGCTACCAAAGCAGCTGCCACCGCCATTTCCGAGGCATTCATATCTATATCGGCGTACCGACGCTCAGAAATTCCCGTTACTTCCTCAAATTTCCGGACAATATCCTCTCCTTCTGATGGTATACGGATCTGTTTATCGCTGTAAAATTCCTGCTGTACAAAGTCTTTATTCAACTTCTTGTTGACAGGAATGAAGCTACCAGTGCCAGTTATAACAGTACGCATATTGTAAACCATAGTCTGATTTTTAAACCACTACGTGGCCGCTCAGGCTATAAATATACAACATTTGCAGTGGTGCTGTATGTCTGCAGAGGAATTACGAATTACGAATTACAAATTACGAATTACGGATTGGTGAGAAGATTGTAAACGCGAAGGATACCCGCTATAATCTTCTCACCAATCCGTAATTCGTAATTCGTAATTCTTTTTCTACACTAACCGTTCGGCTATTTCGCTCAATAATTTGTACGAATACAGTCGTTCGTCCTGGTTATAAATATGTGCGGTAGCGATGACTTCATCTACCTGAGTATCGTTGAGGAACTGTTGCAATCCCTGCTGCACGGTATCKGCGCTGCCAATAAAAGAGCAGGCCAGCATGGTTTGTGCATGGGCAGCTTCCTGTTCGGTCCAAACGCCATCCATACTATCGACGGGCGGGCCCATTTTGCGCAGGCGTCCACGAACAATGCCAAGGAACAACTGATAAAACGAGGTGGCCAGCCGGTTCGCAGCTGCGTCAGTATCAGCCGCAATCACGTTTACACAGGCCATGGTATGTGGTTGCTGTAAAAATTCGGATGGCTTAAAATTCTTTCTGTAAATAGCGAGGGCGGTATGCAACTGTGCAGGCGCAAAGTGGCTGGCAAACGCATAAGGTAATCCCATAGCGGCGGCCAGGTAAGCGCTGTCGGTGCTGGAACCCAGTATCCAGATCGGAATATCCAACCCTTCACCCGGAATGGCCCGCACTGCCGCAGTATGATTATCGAAAGAAAAATACTGTTGCAATTCCAGTATCTGCTCCGGGAATTCATTGACAGCAGCCATGCGATCCCGGCGCAATGCACGGGCAGTCACCTGATCAGTGCCAGGGGCCCTTCCCAGGCCGAGGTCTATCCGGTCGGGATAAAGCGTAGCCAGCGTTCCAAACTGTTCTGCTACTACCAACGGGGCATGGTTAGGCAGCATAATGCCACCGGAACCTACGCGGATGGTTTTAGTGCCGCCGGCTATATATCCCAGCAACACCACAGTGGCCGAACTTGCCACACTCACCATATTGTGGTGCTCCGCCATCCAAAAACGATGATATCCTAATTGTTCTGCATATTGGGCCAGCCGCAGGCTGTTGTGAAATGATTCGGTAGGTGTTTGTCCCTCCAATATCGGCGCGAGGTCTAATACGGAKAAAGGACGTTTTGTTCCATGCTTACTCATACTCCTGATATTATATTGATTCGTTGTCACAAAATTACAACAATCCATCTCAGGTAAATACGTCGATAACCTGTAGGTTAGCAGGCAGCAAACGAAAACGCTTATGCGCCTAGTAATTGCATAAACGCTGTGGCAAAATGATAGGCATCACCAGGCCACCGGGCTGATAAATAATGACGATCCAATACTGTAAAACCCCTGTTCAGGTGATTTTTGTCGTCTCTGTACATCGGCAAAGGACCTGGTATAAATTGTTTCGCGTCTGCCAGACAGGCCGTCACTTCAGCTTGTACGGTAATGGGATAAGTGAGATAATAATCTTTCAGCCACCATTTAGTCAAACGATAAGCTGCCAGCTCCTGCGATTGCAGCAAGGCTGTGGTGTTATAACCATGTAATACAGAGGTATGGGTGCGTGGATCTTTACTTCTGGCAGCCAGTACTACACCATGACAAATAGCACCTACCGGTTGTTGTGTAGCGAAAAAGTGCGCTACAATATCCTGTAGCAGCGTAGATTCGAGGTATACACGCATCGCTTTATCATGGCCTCCGGGCAATAGCAACGCATCAAAATCATCCGGCTGTATGGCCGAATATTTCAAAGGATTACAAAACGCATCGCTGTTGGATAGCTGATGATAGGCCGCTACGGCATCTTTACGGGCAGCCAGCAACCATTTCCAGATGCCCAGTTCCGTTCCTTTCAATATCCGCATATCCGCCATACTGCTGTAACCTCGCGGCGTGGCAAACTGCACGTCGTACCCCTTTGCGGTCAACAGCAACCACGGTATGGCTGCTTCAGTTGGATCAAAACCATATTCGGGCAACGGTACCAGCACTTTCTTCATTCATATGCTTTTTGATAATGCAGAGGGTCAGGATAAGAAAGATAGTAAAAAAGATTGAACACGGCTTAATTCGTAACTTACGGCCTATGTTACGGGATATCGATATTTGGTTTGAATCAAAGCCGGAACCGGCAAAAAGTTGTCTGCTGGCGCTCAGAGCACATCTGCAACAACTCGATCCGCACATTACGGAAGCCTGGAAATACCGGATGCCCTTCTTTTGTTACAACGGAAAAATGTGTTGCTATCTCTGGATTGATCCGGTTTCCCAACATCCTTATATTGGCATTGTAGAAGGCAAACATATCCAACACCCATGGCTGCAGACAGGGAAGCGCGCCCGCATGAAAATATTACCCATCGATCCTAACGAAGATCTGCCAATGGAAGTGATCAATGATGTTCTCCGCCAGATGGTGGAATGGTATGCAGCTAAAAAGAAATAAGGATATTCTTATCTAACTGAAAAAAAATTACCCTTCTAAAAATTTCTTTTTAAAAGATCAATACCGCCGGTCGTCAATGACAATATGAATGGAATTCGAATTTGCGAACATATAGCGCGAACATCAATAACATTCTTTTTCGTTTCGCAAAGCGAAAAAATTATATATTTGCGCCCGAATATTTGTTAACCTCGTAAATTAAGCTAACCCAATGGAACGTAAACTTGCGTCTATCGTGGTGATAGACAACATTGCCCCTATCCCTGGCGCCGACATGATTGAAGTAGCTACCGTAAAAGGATGGAAGCTCGTCATCAAAAAACAGGAATATAAACCCGGCGACCTCGCTATCTACTGTGAAATAGATGCCTTTCTGCCTTTGATTCCGGCCTTTGAATTTCTCCGCAAAAGCTCCTACCGCAAGATGGGAGAAACGGAAGGATTCCGCCTGAAAACCGCCAAATTTCGCGGACAGATTTCCCAGGGACTCCTGTTGCCCATCAGCATGCTGCCTGACGCTTCTCTGGAACCCGGAGAGGACGTAGCAGCACAACTGGGCATCATCAAATACGAAGCGCCCATACCCGCTGCACTGGCTGGTATGATGAAAGGCGGCTTCCCTTCTTTCATTCCTAAAACAGATGAAGAAAGAATCCAGAACCTGAGCGACCAATACGCCACCTACAATAGCGAACCTTGTTACGTTACAGAAAAACTGGACGGTTCTTCCGTGACTTACTACCACCGTGATGGTGAATTTGGCGTATGCTCCCGCAACCTGGAGTTGCAGGAAACCGCCGAAAACACGTTGTGGAAAGTAGCGCGACAACTGGACATCGCCGCCAAACTCGCTGCCACCGGTAAAAATCTGGCCCTGCAGGGAGAAATGATCGGCGAAGGCATACAGGGTAATCCGTATGACCTGCGTGGACAAAGCATCCGTTTCTACAATGTATTTAACATCGATGGCGGCGAATACTTTACCATGGCTGCTTTCATTGCATTGATCCAGGAACTGGGACTGCAACATGTGCCCATACTGCATGAAGCCTTTCAACTGCCTGACACGATAGATGAACTGCTGCTCCTGGCAGAAGGCACATCTGTGCTCAGTCCTGCGCATCGCAAAGTAGAACGCGAAGGCCTCGTGATTCGCTCTGCAGACCGGCGTATATCCTTTAAGGTGATATCCAATAAGTTTCTGCTGCAGGAAGCATAAAGCTAAAAGCAGAAAGCAAAAAGCTATTAAAGCGATTGACCAGCGCGAGTATTTTAATTACTCATCCGCGCTGGTCAATCGCTTTAATAGCTTTTTGCTTTCTGCTTTTAGCTTTTGGCTGATCAAAATCATCCCTCCCCTGACGCACGTCATTTCCCACCTTTCTACCCCGATGTACTTTTGTGATGTGAGATTGAAACAGTGATACAAGATTCACAATAAAATATTGATGTCATGAAACAAGCATTTAGAATTGAACACGATTTTTTAGGTGAAAAAGCCATAGACGACAGCGTTTACTATGGTATTCAAACACTACGTGCGATTGAAAATTTCCATATTACCGGCATGCCGCTTTCCCACGAACCCATTTTTATCAGGGCACTGGGATACGTTAAAAAAGCTGCCGCCATGGCCAACAGAGACCTCGGCGTATTACCAGCTGATGTAGCAGAAGCCATTATATACGCCAGCAATAAACTGATCAATGGCGCTTACACCGATCAGTTCCCGACCGATATGATCCAGGGTGGTGCAGGTACTTCTGTTAATATGAATGCCAACGAGGTGATTGCCAACCTGGGATTGGAATACATGGGACACGAAAAAGGACAGTATGATTTTTTACATCCAAATAACCATGTCAACTGCTCTCAGAGTACAAACGACGCCTACCCTACCGCTTTTCGTATAGCCTTGTACTTTAAGATGAACGAATTTATAAAGGCACTCGATGCCCTGCAGCAATCCTTTGCTGCCAAAGGAACCGAGTTTGCACAAGTACTGAAAATGGGACGTACCCAATTACAGGACGCTGTGCCCATGAGTTTGGGAGATGAATTCAACGCATTTGCCACTACCCTCCGGGAAGATGTGCAACGCCTCCGGGAAATACAGGCTTTGCTGACAGAAGTAAATATGGGTGCTACCGCTATTGGTACCGCCATTAACGCTCCTGCCGGTTATCCTGAACTGGTTACACAGTATCTCGGCGAAATTACCGGCTTACCTATTGTGCTCGCGGAAGACCTGATAGAAGCCACTTCCGATACAGGCGCCTTTGTACTGATATCCGGTATGATGAAACGTACCGCGATTAAGTTATCAAAGATTTGTAACGACTTAAGGCTGTTATCTTCCGGACCACGGGTAGGGCTACACGAAATTAACCTGCCACAAATGCAACCAGGTTCTTCTATCATGCCAGGTAAAGTCAATCCGGTTATTCCGGAAGTGGTGAACCAAACGGCGTACTATGTGATTGGTGCTGACTTAACCATCACCATGGCCGCCGAAGCCGGACAGCTGCAATTGAACGTGATGGAGCCCGTTATTTCCTTCAGCTTGTTCAACATGCTCTCCTACCTGCACAATGCCGTAGATACCCTGCGCGAAAAATGCGTAAATGGTATCACCGCCAACGAAGAAGCTTGTAAGCAAATGGTGATGAACAGTATAGGTATTGTAACGGCACTGAACCCATTACTGGGTTATGAAACCTGCGCCGCCATTGCGAAAGAAGCGTTGAACACCGGCAAATCTGTACACCAGATTGTGGTCAGCGAAAAACAATACATCACCCAGGCACAATGGGATGAAATCTACTCTTTCGAGAACATGATCCATCCCCAATTTATGAACTAATATGGCTTAACCAGCATCCTATAAAGTATGAACCGCCTCCTCCGGGAGGCGGGAATTACAAACAGCAAACGACTTACTAACTGCAACCTTGCTTGTTCATAAATAAATGGTATGCCTGCAAGTGAAGAGAAAAGGCCCGAGGGATTGATGCAGGTGTGCCTGCAGACCGGTATGCGAAAGCATACCGGTTTTTGCGTTAACGGAAAGCTATATCTTCCAGCTTCTCCACTTCCAGTAGCGTAATGCTGCCATTGCGGATGGCAATCAGTTTTTCATTTTTAAAATCACTCAGCGTACGTATCAGCGACTCTGTGGCCGTACCCGCCACAGTGGCCAGTTCTTCCCTGGAAATATTGATCACGAA
Source organism: Chitinophaga sp. 05T412 (assembly GCF_056396465.1). Taxonomy (NCBI): domain Bacteria; kingdom Pseudomonadati; phylum Bacteroidota; class Chitinophagia; order Chitinophagales; family Chitinophagaceae; genus Chitinophaga; species Chitinophaga sp. 05T412. Next base: position 168,638 of record NZ_JBFTLN010000007.1, read on the forward strand.
ATTTTCTGAATTCGTTACCAGGTATTTATTACGGAGATGCACCAACGCACTGGCTACTTTTTTACGTAACGTATCATAGGCAATCCCCAGCAAACGTTCTTCTTTCTCTGTTACGTTCTGCGCAAGCATCCTCACAAAACGGGTAACAATATAAGGCGTACGATTAAATATCTCCTCTGCATCTTTCCTGGGTATCAACACAATTTCTGCATCTTCCATCACAATAGCCGTGGCTTTATAAGGCGTTTCTTCCAGCAGCGCTACATACCCAAAAAAATCTCCCTTCTTGTAAAGCCCTATCACCAGGTCTTTTCCGTCTTCATGCGTTTTCACGGTTTTCACTTTCCCTTCCTGTATATAATACAGATAACGGGGCGTACCTCCTTCCTTGTACACCGTTTCATGTACTGCCAGCCGCATGGTATTCCGGTTTTCGGTGAACTCGCGGATCAGTTTTCTGAGGTCGTGATCATCTGTAGCGTTTGCCGGGCCGTTTATCGCTGTCTGGTACTGATAGCGTTGCAGGCGGTTCTCTACCGTCAGCAATAAATCGTTATTGGAAAAGGGTGAAATAAGAAAGTCATCGGCACCCAGGTTCATGGCGGTACGAAACAACCGGGCATTGTATTTATCTCCCAAAAAAATCACTGGTACCCGTTCCAGCAATGGATCTTTACGAAGGGTATTTAATACGCCTAATCCGTCGATCCCCTTCATATTCATTTCACAAAGGATCATATCAGGATGCTGCTCTTTTGCAGTGGTGATCCCTGTTTTGCCATCGTTGGCGTACACTACCTCATAGTGATGGAGCAACAATAAATCCCCTATATTCTCCTGCAGCTGTTGAAGGTTTCCTATCAATAGAATTTTTTGCATATTCCAAAAATAAGGGAAATCGCTTACGCATAAAAAAAGGGGTGGTAAGAATACCTCCCCTTTAATATTTTAACCATATCCTATGAAAAACCTGAACCAAAGATATATTCATCGGCGTTAGTTGCAAACCTTATTTCGTGAACGGGCGAAAATCGCATGTGAATGCATGAAAATCCCGGATGTTAACCACCCGTTAACAAAAATTAACCCCGTTTTAATTCCCCAGGGTTTTGAGTGCCAGGTAAGACATAAGGCCCGCACCGGTTTCCAACGACTTTTCATCGGCATCGAAGGTAGCGGTGTGTAGCCCGGACTTGATACCCCGGTCTTCATTCCGTACGCCCAACCGGTAAAAGCAGGCATCTGCCACTTGTGAGTAGGAAGCAAAATCTTCTGCTGCCATCCAGATGTCCAGGTMTGCTACCTGATCCGCCCCAAGAAAGTCGATGGCATGTGCGCGACTCGCCGCAGTGAGTTTATCTTCGTTGATTAACACGGGATATCCTCTTTCAATTTTAATATCGCAGGCCCCTTCCATGCCTTCCGCAATGGAGATGGCCATTTTTTTAATCTTTTCATGGGCCTCATTCCGCCATTTTTCATCCAGTGAGCGGAAGGTACCATCCAACCGTACTTCATCAGGAATCACGTTGTTGGCGCCGTTGGCGATCATTTTACCGAACGACAATACAGAAGGCGACAGCGGATTAGCACGGCGGCTCACAATCTGTTGCAACGCAATCACTATATGACAGGCGATCACCACCGGGTCAATACCCAGGTTGGGCATGGCCCCATGGCCGCCTTTTCCTTTTACCACCATAGAAATCTCGTCGTTGCTGGCCATATAGCGGCCTGAGCGAAACCCTACCTTCCCCACCGCCAGCTCCGGCATCACATGCTGCCCCAGGATGTGCGCAGGACGTGGGTTCTCCAGCACCCCGGCTTTAATGAGCAAACTAGCCCCGCCAGGAATCACTTCTTCCGCAGGCTGAAAAATAAATTTGACAGTACCCGAAAATTCCGCCTTCATCTGGCTGAGAATACCCGCCACACCTAATAGCGAAGCAGTATGCACATCGTGACCACAAGCATGCATCACGCCTGTATGTTGCGAGCGATAAGGCACCTCATTTAACTCCACAATGGGTAAGGCATCTATATCGGCGCGCAGGGCCACCACTTTATCGGATGGCGCTGCACCGCCCTGCAGTAAAGCAACAATACCGGTATCAGCCATTCTTTCGTAAGGAATATCCAGTGCACGTAACTTCTCTTCTATAAATACAGCCGTCTGGTGTTCCCTGTAGGAAAGCTCTGGATAAGTATGCAGGTGGCGGCGATTTGCGGTAGCCTCCTCCAACAGTCCGCTGGCTAATTGCCGGATTCTTTCTTTAAGCATGTAGCAACAATTTTTTTATACTGTCCTGTGATAAAAATTCTTTTACAAAAGTATCATCTGTCAGGTGCGGATAAGCAGCAGTTACCCGATCTATTTCGGCAGCCTGCCCCGGCGAAAGCACTTCGTGATCCTCCAGGCACCAGGTGCCTTCCAGCAGTCCCTGTCTCCTTAATACCTCATGTATCCCGGCTATAGAGCCTTTAAATGCATGAGAAGGATCAAAAATAGCCGCATTCATATCTGTCACGGCTATCCCTTCCTGCAACAATTCCCCCGCACCCTTATAATCCTCAAGTATACAATTTTTTATCCGGCCAAACAGCCCCGCTACTTTTTCGGTCCATACCGACCAGTGTCCCAGCAGTCCTCCTGCAAAACCTTTTGCCACTATTTCACCGTTTACCCGGAACCGGTAAGTGGTGAGCAGGTCTGCCACAATATTATCGTCATTGCCGGTGTATAAGGCGATGTTATTCCGGCGGGAAGAGCAAGCCACGGCCCTTACCACGTCCAGCGTCTGATAACGGTTAAATGGTGCCGTTTTAATGGCTTTTACGTTGGGGATCTCCACCAGCTGCTCCCAGAAGGAATAACTCAGTATCCTACCGCCCACAGAAGGCTGCAGATAAAAGCCAAATACCGGAATCACCTCCGCCACTGCCCGCACATGCGCCAACAGCTGCGCTTCGGTGTAGTCTTTCAGTCCGCCGAGACTCAGCAACCCAATATGATAACCATATTTAAGCGCCAACCGGGCTTCCGACAACGCCTGCTCCGTTGGCCCGCAAATGCCGGCCACTTTGATAAATGGCCGGTCCAGCTGCGCCGCCGCAATTTCTTCGGCGGCAATACGTAACACGGGTTCCAGCAAATTAATCTCCGGGTTCCGGATCGCAAACTGCGTGGTATGTACGCCTACCGCCACACCACCTACGCCACTGGCGATATAATAACGGGTGAGTAAACGTTGCCTGCTTTCATGCAACTGCCGGCGCTCATCCAATGCCAGTGGGTGCGCGGGGATAATAGTGCCGCTATGTAATAGTTGTTCAACTGCTGATTCCATGGTAATTTTTTTTTTGAGATGTCGTTAAAACTGTCCTTCCCTTTCCTGGAAATGTGTCGCCTTCTGAATAGTACGCCCACCCTCTTCCAGCCAGGCGGCCGTGAGTCCAATCATCTGCAACAGCGATACTTTCGGGTAACCGAACAAACGGAAACTTTCTGCCGCATTGTTCAGCAAAGCCGTCGGTTGCTCTTCTCCGGTAAACAATGGCTGCTTACCAAAAACTTTCCCGAACTCGCTGGCGATCCATCGTACCGGCGCGGTTTCCGGACCAGTGATGTTCAGTAGCTTCGCCGGCACATGGCAATGCAACAGGCTACGCAACGCCATTTCATTGGCATCCCCCTGCCAGATCACGTTCACATGTCCCATGCGGATATCAATAGGCCGCTCTTCCCGCACAGCTTTGGCGATTTCCAGCAACACGCCGTAGTGTAAATCATTGGCGTAATTGAGACGGTATACCAGTACCGGTGTATTATACTTGCCGGAGAAATGCTGGAAAATACGTTCCCTGCCCAAACAGGATTGTCCGTACTCACCAATGGGCGCAGGCGCCACGCTTTCATCCGCTCCGCCTGAAAACACGGGCGTAAACGGATATACGTTACCGGTAGAATATACCACGATGCGGGAGTTCCTAAACTTCTCGGCTACACGCCCCGGCAGATAAGTATTCATGGCCCAGGTAAAAGCTTCTTTACCGGTGGTACCGAATTTGGTTCCTGCCAGATACAATACATTCTTTACATCCGGTAAGGCTTGTAGGTCGGCGTCATTCAACAGATCAGCCGCGATAGCTTCTACGCCATCGCGTTCCAGTTGTTCTTTCAGTCCGGGTTCCGTTAAACGGGACACCCCTATTACACGACGTTTGATACCGGAGCGGTCTACCGCCTGCTTAGCCAGTTTAGCCAGACTGGGACCAATTTTTCCACCTACGCCCAGGATCAGGATATCTCCTTCCAGGCTGGCAATATCTGCCACCAATGCATCTGAAGGTTGCAGCAGGCTGTCAACCAAATTTTCCAGTTGTTTCATATTGATAATTTTTTTTTCGGGAGATAAAAGAGCTGGTCATCGCTGTTATTCACCGATACTGTTGACGTCGGCGAAAAGCCGGGCGCGACCATGCGTACGAAGAATAGTAGACGGATATTGTTCACTGATAACAGCATGTAAGGTATGCTGCACTGCCGGCGCCTTGTTCACACCAGGCACCATGCAGAAAATATAACGGGCACGCATCAACGCCGGTACCGTTAAGGTAATGGCATGCGTAGGCACCTCTGCCAATGTAGCGAAGCAACCATCATTCACCTGCTGTTGCCGGCAGGCGGCATCCAGGTCCACTACTTTTACCGGCACCGGATCATGGAACAAAGCCACATGCGGATCATTAAACGCAATATGCGTATTTTCTCCGATGCCCATATTCACAATGTCCACCGGGTATTTTTCCAACAGGGCAGCATAGCGCAAACACGCGGTGTCCGCATCCTGGCCACCGATATAATGTACTTCGCGAAAAGGCAGCAAATCGAATAATCTTTCCTTTAAAAAATTGCCGAAGCCCTGTGGCGCATCAGGCGCCAGCCCTACATATTCGTCCATATGAAAAGCATTCACCCGTTGCCAGTCGATCCCCGTTTCTTTCATCAACGCTGCCAGGAATTCGTGCTGCGAAGGCGCTGCGGCAAAGATGATATTCACGCAGTCCTGTTCCGCCAGCAACGTGCGAATACAACTTCCACAAGCCGCTGCGGCCGCAGCCCCCAGCTGTTGCCGGTCCGCATACACAGCTACCTGCAACTGCCCTGCTGTTGTTTCTCTCACGGTCATACCACTTCATTTATTGATTAAATAATTACTACGCCAGCTTCTTAATTTATATCCGTAAAACGCGTAGAATATCAGGTACAGATAACAGGGGAATAATACCCAGTAAGCCAGGCGTACATTGTATACATCGGCTACTAAGCCGTACATCACGGGTAACATAGCATTGCCGCTTAGTCCCATGATCATCACGGAAGCGCCCAGCTTGGTGAAGCGTCCGAGACCATCCAACGCCAGTGGCCATATACCCGCCCATACCAGCGAGTTGGCAAAGCCCAGTAATACCACAAACCAAATGGAAACATCTGTTACATGTCCTAATATTTTCACTTCCCCATGCAGGTAAATAATGCCCAGTGTAAAGCAGGCGCCCAATACGGTACATATCCGTAAAGCATTAGCCTGACTGATCACACGGGGAATCAGCGAAATACCMAACAGGTAGCCGCAAATGGTCACGAACAACGTATAGGAAGGAAATGTTTTTGCTTCCAGCAACGGAATATGCATAGAACCGGCGTAGCCAATAATGGTGTCAATGGCTACTACCTGCGTGCCTACGTGTAAGAAAATGGCCACCGCTCCCAGTATCAGGTGCGGAAACTGGAAGATGCTGGTTTTACCGGCATTGGCAACGGCAACGTCTGCGTTCTCGTGTTCCGTATCTATTTCCGGTAGCGGGGAAAAACGTACCATACACCCCAATGCAAACAACACCACGGCTACTACGGCATAAGGTACTATCACGCGACGGATCAGTGCATCCAGCACAGCGGTGCGCGCCTCGCCGGTCATGTAGGCCAGCTCTTTGAACAGGTCGCCATCCGTTGCTTTGAGGATCACCGCCGCAAAAATCAGTGGCGCCACAATGCCCGCTCCCTTATTACAGATACCCATGATGCTGATACGTGCCGCCGCACTTTCCTTTGGCCCCAGGATGGTGATATAAGGATTGGCGGCGGTTTGCAGCACTGCCAGGCCAAGACCGATGATAAACAACCCCGAAAGGAATACTTCATAAGTACGTGTATACGCTGCCGGTATGAAAATGAGTGCACCCAGCGACATCACCCAGAAGCCCATCATCATCCCCCGCTTAAAGCCTACTGCTTTCAGCAGGTAGGATGCCGGCACAGACATAAAGAAATAGGAAATATAGAAAGCAAAAGCCACCAGGTACGACTGGAAATTACTCAGCTCACACGCGATCTTGAAGTATGGTATCAGAATAGCATTTACCCAGGTAACAAAGCCAAAAACGAAAAACAGTAAGCCCACTATCAGTATGGAAATAACCGTATCTTTTTTGCTGAGCGACCCCGCTGCTACCGTAGCGGTATGTTGTTTCATGGAAATTGTTTTATCGGTTACAGCGTTGGTTCCCATCCTGGCTGATACTCCCGTTGCCAGAATTTCTGCGCAGCCGGATCATTCAGTATATGTCCGTTGGAAGCATCAATATGTAAGACGTTACCGGAACGCAGGGCAATGTTACCCAGCTGACAAAGCAGCGTACTCTGATGCCCGCTGAGGATATCCGATTTCAAGACGGTGCCCTTGCGGATGCCGTCAAAGAAATTCTGTATATGCAGCGCATCCAGGCTCTCGGCCGGATTGGTCAGGTTGCGCGGATCAATGATGGCTTCGTTGCTGACCGTTTTCACTACTTTATTATCCAGGTCATAAATCGTATAGGCGTTGCCGTCAATAACCAGCGATCCTTTTTCACCGTAGAAAATAACACCTACGGAATTGCCTTCCACATAGCGCCCGTTGCAGCTGCGGCCTTCCCATACCATGCTGGTATTATTGGGAAATTCCAGGGTGATTACCTGGGTATCTGGCGTTTCCCAGTCGTCTTTATAACGGTAACGTCCCCCCGCAGAAGTCACCCGCGTAGGGTAATCTACATTCAGTCCCCAGCGCATGAGGTCAATCATATGTGTACCATTGTTCAGTGCTTCACCGGTGCCCCAGTTCCAGAACCAGTGCCAGTTGTAGTGTATCAGGTTATCTTTAAAGGCGCGGCGGGGTGCGGGTCCCTGCCACAGGTCGTAGTTCAGCCATTCCGGTATGGGTGCTTCTTTCCCAATACCAATTGATTCGCGGTTATTGGTATACCAGCCTTTGGCAAAGTAAGCGCGGCCGATGGTGCCTTCTTTTACTTCCCGGATAGCCGCGGCTACATTGGGCCACGACCTGCGCTGATTGCCCATTTGTATTACGGTTTTATATTTATCCGCCACCTTTACCAGGAGCTCTCCTTCATGCGGATTGTGACTGCAGGGCTTTTCCAGATAAACGTGTTTACCTGCTTTGGCGGCCAGTATCGCGGCGGGGGCATGCCAGTGGTCCGGCGCCGCAATCACTAGGGCATCCAGGTTTTTATTCTCCAGCGCCTTGCGAAAATCAGGCACCGCTTTGGCGCGGATTTGCTGGATTTTATATACACTTTCAATACATTTCGCTGCAGCCCGTGTATCTACATCAGATACGGAAACGATTTCACAGTTGGCTTGTTTGGCGTAGTTATTGGCCAGCGCCAGTCCGCGGGAATTAACCCCCATCATACCAATGTGGATACGATCATTGGCGCCCAGGATGCGGGCATAACTTTTGGCGCTGAAGCCAGGAACAAAGCTACTCAGGGCAATAGCGGCCGTGCCCTGCGCCGTTTTTTTGATAAAATCTCTACGGGATGCTGACATAAAAGTGGAATTATGCTGGTGATAAAAATGGTCGTTGTTTATCGTTGCTGTTTCCTGGCGCGTTGATACATTTCCGTTAGTGGTACGGGTGCGCCGTTTCTGCGTTTACTTTCTTCTGCGGCCTCCATGAAGGCCAGTATTTCCAAGGTTTCTTCCGGCTTCACGGGCGCTACGCCTGTTCTGAAAAAGGTGGCGATTTGCTGGAGCAGTGCTTCATATCCTTTAAAAGGGCCCAGCAGCATACTCCCTTTTTCACCGAAAACACGGCCGCCGAAATCATCCGGTCCCCTGCGGGTACCGCGGAAAGTGCCGATGCGATCGTCTTTCCACATGCCCACTACCACATCTGTATCCGGTGTGCTGAAGCGGGTCACCGTATTGCAACCGGCGCCCATCACCGTGTATAAGGTTTCTACACCATGAATGCCATACCAGAATAAATCCGGATGTGTTTTTTCAATGGCGGCCGGACTATACGTATCCGCCCCCAGTACTTTTCCAATCACGCCTTCCTTCCCTACCTGCTGCGCACTCTCCATGAAACGCAGCGAGGATGCGGAGAACACAGGTGCATGGTATCGTTGCGCGGTATCAAAAATGGTGATACCATCTGCCAGTGAAGCGGCCAATGGTTTATCGATAAATATTTTCTTTCCTGCTTTCAGCACGGGCAACGCCTGTGCCAGATGAGGTCTTCCATCATTGGATTCCAATAATACTACATCCACTTTAGCCAGCAGCGCGTCAATAGAACCGACGATTTCCACCCCCATCTTTTTCACTTCTTCCGTAAAACCCGGCAAACGCTTTTGGTTCAAAGCTATATCCGGACTTGCCTGCGGGAAGGCCGCTACTACTTTCATGCCTTCCAGTCCTGGTACCGTTTCCGGGTTATTAAATGCCTTGGTAAAAGCAATCGCATGGGTGGTATCTAATCCGATAATCCCTATGCGGATGGTGTCTGCTGCTGCTTGCGCCATCGCGTATAATGGGCGTAAACTGCCCAGCAAACCGGCGCCGGCGCTGGTAATAACAGCATTCCGTATAAATGTTCGGCGAGGATAGTGCATACTATTGTCGTTTTGCGATGGCCAATGCCTGTGTGGTGGTATAATATTTCGCTAACATCCCGGGCACTTCCCAGGCGGGCATCTGACCAGACTTTACATAGATCAGAAACTGCTGCATTACTTTAGCAAAAGCCGGTTCATGTGGTTTCACATATTGTTCGGGTATCACCACTTCCCAGTCGCTCCCCGCAGGCTTCAACGCTATCCCCGGATATTGCTGTGCCAGCGCATGAAAAGCGGTCTGCATTTGTTGGAGGTAAGCCGCATCCGATGAAACGGGACTGATATACAATACCGGCAAATAATGCTGTTCCTTATCCTGCTTAATCAGCAATGCCGCTTTACTGCCCTGTATCCGCGAATAGTGCGTATCTCCGGTACCGGCGGGCGCTTCATAATCCCATTGTACCGCAATACGTGCATGTATGCCTTTGATGGTATAATCAAAAGCGCCGTTGGCATATATTTTCAATACGCTATCCTTCCCTGCCATAGCGGCTAATGCCGGTGTAAGCGGCGCTCCGCCGGTAATGGCTGCATATTGCGCAGCACTCATTACCGTAGGCCAGGTGGTAGCGGTATCTACGTGAATATCTTTTTTATAATGAAGTACCTGTTCCGGGAAGCAGGTCCATTGCACCAGATCCACCAGATGTGTGGTTACATCGGTAATTCCTTCACCTTGCTCCTTTACGTCCATGTACCAACTGGGACGCACCAACGTTTTTCCTGCGACAGTCTTCTTAAAGTGATGTACACTTTTCTTTATCACCGTGGGATTATCCGCCGAACCCGCTTCCAGCGTACCAAATAACGCTGGCAATTGCAACAACGCTTTCTGCAACACATTATGAATCTCATAACGCTCGGTCATGATATCGAAAAGCTGCACTTTATGTGCTGCGGCGGCGGCAAAAGAAGCGCACAGGGTATCAAATCCGGCGGCATCAATCGCCATCGGTTTATCGGCGAATACGTGCATACCTGCCTGAACAGCACGCTGTATATAGGCGGGTTTCAGCCGGTTATTTCCGGCCAGCACCACGATGCTGCCGGGAGCGCACTGCTGCATTTTCTCCAGGTAAGCGGGACCGGTATATACGTCTGTTACCCAATGTACAGCAGGACTATCCTGTGTGTTGTAGTCCGCCACCCGCTGCAGGTATTGCTTTACTTCGGGCCCCTCTGGTGCAAATACCTTTATGACGGAATCAATGCCGGGGTACATCTGTTGCTGTACCAGGGAAGCATGAAAGTGACCCGGGTCCAATACAATCAGCTGCATAGGCGATGTTTGTTTAGATGAGTGCGTGCAGGACAACAGTAGCGAAGCCATACAGCTAAAGATAATGCTTTGCTTCATCCGGTTATTTTTTTTCATTGAGAACGTTACCGGTCAATTTCTTCCTCGTTTGCGTAATCACGGAAACGGCTATACTATCGGCATGATTATTCCAACTGTGACGGATATAGGAAGTAACAGCCGCTACGTCTTCATCCGTAAGAAACCCGAAGGCAGGCATCTGCTCCCCATACGCGCTGTTCTTCGCTTTGGTAGCGCCAGTGCGGCCCTGTATTACGGTTGCGATCAGTGATGCGGGATTACCGGTTACAAAAGTATTTCCATCCAGTGCGGGGAAAGAGCCGGGCACTCCTTTGCCATCTGGTTTATGACAGGCTTCACAATAACTTTTATAAACGGCAGCGCCCTTAGATGCTGCCACAACGGGTGCAGTGGCGGCTTTTTCAACGGGTAAACCAGCCGGTACTTTATCTGCTGCGATGAGTGCACGTAACCGGATAATCCGGTCGTCATGCGGTAATGGGAAGCCCTTGCCAGGGTTCCAGTCGCGGTTACTGGTAGCCACGTATACATCTCCATCCGGCGAAACACAGATATCCCGCAGGCGGCCAAATTTCCCGGAGAAATAAATACGTTCTCCGGTAATGCTGTCCTGTGCAGCATTTAGGGCGAGTACCCGCAAACTGGCTGCTTTTAAAGTACCTAATAAAATACTGTTATGCCATTCCGGAATGCGATCACTACTGTAATAGTCCACGCCCGCTGGCGCAATGGTAGGCGTCCAGGCTTTTAACGGTGGGGTAAATGGAAAGGAGTCCGCATAAGCTTTTTCATCCGGCCGGTCAGCAAAGCCTTCCACGCGCGGCCAGCCGTAAAATGCTTTCCGTTGAATCAGGTTCAGCTCATCATCAGTAGCATCTCCATGTTCAGAGGCAAATAAATGTCCTGCGGAAGAAAACACCAGGCCCTGAATATTGCGATGACCGCGGGACCAGATGGGACTACCCGGATATGGATTATCGGCAGGAATGCTGCCATCGAAATTGAGTCGTAATGTTTTGCCGTTGATAGAATGGATATCCGGCGCATTGTCGCCATTGGCGGCATCTCCGGTGGAGAGTATAATTTTACCATCGGGAGATATCGCTACCCTGGAGCCATTATGCCCCGTGTTGCCGGGCAATTCCAGCAGCACCAACGGATCTTTCAGGGTATCAGTGGTGTAGGTATATCTTACCAGCCGGGATACAATGGAAGAATCTTTTTGCAGGTGTGTGTAGTCCACGAATAAAAACGGTTGTGCCTTATCTGCTGATATAGCCATGCCTAACAAGCCCAGTGTGCGCTGGCGATATACGTCCGGAATGGTGAGCAATAGCTTCTTCACACCGGTGCGTGGATCTACTTTGCTGATGGTACCGCTCTGTTCTGTGTACCAGATCTGGTTATCGGGGCCCCAGGCTATTTCCCAGGGTACGTTGAGATCGGAGATCAGTGTACTAATGCCCACCCGGCTACTATCCAGTTCCAGTACGGCTTCCAGCGGCGGTGTAAACGTCGCATCCTGGTGGCAGGCGGCGGCCCCCAACATCATCCCTAGCAACAAACGTAGCGTTCCTTTCTTCATGAGATCAGTTTCTTACAAAAAAAATAAAGTGATCGCGTTGCTGACTGCCAATCCGAACATGATCAGCAAACCGATGCCGGCGGCGATATTGGTAAATAAACTATTCTTTAAGGGTCCCATGATCTTCGCATCATTTGCCACGAAGAACAAAGCCACACCGATAAACGGCACAATGAAAATGGTAACGGCCTGGGCCAGCACAATCAGTTCCAGCGGCAGCTTGCCAAAAATGATGGCTACGCCGGCGCCAATCATCATAATAACGGCAATAAATAAACGCACCATTTTAGAACTGAGCTGTCCGCCGAATCCTAACGCATCGCCTAACAGCGTTCCGCCCAGCGCCGCATTTCCCAGCAGGGAAGAAAAAGAAGCGCCAAATAAGCCTATCAGGAAAAGGCCGGCAGCGGCGTTGCCAAATACGGGTTCCAGTGCTTTCGCCATATCCGTGGCGGCTGTTACTTTGATGCCTGCCGGGTGTAATACCGTGGCAGCGCAGATCATCACAGTCGCACTCATAAAGCCCAGGATCAGCATCCCCGGCAAGGTTTCTTTGCCGGTTTGTGTCACATCCGGGCGTAATCTTTTCCGCTCCTGTACGAGATAGGATTGATAAATAGCGCCTACAATGGAAAAACAGGAAGCCATAAAGGCGATAATGAGTTTCTGTGAACCGGAAGGTACACCGGGCACAAAGCCTGCGGCGACATCACTTACAGCGGGGCGAGACATGGCCATCGTTACCATAAATGCTACCAGCATCATGATGATCAGGGTGATCATAATTTTCTCCAGCTTTTTATAAAATCCCCGGAAGAAAAGAATGCCAATCCCCAGCACATTACACACAATAATCCATATCACTTTGGAACTATGCGTGGCTTCTGCCAGCGTAATACCGGCGCCAATGGAGTTGCCGGCCTGAAACGAAGCAGTTACCAGGAACACCCCAACGCCAATGGCTATACGCGCAGGCATGCCCCATTTATCGCTGATAGAACTGAGTAAAGATTGATTGGTAGCAATGCCTACTCTGGCAGCCATCATCGTAAAAATAATCATGAAGAAGATGGCTACTGCCACAATCCATAACAGGGAAAAACCGTAATTGGCGCCCATGATGGAGGCAATAGTCACTTTACTGGGACCAAATACCAACGCGGCGGTGATTAATCCTGGACCCAGGGAAGCCAGCCAGGCGCGTGACTTTCGGGCAGTAGCTGGTTTATTGATAGTAGTTGTTGACATAACACCGAAATAAATTTTATCGAATAAGCATCATTGCAAAACAAGCAGCGACAAGCTTTTTGCTTTATGCTTTATGCTCAGGCAAAACGGATATAAAAAAATAAAACGATCGCGGTAATGATGGCCCACCAAATAGTGGGGTTGCGCCATCCGCGTTGCTGCGCTTTCTGCTCCGGGGGCAGCGACAAGCTGGCCCTGTTCCAGATAAGCCCTGCCAGTTCTGCTTCCGGCTTGGGTTTGGTGAGCAGGCTTACTACCACACATATTGCCATACAACTCCAGAATACAATGCCGGTGCGGTTAAAGAACGGCATCGACGGAAATAGCATTTCCATGGCAATAGACAGCGGAATGGTGAGGATGCCCGCTGCCAGCGCACCAGCATGCGTAGCCCGTTTCCATAAAATACCCAACAAAAACATGGCGGCGATACCAGGGGTAAACAAGCCATAGGCATTCATCAGGTAAAGGAATACCGGCTTATTGGAATGATTAAGAAATAATGCGGTGCATAAAATTCCCAATACGATAATAACGGCTCCGGCTATACGACCGAATCGAACGGCTTCTGCCTCCGTTGCTTTTTTCTTAAAATAAGGCAGGTAAATATCTACCGTCAGAATAGTAGTACAGGAATTAATAGCGCCGGAAAGATGCGACATCACAGCGGCAATCAGTCCGGCCATCACCAATCCCACCAAACCAGAAGGCAGCAATTTCTCTACCAGCGTAGGAAACAGCAGGTCTGGCTTTTCCAGATTAGGAAATAACTTAGGCGCTACCAGTGCAGGTACGGTAATGATAATAGGCACCAGAAATTTCAAGTAATCGCCAAACACCACGCCCATGCGGGCATGCCACTCGTTTTTGGAAGCCATCACGCGTTGTACAATAAATTGGTTGGTGGCACAGTAAAAGACGCTGATACAGAGTACGCCACCGAGGTACATGGTCCATGGAAAATCAGGATCATTGGCAGGTAGTATCAGGTCCCAGTCTTTTACGGTATCGGTAATAGCACTGACGCCACCAGCCGCCTTCACGGTGGCAAAGGTGAGTACAATGCCGCCCATCACCAGTACAATCAGCTGTAGCATTTCCGTCCAGATAACGGCCCGTAAACCGCCGGCGATCGTGTAAACGCCGGTAATAACGGCCAGTATAATCACGCTGGTCATCACAGAAATACCAAGCAGTGAATGCAGGGATAAGGCGCCGAGATACAGTACGGCACTGATTTCCACCAATACATAGGTGAGTAAAATCAGCGTAGCATAAGTGGTTCTGGCGGCGCCGCCGTATCGTTTCTCCAAAAATTCCGGGACCGTATAAAATCCGTTGCGGATATAAAACGGCAGGAATATCCAAAGCAGGGCATTGAAGCCCATGAGGATGGCACCCCATTCCATAGCGATGGCCACGAAGCCGCGGCTATACGCCACGCCCATAGCACCTACCAGGTGATGGCTGCTGATATTGGCCGCAATGATGCTGCCGCCAATCATCCACCAGGGGAGCTTATCTCCTGCCAGGAAATAATCGCGCTTGGTTTGCTTTCCTCTGCGGGAAGCATACAACCCCAGGCCAATTACACCTAATATGTAAACGCCGAATATAACAGCATCTAAAGCGGTAAGGTTCAGGTTCAGGTTCATTTCGGGAAAATCAATCGTTGTGAAATAGTAGCTGCGGAGGTGGTCAGCAATTCAAGTGCACCGGGCGCAAAAGGCGTTTGCCATACGGCATAACTATTACGACTATACGCATCTTTAGGAGGCAGGTAGCCGGCGTAACCGTTGACGATGTTCATCACTGCTACTGCAGCGGGCGCCAGTAATGACCGTAACTCCTGCTGGAAAGCGGAATAGGTTTCATTGGGCTGTCCCACCAACACGGCATCGCCTATACGCCATACCCAGAGAGGCATGTGTGATACGTCGCCATCTCCAATTGTTTTACGGATACCTCGTTGCCGCCATAACCTTTCCTTCACTACATGGTCTTTACAAGCCGCCCATTCCGCTTCTATGGCTGCCAGCGACGGCAGTGCTTTCAGCGGTAATGCCACAGTCGCCATTTCACCGGTCACTACTTCATCCGGTGCATAAGGGCCTTTGTTCCACATCGCCAGCGATGCGCCGGACTCCACCACGCCGGTAAAGAACAATGCCTGGTCCGGTGGCAACATGGCATCGAGCGCGGAGAGCACCGCCCAGCCCAGCTGGCGGCCGTAATGATCCGCGAGTGTAGTGTCGCCACTGTATTGTTCCGCAGGCGCCAGCTCTCCGGAAGCGCCCTGTAAAAACAGGCAGGGCGCACTGGTAGACGCTTCTACCAACGCCCGCATGGCGCCGATATAGTCAGGTGATAATAAACTGTTGGCCGCTCCCAGCGTAGTAGGATGGCAGGCATAATTCACGATGGTGCCGGCTACATTGCCCGCTTCATCTGTGATTCTTCCCACCAGCAAGGTATTATCGGCTGTACCAGCCGGATGGAGCCCGGTAATGATACGATCCGTTCCTGCCTCCGGTAACTCCCGGTTCTTCGCCAGATCGCAGGTACCATAATGCCAGGTAAGCGTACTTCGCTTTGCCGTTTCTAAGGCATTTTTAGCCGCTTTTATTGCCGCCTGCTGTACCAGTTGCAGATAGGGAGCAATCAACGCGCCACCGGGCTTATTTTCGTCTTCTGTGAAGGTACTGGGACCGGCATGGGTATGCGTGAGACAAAACATCAGCTGAAAAGGCTCCAGCGACAATGCCTGCAAAATACCTGCTCTTAATTGCTCTTCATCTGCGGCACTTTTCCACCAGCCCAGATCGGCGGAGATCAGTACCAGTGGTGATGCATCTGAATCTTGTTGAAAGGTAACCGCTGTGAGGGTAAACGGCAGGTGTATACCGCTGGCCACCTCATGTTTGGCTGCTCCCCAGTTACGGGCATAGATGCCTACTGGCGGTGTAATATCTTCTCTCCCGGTTCCGATCCACCCTTTGAAGGAAGGGTCTCTGAAAGGAGCATAGGTGTGCTGCGTCATGCGAAAAATGCTTTATACTACCTCACTAATGATAAACCGCCATCCATTAACAGGATACTGCCGGTAATGTGTTTATTCTCCGGATCGCAGAGCCGCAGCACCTGCCGGGCTACTTCTGCCGGCGTAATCAACGCGCGTACCGGTACTTTTTTGCGGGCATCTTCCCGCAATGCGGGCGATTGCTCCCATACCTGGCGACTCACACCTGCATCTACATAGCCTGGTGCAATTTCATTGACCATAATGCCATGTGGCGCCAGTTCCAGCGCCATGCACTGGCACAACATCCGCATACCAGCTTTGGATACGGCGTAAGCGGGAATATGACTATGCACCGCTTCCGCCGCCCAACTGCCTACAAATACCACACTGCCACTTTGTTGCAATGCCAGCAGGCGACCCGTCGCCGCCCTCGCTACATAAAAGGCGCCGTCCAGGTTCACGCGCAATTCTTTTGTCCACTGCTCCGCCGTTATTTGATACAAACCAGCAATCGTTACTGTAGCTGCATTGGCTACCACCATACTGGCAGCGCCCAACGTTGCTTCCACTGTCACAATCCAGGCATCTACCGCAGCGGCATCGGCTACGTCTACACGAGTGTAATGACATGCCACCCCATGTGTACGCAATTCTTCCAAAAAGGCCGTGGCACGTTCGGCCGGTTGTACATCACCAATAGCCACGTTTGCACCTTCCGCCGCAAATGCCAGTGCCACCGCGCGCCCAATGTCTCCCAGCCCTCCGCTGATCAGCACTGTTTTTTGTTCAAATAATTTCTTCATCGCCGGTCCTGTTTTAAGTAGTTACCAATCCCCTACGCTGCCGTCTTTATAAAACGTACGCTGTAATACTTCCTGTTGAAACGGATGTTTCTTTACTACCGCTTCATTGATTTCTATGCCCAATCCTGGTTTATGATTAGGGCGTACGATACGTCCTTTTTTCTCTACGGTAAATCCTTCACTCACTACTTCTTCTCTCCATGGCACATCATTGTGCACACTTTCACAAATACTGTAGGAAGGCGTGGCAAAGCCCAGCTCTATTGAAGCAGCGGTGCTCACCGGCCCCTGCGGATTATGCGGCGCTACTGCCACGCGATAAGCATCTGCCAGCGTAGCAATACGACGGGCTTCACTCAATCCGCCACAATGTGTAATATCCGGCTGAATGACGCTCACCGCACGCTTCTCCAGCAGATCGCGGAAAGCGTGAATGCCTACCAGTCGCTCGCCACTGGCAATCGGTGTTTTCACCGCACGTTGTATCAACGCTATATCTTCCATGGTTTCCGGCCAGCAAGGCTCTTCAAAAAAGTACAGTCCATAAGGCTCCAGGGCTTTGGCAAACTGCATCCCCATCAACGGACTAGGGCGTGCATGACAATCCACCATGATATCGATATCCTCTCCCACTGCATCCCGCATCGATTTTACGCAGGCCTCTGCATAGCGGATAGGCTTCAATCCTTCCAGTGGCATGGTTTCCGGCACCGCCATAGATTTAAAAGCGGTAAAGCCATCCTCCACTGCGCGCTGTGCCAGCTCCCCGAAACGGGCGGCATCATCCGGACGCGTTTCGTAAAAGTCTTCCATCTTACCACCGCCGAGGTGACAGTACAAACGGATGTAATCTCTTACCCGCCCGCCCCACAGCTCATGACAAGGCACGTTATGTATCTTCCCTAAAATATCCCAGAGGGCAATATCAATACCGCTGATAGCAGTACCCCGTACAATGCCGTTGCCATGCCAGAAATGCTGGCGGTACATCATTTGCCAGAGATGTTCAATACGACGCGGATCTTCACCAATCAGCAGTTGCGAAATATCTTCCACCGCACCTACTACGGCACGGGTATGCCATTCCAATGTAGCTTCTCCCCATCCCCATAGTCCCGGCTGATCTGTTACAATCTTAATGAAGATCCAGTTGCGCATCCGGGCATGGCATACCTGTGTTTCTATTGCGGTAATTTTCATAACTGTGCAACAATGATTTTGGTCTTATCTAATGTTTCTTCAATATCCTTTACGGTGTGTGCGAAAGATATGCTTCCTTGCTTAATTGGCAATGGAAAATTAAAGATGCCCTGCTCTATCAGCTTCAACCGGTAATTTTTATCGAAAGCAAAATCATGATGCTGCGCAATATCGTGGTAATCTACCGGCGCATGATCCATGAAATACACACAGAAAGCAGATCCCTGGCGGGCTACATGAAACGGACGACCCGTAGCGGAGAAGATATCCTTCAACCCATCTTCCATCAGCTGACCCAGTTTATTGACATGTTCATATACGCCTCCGGCAGATAACTTATGCAGTGTGGCGATGGCCGCTGCAGTCGTGAGCGGATGTGCATTGAACGTACCCGCAATGAGCACTCTTTTGCTTCTTTCCGGATGCACAAAATAATCGAGGTATTCTTTCTTTCCGGCAATCACGCCCATCGGATAACCGTTAGCCACGGCCTTTCCGAAGGTGCTCAGGTCCGGACGCACGCCGCACAATTCCTGATAGCCACCCAACGCATGACGGAAACCTGTTTTCACCTCATCGAAAATGAGCAGGAAGCCATGTTCATCCGCCAGCTTTCTCAACGTTTGCAGATAGCCCGGCAACGGCTGCACAATACCTACGTTCTGTAAAATCGGCTCCAGCAGGATACCCGCTACAGGATAACGTTTAAGGATATACTCAATAGACGCGATATCATTGAAATTCACCACATGCACCAGTGATTTATGCTGCGCAGGAATGCCGGCCGACATGGAATCATATGGATATTCACCCGGACTTACCCGCTCCCCTACATCACTCAGCGCACTGATTACATTACAGGCTACATCGTTGTGCCAGCCATTGTAACCACCCTGCATCACTATCACGTGATCTTTACCTGTAACGGCCCTCGCTATACGTAATGCATGATAAGTGGCCTCAGAACCGGTAGTAGTAATTTGTACACTATCTGCCGTAGGCACACATTTACAAAATAAACGGGCAAACGCTCCTTCCAGGTTGGTAGGCCCCGCGCCCATCAGCAAAGTAGCTTCGTCCAGCGTTTGCTTCACCGCATTGTTCACGTCGGGATCGTTATGTCCCAGGAAGGCGGCGGCAAAACCGGCCTGATAGTCGATATACTCGTTTCCTTCCAGGTCCCATACCCGGCTTCCCTGTCCTTTTTCGAAACAAATATTGGGGTCTGACTTCCGGTTCAGCGATACTACGCCACCGGGTATCCACTGTTCGTTGCTCTTCAACAGCGCAGATGATTTAGGCCATGCGTTCATAATGATATACTGTTAAGATTTTTTTGATGAAATAGTTGGCAACACAGGTGCGCCATTACTTTATACGGGTTATTACTATATCTGAAAAAAGACTGTTTTTTATCGTAGCGCCGGGCGCCTGCATAAATAAATTGCCTTGAATATCCTTGTGTTGAATGCGTACCCCKGAGATTTTCAGTGTATCGATGACCGTATGTTCATCAAATAAAAACTGCGGGTTACTATACCGGGTTTCGGTGCGTTGTATATTCGTGAATTGTACGTGGTCCATCACGGAATACTTCACGCTGATCACTGCATAGAGCGTTGGAAAGTGCGGGTGCGTGGCGCGTGAATACACGTTGGCGCCGCTGACGTTGGTTACTTTCACATTGGAAAACGTACCCACTTTATCGAACAGGCTATAAAACAGGATCGATGCACAAGCCGTATTACCTTGTACATTACTGATGTTAATATCCGCTACCCGCTTGCCTTCGAACGTATAAAACGCTACCGCTTTGAGGGTGGGGATGGAATCAAAGATCATTTGCGGGAATATATTCCTCACAGTAATATCCTTGTAATCGTATGCCGGAAAGGGCGACATCTTTCCCTGAAAACTGGCACCGCCGGCAGCAAAAGCAACAAGGTCATCGTTGGTGAAGCCGGAGATATTTTCTATCAGCACATGGTTGCCACCACCGGTAACACCATCGCCGTTATTCATCAGGGCGCTGGTTTGTGCGGCATCACGGAAAGGGTTTTGCTGGAAATGTATATCATGAATATGCACGGTATCACATTCCATGTAGGCAATACCCCAGCTGCGGGTACTGTCGATTTGCAGGTGGCTTACTTCCAGTTGTTTTACTTTATAAAAGAAGAAGCCAAAGCAGAAGTCGGATGTAGCTACAGTATTGCGCACAGTTCTTGTTTGCGTATAGCCGTTGCCGTTCCACTTCCCTCCTGTTACGGTGATATGTTCGTTGCCGTTAGTCAGGTCTTCATTTCTGATCAGATAAGCGTTGCTGCCTTTCTTTAACTGTATGTAAGCATCGGGACTGGCCGTGAGCGTAAAGTTTGAAGGCAGGCATATAGGCCTGGAAATGAGATACTGGCCTGCTGGTATAAACGTTTTACGGCTGCCTTGTTTTTTTGCTTTTTCAATGGCCGCCTGTATGGCGATAATGTCATCTGTTTTTCCATCTGCTTTTGCACCGAATGATCTGACATTGGTGCCGGTTGATAATTGGGCCCGGGAAGTCATACCGCCACAAAGCAGCATTATGCACAACCCCAATACCTGGTATAACTTTCCGGACCTTTTTTTCATACTACTTTCTTTTTTTCGTCTGTTCAACCATTAATACCCATCATTTTGTTTCAATACACCCGGGGTGTACAGGTCAATCTGTCGTTTTGGAATAGGGAACAACGCCATATAGGCCTTGGGCGCCAGTGTAACGGTCATAGGCGTATTGGTCACATTGTTGTATAAACGTTCTTCTTTCGTCATCACCGTGAGGAATTTACCGGTGCGTACCAGGTCCATCCAGCGTTCATTTTCGTAGGCCAGTTCCAGTTGTCTTTCGAGCAACAGTTTATCCAGGAATGCATCTGCCGCGGCAATGTCTGCATCTGTATAGTCATGGGTCGCATCACCGAAGGCTCTTTCTCTGACAAGATTCAGTTGCTTCAGCGCATTGGCTTTGTCGCCCAGGTTGTACAAGGTTTCCGCATACAGCAGTACTACATCTGCATAACGTAATACCGGCAAATCCAGTCCGGAAGAATTAATGCTGTGTTTCACGGCATATTTGTTCACGTAGGGATACCAGGTAGCGGGGCCGCCGGTAGCGGGTATATACATATCGGAGATGGTGTTGGCCTTGCGCTTATCGCCGGGAACGTATAATTTATCGAGGCTCCAGGACGGCAGGGCTATTTCATTGCCGCGGTCTACGATCCCCAACAGGCCGCCATTGGGCGTGTAGGTGGTAGACAACGTTTGACCGGCAGCATTTTCGATGTACTTCATGATGAAGATCACCTCGTTGTTGTCTTCTGTAGTGAGGCTCCAGAGCGTCGCGAAATTGGGTTCCAGTTTGTAATTGTAGTCGGTATTGATTTTTTCGAAACAGGTTTTGGCATTGGCCCAGTCTTTCCGGTACACATACACTTTGCCGAGTATGCCCAGTGCAGCGGCTTTGGAGGCGCGGCCTTTGGCAATACCCGATGGCGCCGGGAGCTTGTCCACGGCATCTTTCAGGTCGCTGATGATGAAAGCATAAATATCATCGGCGGATGCGCGGGGCATATTCTTCGCGTCGGTAATAGACAGGGAGGTGGTTACTTTAGGCACGCCACCAAACAGGCGTACCAGGTCGAAATAAAACAGCGCCCGCATGAACTTTGCCTCCCCGGTGAACTGATCTTTCATACCAGATGCGTAGTCCGTTGGGTTATCGATATTCTGCAACATGGCGTTGGCGCGGGCGATGCCAGTATACGTGGCTTCCCAGAAATCGCCCACGATGTTATTTTCCTGATTCACGGCCAGCTGGTCCATTTCGGCAGCGCCAGCCACGGAAGTGTTGTTAGACATGTAGAGGTTATCCGACGGCACTTCCATGATGAGGTAATCATTCTGTTTCCGTTGTTGCAGGCTGTTATATACCCCAAGGGCCGCCTGGTTCATGTCGTTCGATGTTTTATAGAAACTACCGGTGGTCAGCGTATCATCCGGTTTCAGGTTGAGCAGTTTATCTGTACAGCCGGCAGCACCCAGCAAAAGCAGCATCTGTACGGCAATGATGGTCTTTTTCATCTCTGTTTCTTTTGCGGATTAAAAATTAAAGTTGAAGCCCAGTGCATATACCCGGTTAATAGGTTCAGAGCCGGTATTATAACCAGGCTTACTGCTGATACCGGTGATTTCACCATTCGTATATCCTTCCGGGTTATAACCGTGGAATCCTTTCTTCGTCAGCATGAGTAAGTTGCTGGCAGAGAAATATACGCGGCAGTTGTTGACCCGCAATTTCTGCATCAGCGAAGCTGGCAAGGTGTAGCCGAGGTTGACGTTGCGGACAGAGAGGAAAGAAGCATCTTCAATGTACACATCGGAACTGGCCTGGTAGCTCAGGGTGCTTAGTGCGCTGGCGGGCATTTTGCCATCACCGGGATCGGTAGGCGACCACCACTGTGTTTCTACAAGCGAGCGGCGCATCGCACCTACCAGGGCGCCCTGGTAATACTCATTTTCGAAGTTGTAAATTTTTGCGCCGAGAGAAGCCTGGATCGCCACACTCAGGTCGAAGCTATTCCAGGAGAAATTGTTCACCATTCCAAATAAGGCCTTCGGCTGGAAGTTGCCGAGAATAATTTTGTCGTTGGCGTTGATCGTTTTGTTGCCGTCGGTGTCCTGGAATTTTGGATTGCCTGGTTTGGAACCTGCCAGTACCGGGGAGTTGGCTACATCGGCGGCATCTTTCAATACCCCAACTGTTTTATAACCATAGTAAGAGAACATCGGCTCTCCTACCCGGAGAATCCAGCTCATACCAAACTGGTCGGTGGTAATTCTTTCCTTTACGCCTCCGAGGTCTTCCACCCGGTTGTTGTTTTTGGAGAAGTTGAAGGAGGTAGACCAATTGAATTTACCGACAATATTCTTAGAAGTAATTTCCAGTTCAATTCCTTTATTGCTTACCTGTCCGATGTTGGATAAACCGCTGGTGAAGCCGGTGGTAACAGGTACGGCTACTTCATACAGCAGGTCGTTGGTACGTTTGTTATAGTAGTCGAATACAAAGCTGAGGCGATTATCCAGCACGCCTAATTCCACGCCCAAATCAATACCTGCCGTTTTTTCCCAGCTCAGTTCCGGGTTGCCGTAGTTGCCTTGCGCCTGTCCTTTTGCAATGATGTTGTTAGGTGCGTAAAGGGCGTCTTTCATTTTACCGAGATAGGCAAAGTCGCCGATGTTAAAGTTGCCGGTCACGCCGTAGCTGGCGCGCAGCTTCAGATCACTCACGAGTTTAACATCTCTCAGAAAATCTTCCTGTTTCGCTCTCCAGGCCACAGATGCAGAAGGGAAGTAACCCCATTTGCTGTTGGGACCGAAGCGGGAGCTGCCATCTGTTCTGATGGAAGCAGACAGGAGGTATTTATCCTTGTAGGCGTAATTCACGCGACTGAAATAAGACACGAGGCCCCAGCTGGATTTGCTCACCAGCGTAGCAGCCGGATTGATGAGGGCATTATTGAGTGTATGAATAATATCGTTGTTATAGGAACCGGGTACAGCGGAGTAGCTGGAAGACTCGCCATCATTGCGTTGGAACGACATCCCCGCGATGGCGGATAAGTCGTGGCCACCTTTGAAAGTGGTGTTATAGCTCAACACATTTTCATTGATCAGGTTGATGGTAGAAGATTTATCCTGGCCACCGGAATTTTGTCCGCCGCCATTCGCCCAGGAGGCCTGGAAGCGGTCGGTTTGATTATAGGCGATATTAGTACCGAAAGAAGAGCGGAAAGTAAGGCCTTTCGCGAGATTGAGTTTCAGGTACATATCACTGATATTACCGAAGGTAGAACCGTAGTATTCCGTGCCATCCAGCGTAGCCAATGGGTTGAGCTGACCGCTCACCACGGCGCCCCAGTAGTCGCGTGCTTTAGGGTAGGTACCATTTTCGCGACGCTCCTGCACAAAGCTGGGATATTTGGAGAAGTTAGCGATATCAACGGAGTTGAAGCGGCGTTTGGAATACGAAGGATTGAGCATGAAGCCGATGTTCACCACTTTGCTGGCTTTCACATCTACATTGGCTCTCACGCCATAGGTTTTGAACCAGGTATTATGAAGGGTACCTTTTTCATCTTTGTAGGTACCGGACACATAGTAGTTCACTTTATCGGTACCGCCGCTGGCAGAGAGGTTATAGCTCTGGATCGGTGCAGTAGACAATACCGCATCCTGCCAAACTACGGGAGTACCTTTGCGGATAGTATCGCTCACCTGATAGGCAGCGGGGCGTCTGGGATCACCCCATACCGGGATGGATACATCGCCGCCGGCCCAGGCAAATTCGCGGTTCTGGTATTTCACAGCATAATCGTAGTATTCCTGTCCGGTGAGCCAGTCGTTGTGAACAATGGCTTTGGATAATCCCGCATAGCCGTTGAAGTTAAACTTCGCTTTTCCTGCCACGCCTTTTTTCATGGTGACGATGATGACACCACCGGCGGCGCGGGAGCCGTATATCGCCGCGGAGGAAGCATCTTTCAGCACTTCGATGGATTGCACATCATTCATATTGATGCTGCCGAGGTTACCACCGGGGATACCGTCTATTACGATGAGTGGATCATTACCGGCGCTGATGGAGCCGGCGCCACGGATGCGGATCAGCGGCGCGCTGCCGGCGGTGCCACGGGTCTGTGAAATATTCACACCGGCGAGGCGGCCTACCAGGGCTGCTTCAGGGCGACCAGCAGGCATTTGATCGAGATTAGTATTTTCTACTTTCGCCACAGAAGCGGTGACAGAGCTTTTCTTCACTACGCCATAACCAATGACGACGGTTTCATTTAAAGTAGTTTTAGCGGGCTGCAGGCTGATGGTCAGGTGTGTGCTGTTGCCTGCGGCCTGTTCTGTTTTATCATATCCGAGAAAAGAAAAAACGAGGATATCCGACGCAGCAGCGCGGATGGTAAATTGTCCTTTGGCGTCAGTAGATGCGCCGGTTTTAGTGCCTTTAACGAGTACAGTTACGCCAGGTAGTGCGGTTTGTGTTTGACCATCGAGTACGGTCCCTCTGATCTCTCCTGCGTTTTGTGCCAGGAGCTGCTGTGGCCGGCAGATGGAAATGGCCATTATCAGGAGCCATGTGAACAGGTACAGATGTTTCCCTTTCATAATGCGTTGGTTAGATAAAATGTTTAAGATAAAATTCGACTCAGCTATTGCTGTTGGCTTGATTACAGGATGAGGAGTGCCGTTAGCTATCAGCGTGTAGCCGTTAGCTTTAGATTCGTGTGATCCTCATTTTTTTTGTGTCATTCACCTGACTAAGCAGGCGTATTCGTTTTTCATTTTTTGCGCCGGCAAACGTGGAGGTTTGTCGACCGTTTTTCTACGTGAACCACGCACTCCTACAGTGCGCAGCTATCTTTGTTTACATTTTACTATTTATATGGAGGGTAAATCAACGTGTATGCATTCCCTTTATTGATGACCGGGCATAGGTATGATATTCGGCTGAAAGCAGCTGTCATATACCGGTATAGCCGGAAAGCAATGGATTTGTAAGTCAGCATTCACTTCACGCGCCATTCTTCCTATTGGTCATTGCTGCACATGCGCGTGGATCATGTTTACAAATATAGCTTTATTTTGTAAACAAAAAAATGTTTTTAAAAATTTCGGAGAGAAATTATTTTCTTGTCCGGGGCATTGGGGAAAAGGGGTTATTCTACTTCCAGGGTAGTGAGTTCTCCGCGTATAAGATGCTTTACCAGCGCTTCTTCCGCGTGTTTCAGGTCTTTATTCTTCAACGCGGTGACAATTTGCCGGTGTTCTGCGTCGGTTTGGGCGTAGTCGTCCATTTGCTGCAGCATTTTGCCCAGCTTCATATGAAACAATGGAATGTTACTGAACTGGTACAGCTCCATGAGTTTATCGTTGCAGGCGCTGGCAATGAGGGTTTCATGAAACTTCATGTCCGCTTCACAGGCGCCGCCCAGGTAGCCATTCTGTACCATGCTGGTAAAGTCGTCACAGATTTTTTCCAGTGCCTGGATATGTTCCGTTTCGTTGCGTTGTATCGCCAGGCGTAAAGCGCCCAGTTCCAGCAATTCCCTTAACTGCCTGATCTGCCTGATATCGTCTGCATTCATGGACTTAACAAAGTAGCCACCCTTCTCTCCAAACACCACCAGGTTTTCCCCCAGCAAACGGGTCAGCGCTTCTCTGACAGCCATCCGGCTTACCTCCATCTTCTTGGCCCACAGGTCTTCTTTCAATCGCATCCCCGGCACCAATTGATTGGAAAGTATCTTCCGGCGCAGTTCTACATATACTTTATTGGCTAATGAGTCTGTTTTCATAGTAAATAATGTAAACGAATTTTTTTTTCAAAAGTAAACATTTTTTTAAAGATCTCTTCATCAGGGACACCCATTCCCGGCTACAAACGTTAAAAAGGGCCTGGTCATATCGGTTTACTATTTAAGCTACGGTACAGCCGGCGTATCCCCATCTCCCTAAACTCACATTGAAAAAATAAGTATATTTAGTCAACTCCCCAATTTAAAAACTTATGAGAAAAATTTTCGTACTACCATTACTGTTATCAACCTATTGCTGCTTCAGCCAAACCACGACGAAAGATATTCTGCTGGAACAATTCAAAACCACGCATAATAAAGCCGACTGGTTTGTACCTGTAAACACTGCCATAGAAGGATTAACAGCCGAACAGGCCAACTGGAAAGACAACAGTGGCAACCACTCCATTGCGCAGCTAACGAACCACCTTATTTACTGGGACCTCGACCAGCTTCGCAAATTCAACGGAGAAACCACCGCGCCATTCAACGGAGATAATGACGCCACCTTTGCCCCTTCTACGCAAGCAGCCTGGGACGGCACCGTAAAAAGAATGGACAGTGTACTCACCGCCTGGGAACAAGCCATTCAACAAGCTGATGAAAAAACACTATCTTCCCATTATTCCATCATTGCCCATATCAGTGCGCACAACGCATATCATATTGGACAGATGTTATTTATCCGGAAGCAAAAAGGCTGGTGGAATCCGGAAAAAGGCGTGAAATAAAACACTTGCCGCGATAACGATTATTTGTAACGGAGCAGCAATTGCTCCGTTATTTTTATGCCACAAAAACTGATCACATTTAATCAACTGTATGCTACAACGCGTTTCCCTATCCCTGTTATTCCTGTACTTATATGCCTGCGCGACAGCACAGGACAGCACCCGACAACAGCAGGATACCATTCCCAAAAAACATCACACGCGGTATATTGCATGGACTACACCTGTCAACAAACCCACCACCATTAACGGCGCGGCATTGAGATTGATGGCTATCAGCTGGTCAAGCAAAGACAGTCTAACCATACAGGGAATTAACGTTGATGTGGCGCCATTGCAGGTATTTTTAATGATGTTAGCGCTTGGATATGGTGTAATGAATCCCTTCTCCGCTACCAAAGAAAATGTGGAGACCGGGAAGCGTGACGTATTCCAGGATAGCACCGCTGGATCTAATACCATTTTGAAAGGGCTTTCACTCAGTGCCGGTGGTATGGCGGCCGAGCTGAAAGGCGTGGGCGTTAACGGCGTGATGGCCGTTGGCGGACGAACTGATGGAGTGCAAGTCACCGGTATCCTTAATTTATATTACAACTTCCGCGGTGTTGCTATTGCAGGAATATGTAATAGAATTACCACCGGAAAAGGAGTGCAGATAGGATTGGTTAATATCGCCAAAGGCGGCCGGATCGTGCAAATCGGTCTGTTCAACCGCATCGGTAACCGTATCACTCCCTTCTTCAACTGCTCACTGAAGAAAAAACCTGTCCCACCCCTCGTTGCCACTATCGATTAAATCACCACAATTCCCAGGAGAATCTTTGTAAAAAATCATAGATTCCTTTATATTTAAACCCGGTTTTCACGTTAGCCAATTGCATACCMACACCTGTTGCCGCAGGTTTGCCGCTTTCCGCTCCGTCAAAATCTGTTTTCAAAACTTTATTTTATCAAATAAATGTGGATCATTTCCCGTTTTAATACTCAAAATTTTCATCAATGGCAGTGAACAGAAGAGCAGCAATCAAGCAATTGCTGTGGGTATCCGCCGGCATGGCCATATTACCAGCCTGCCTGCAACATACCAGCAGGGCTTCCCTGGAACTAAAGCATATATCCGTAGACGGCGACCAGGAAAAAATGCTGGCTGAACTCGTGGAAACGATTATTCCTGCCACTACCACACCCGGCGCCAAAGCATTGTCCGCCCACCTGTTCACCCTGATCATGATGGACGACTGCTACAAAAAAGAAGACCAGCAACAATGGCTCAGCGGCCTGAAAGCTTTTGAAGCCGCCTGCAAAAAGTTAAACGGACGTAGTTTCCTGGAATGTACCGCTCCGCAACGGGAAGCGTTGCTCACCAATATGGAAGCCAACCGGGATCACAAAGACGAGGTGGCCTTCTTTTATAACACCACCAAACACCTGACCATCCAGGCCTATACCAGCTCTAAATATTTCCTTACCAATGTAAACATCTATGAGCTGGTACCCGGACGCTATAAAGGATGCGTACCACTGAAACCCATTACCCGGAAGACTGCCTAACGAATCACAACATGAGTAATAATAATACCAGTCTGCAAAACCGTACGTTTGATGCCATCGTTATTGGCTCCGGCATCAGCGGCGGATGGGCAGCAAAAGAATTTACAGAGAAAGGATTGAAAACACTCGTACTCGAAAGAGGTCGCGATGTGAAGCACTTAAAAGATTATCCTACTACCAGCCAGTTCCCCTGGGAGTTTCCGCACCGCGGACAAATACCCGAAGACATCAGAGCTGCCAATCCTTCTATCAGCCGCTGCTATGCTTTTAAAGAAGATGCCATGCATTTCTTCGTAAAAGACAATGATCATCCTTACGGGCAACCGAAGCCGTTCGACTGGATTCGCGGATACCAGGTAGGTGGAAAGTCGTTGATGTGGGCCCGGCAAACGCAACGCTGGAGCGACTTCGACTTCGAAGGTCCGGCACGCGATGGATTCGCCACCGACTGGCCCATCCGGTATAAAGACGTGGAGCCCTGGTATAGCTACGTAGAAAAATTTGTAGGCATCTCCGGCAATAAAGATGGTATTGCTCACCTCCCAGACGGTGAATTTTTACCCCCTATGGAGTTGAGCTGCGTGGAGAATTATTTCAAAGACTTTGTAAAATCCAATTATAAAGACCGTCAGGTAATATACGCCCGCTGTGCGCATTTGACACAACCACAACAGGTACACCTGGATCAGGGCAGAGGTCAATGTCAGAAAAGAGATCTTTGTCAGCGTGGATGTCCGTTTGGCGGCTATTTCAGCAGCAACTCCTCCACCCTGCCCTGGGCGCAGAAAACCGGTAATCTCACCCTGCGTCCTTTCTCGGTAGTGCATTCCATCATCTACGATGAACAGAAAGGAAAGGCCACCGGCGTACGCGTAGTAGATACCAACACCAAAGAAATGATGGAGTATTATGCCAACGTTATTTTCGTGAATGCGGCGGCGGTCAATACCAACCTCATTTTACTCAACTCTACCTCTCACCGCTTCCCGAATGGATTGGGAAATGATAGCGGCACCCTGGGCAAGTACTTTGCCTTTCATAATTACCGCGGACGCATCTCCGGTGAGTATGAAGGTTTCAAAGACAGCACCACCGATGGTAGACGCCCTACCAGCGCTTACCTCCCCCGCTTCCGGAATGTACACAAACAGGAAACAGACTTCCTCCGTGGCTATGCAGCCGGATTTGACGGTGGCAGAGGCTCCCATACTGATACCAACGGATTTGGTAAAAACCTGAAGGATCAGTTGTTTAACAGCACACCCAATGATACCTGGTATGTGGGCTCTCACATGATGGGCGAAACCATTCCTAAAGAGAAAAGTACCGTTACCCTCGATCAGCAACGGAAAGACGAATGGGGCATTCCGGTGATCAACATCGATCTGGATTACGATGATAACGACGAAAAAATGCTGAAAGATTTCTTTGAACAGATGACGGAAATGTATACCAAAGCCGGCTTCACCAATATCAAGACCCACGACTCCAAACAGGCGCCGGGACTGGATATCCACGAAATGGGCGGTGTACGCATGGGACTGGACCCTAAAACATCGATGCTCAACAAATGGAACCAGCTGCATGCCTGCACCAATGTATTTGTTACCGATGGCGCCTGCATGACCTCTACGTCTACTCAAAATCCTTCATTGACTTATATGGCGTTGACCGCCAGGGCAGTGGATTATGCAGTGAAGCAACTGAAGAAAGGAGAAATATAAATGATTTTCAATAAAGAAAGCGGGTGTCTCCATGTTGGAGGCACCCGCTTTCTTATTAGAGCTCTTTTTTCAACTTTACATGTTCTTTTATAATATCAATGCTTAACCGTTCTAACATCTGCTAGCTTTCCGTTTCTACCTTATCAATGTTTAATCCAACGGCCAGCGGAATCAACATCAGCCCATGAAAGACAATGAACATAGCGTAGACAGGTTTGATATCAAACAACATTACAGGGCTATCCTGGTATCTGTTGATCAGGTAGTATGCCAACAGGAGAAATACAAACACCAGGCCTGTGGTGGGATAACCAAACCTCACCCCATAACACCTGTCAAATATGATGGTCATGGAGAAGGCTATGAAGAAAGAGTTCACTACTGCATTCGGAATTGAGGAAGTTGGTGACACGAACTCCATCACCTGCTTTATCGCAAATGTTTCAATCACAAATACCAAATTAGTCGCTATCAGGGTAGTTATTAATGCGCTCAGCTTTCCTCTGCCCATGCCCAAATACACAGACAACGGGAAAATAACCAGGAAGCCGAGGCCACTGATGAAAAAGTTTTCGCTGTAAGGTTTGCTGAAGTAAGTGCAGCCGAATGTCCAGCCTGCGGTTAACATCGCAAAAAACAAAATCGTTCTGACAAAAGCTGCAGTATCAAAAGTGATCTTATTCATAGGGGTGGGGTATTATTAGTATAAAGATAACGCTCTTTTTTATCACTCCCACCGCAATTAATTACCCGCCGGCTGCATCTTTTGCTGTAATTTGCAGCCGTGGTGAAACGTTCCTTTTTTGCTGTTTATCAGCCTCCTATGGATGTTCCCTGTTATTGTAAATGCACAAATTCGTAAAATGAGACCTCTAAATGAACTGATCAATACAACAGAACCCGGCTGGGCGTTGGTACAAGACTGGATTAAACAAGGCAGTAATAAAATAGAGATACTGCCGAAAGATAGCACCCGCGCGGAAGATGCTTTATATCAAATTCAGGTCACTACACGCTCCCCTATGGGCGCCATTATATACGAAACCGGCGGACTGCTGGTAGATCATGGATGGATCAGGGTATTGGGTTCCGGTCATGAAAAGCTGGATCGTAGCTTACCCGGCTGGAATGATGGCAAATCATATACACAAACAGGAGAACAACCTTCTTTTTTATTGATTGCCGATGATGTACTGGGCGGATTCTTTGCCGTCAACAACGGCGGACTGGCCATGAATGAAGGTATCGGCAGCGTATTCTATTTTGCTCCGGATACCCTGGAATGGGAAAACATGGAAATAGGCTACAGTGAATTTATCCGTTTTTGCTGCTCCGGCGATATTGCCGGTTTCTATGAGCAATACCGATGGAATAACTGGCAACAGGATATCAGTGACATGACCGGCAACCAGGGCTTTAGCTTCTACCCCTTTCTGTTTACCAAAGAAGGAAAAGACCTGGAAAAAGTCAGTAAAAAACCTGTGCCCATGGAAGAATTATGGTCACTGCAAATGGACCTCCGGCAGCAACATGGACACTAATCATCACCGCTAGCCATGATTCAACAAATGAAGCAGAAAGCAGAAAGCAGAAAGCAAAAAGCTATTGTAGCGAATGACCAATGCGTATATCAATCCGCTATAATCATTCGCTACAATAGCTTTTTGCTTTCTGCTTTCTGCTTTCTGCTTACCTAAAGATCCAATACAGCACGGCCATAACGCCCAGCAAGGCTCCAGACAATATTTTATAATTCGCCAGTCCCGGCCAGCCTTTGGCTCGCAATGGCGCCAACGGACTTTCCCAGTACAGGCGACTGCTTTCTGTTGTATGCTTCATCGGAAACGCCAAAGAAAGGCCTATCTGCAAAACCACACAAACAACAAACAGGTAAAAAGCTACCAGCAAAGGAGAGGTATGACTCAGCAGTCCTTCCGGGTATAATTTGCCCGTAAAATATACTACTGCACCTAAAGCGGAGCCTATCCATAAGGTATATTGTGCGGCAATAGCAGAAGCCTTTTTCCAGAACACCCCTAACAGGAACACGCAGGTAATAGGCGGCGCAATATGCGATATAACGTCATTAATACCGTTAAAAAGGCTCTCATACTGATTCAGCAGGGGTAGCAGGCCAATGGACAACAACAGCGCCAAACCGGCCGAGATACGGCCCCATTTCACCAGTTGCCGGTCAGTAGCCGCCGGCTGATATCTTTTGTATAAATCATAACTCACCAGCGTAGCAATAGAATTCAGCGCGCCGGAAATCTGACTCATCAAACCGGATAACAACGCCGCTACCAGCACCCCCACCAATCCCGGTGGTACCAGTTTAGTAATCATCAGTGAATAAACGCCTTTGGTATGCAGCTTGCCATCGGCCTGCTGCAGGGCGCTCAAATCCAGCGCCCCCTGTTTATATAACACATAGGCTAACAAACCGGGCAAGATAAAAATGAACACCGGCAACACTTTGATAAATCCACAGAACAAGGCGCCGGTACGGGCATGGTTTTCATCCTTTGCTCCTAACACGCGCTGTACAATGGTTTGATCCGCACACCAATACCAGATGCCAATCACCGGATATCCCAGAAATACGGCATACCATGGCAATCCATCGGGATCACCCGCCGGCCGCAACATGGAGAGTTTACTCAATTGGTGTTGCTCGTGTAATACCGTCATCACCGGCTGCCATCCACCCACTTTCCACCACGACAATACCGTGATGATAATGGCGCCGGCCAGCAATACCACGGTTTGCACGGATTCCGTGACTACCACCGCACGCAGTCCTCCCACAATAGTATACGCACCTGTCACCACTGCTATCATGATGATACTGGTGAACATATTGATGCCGAACAAAGTTTCCAGCACAATACCCCCTGCCAGAAAAGAAAAGGCAATATGAATAACAATCGCTGATACCACAGATACAATCGCGAGCCAGTCGCGGCACGCGCGGTTATACCGCCGCTCCAGGAAGTCGGGCAAAGTAGCCACGCCGGAACGTATGTAAAACGGAATAAAAAAAAGCGCCAGTAATATCAGCGTAAAAGCGGCCATCCATTCGAAATTACCTGCCAGCAGGCCAGAGTCAAATCCGCTCTGGGCAAGACTTACCAGATGCAAACACGAAATATTGGTGGCAAATAAGGCCATGCCTATCATAGGCCAGCGAAGGGATTTGCCCGCCAGGAAATATTCTCCGGCTTCATTGCTGCCTTTCTTCCCCGACCATCCGGCCCAGAATCCCAGCAGCACAATAAAGGCCACGTAACAAATGCTGATGATGGTATCTGTTGTAGAAATCATCCGGGAAATGTATTAAGCGCCAGCAAATCACAACTGCTGCCGGGTATTTCAGGTGTGCGGTAAAATCCGCTGCTGATTTCGGCAGGATGTGTGAAGTGTGAACGCAGGTGAGGAATATGCTCCAGGAACAAGGCTTCATGTCCCATACCGATATGATTAAACAGCACCAGATGCTGATGCAGCTGCCCCATATCGCCCACATGTGGCACCACCGGTACGCCGTATTTTTTGCATAGCAAACTTACGGTCAGGAACTCGCTGACGCCTCCCACTCTCACGGCATCTACCTGGATAAAGCCGGCACAGCGGGCTTCCAGGTAATTTTTAAAGATCACTTTGTTGGGTACATGTTCGCCCAATGCCAGCTTCACAGGATTCAAAGCATCTGCCAGGATTTTATGTGCCAGCACATCATCCGGGTGAGTAGGCTCTTCTATCCAGTAAGGACGGATGTCTGCCAGCCTTTTACCAATCGCTAATGCCTGCGGCAGATTCCATTGCTGATTAGCATCTACCATTACTTTGACCTGATCGCCGACAGTATTTCTTACAATATGTGCTCTTCGTATATCCGTGTCCGGGTCTTTTGCGCCCACTTTTAATTTCAGTGCGCTAAAGCCTTTGTCCAGTGCACGTTTACAGTTGGCTTCCAGCTGATCATCAGAATAGTTGAACCAGCCGGCAGACGTATCGTAGGCCGGATATCCCGTTTTCAGGATACCTTCCCGGGATTCACGGGAAGGCTGCATATCCGTTAATAAAGCCACGGCTTCCTCCCGGGGTAATACTTCTTCGAGGTAAGAGAGATCCAGGGTATTCACCAACTGCTCCGGTGTGAGGCTCAACAGCAGTTGCCATAAAGGCACCTGCTGTTGTTTGGCCCATAAATCGTAACAGGCATTGGTGACAGCGGCCAATGCAAGATGTACCACCCCTTTGTGAGGCCCGAGCCAGCGGAATTGCTGCTCATCGGAACGAAGGCGGAACCATTCGCCAAAAGTGGCCATCACTTCATTGATATCTTTCCCTATCAACTGTTCTCCATAAAACCGGGCAGCGGCACATACCAGCTCATTCCCCGCTCCCAGCGTAAATGCGAGGCCGGTACCGCAATTGCCTTTCTCATCGTACAGGCAGGCAACTGCGTAGGAGTAAATTGGATTCTGATGAATAGCATCACTTCCCGCACCACCCGACAAAGGAAAACGGGCATCTTTTACTACGATTTTTTTAATCATTTTATGTTCACTGTTTTTATAGGGGCGATATCTGCCACAGATTTATCTGTTTCCAATACAATCACGGTATCATTCACATCAGGCAATACTGCGGGTAACGTGAGGGTAATACCTTCGCTGGTTTGTGATAAATGAACAGCAGCGCCTTTCATCACATAAGCTTTGTTTACTTTAACACCTGGTATGGCAGGCAGTGTTAATTTATCTACCGGTTTGAAAATATGCACGTATACTTTTTTACCACTGCGTGTAGCCGCATACGTATCAGTAGGAAAGTATGGACCACCCTGGGTATTGTAAATAGCAGCGCCGTATTGTTTCAGCCATTGTCCCATTTCTCTCAAACGCGCGGCCTGTGCGGGTTCTATCAGTCCATCAGCGCGTGGGCCGACATTAAACAGCAGGTTACCGTTACCACAAGCTACTTTCGCCAGCGTTTGCAAACAGGTGTTTAATGATTTCATTTTATCGTTAGGCTTCCAGGACCATTGTTCGGCGATGGTCATACATGTTTCCCAGGGTGTATCCATGTTTAAGCCGCCAATGCGTTGTTCCGGTGTATCATAGTCGCCCAGAAAGTTGGATGTTCCCACTGCTTCTGTGCCTGCAAACGTTTTACCCAAACGATTGTTGATGATCAGGTCTTTCTTCAGCGTTTTGAGATAAGTATAGATGTCCAGTCCCATGGCTGGTGTCCACACAGTTTCCCAGGGGCCATCGAACCAAAGCATGTAAGGATCGTAGTTCGTCACCAGTTCTTTCAGCTGGTTTTTCATATAGGCTACATACTTTTCCATATCTGGTTTTTTCCGTGGGTCCTTTGTTGCATCAACGGTATTATCGAAAGGATAGTACTCATTATACCAATCCAAAACAGAATAATAAATACAGAATTTGATATGATATTTTTTACAGGCTTTGGCTAATAATCCTACCACGTCTTTTTTAAAGGGAGTAGACATGATATTATAGTCTGTATAGGCAGATGGCCATAAACAGAATCCATCGTGATGCTTCGCGGTGATGGTCAGGTATTTCATACCGGCGTCGCTGGCGGTTTTCACCCATTCGTCGGCATTAAACAACACAGGGTTAAATGCTTTATACAACGTATCGTAATCACTGGCAGGGACCTGGTTATGCCGGGACCATCCGATTTCCGTGCCCCGCAGGGTAACGGGTCCCCAGTGGATGAACATGCCGAAACGCAGGTCCATGAACTGATCCATAACCGCTTTGCTGGTCAGTATTTTCGGGTCTAGCTGGGCATTGGTTTGCCCGTAGCTGTTGAAAGTTAACAGCATTAAACATAAGATGGCAATACGTTTCATTAGTTGGAATTTATAGTGTTCGTTTATAACCTAGTTCGGCGCCACCGCTCACGGGCATAATAGTGCCCGTTACAAAGCGGGCGTTATCGGATAACAGGAACGCACATACGCTGGCAATTTCTGTCGCCTCGGGGCAATAGCCCAGGGCATGAATCTGGTCCAGGTATTGTTCCATGCGGGATGGATCGGCTTGTTCTTTATTCCATTGCCGCAGCATGGGCGTCCATACACCGGCAGGTGCTACCGCGTTGACGCGTATCCCATAAGGCGCGTAATCTAATGCCATGGCTTTGGTGAGCGCATTAACGGCGCCTTTGGTGGCTGCATAGGCGGCATGCTGCTCCTGTCCTATTTCCCCTACCAGGCTGCTGGTGTTGAGGATACAGCCTTTGGTTGCTTTCAGTGCAGCGAGGCCATGGCGGGTAGTATAGTAAATGCTGCGGAGGTTGACATTCATCAACAGGTCCCATTCTGCTTCGGTGGTGTCGTCCAGCGATTTAGCAGGACTGGCAACGCCGGCATTATTATGAATGGCATCGAGCCGGCCGTAAGTTTGCAAGGTGTGGTTGATGGCTGTTTGTACAGCGGTATTGTCCGCCACATTGGCGTTGATAAACAGATGGCCTTTGCCCAGTTGTGCTTCCATCGACTGCAACGCAGCGGCATCTTTATCGAGGAGCACTACCGTAGCCCCTTCTGTCACATAATTCAATGCACAGGCGGCTCCTATGCCGGATGCGCCTCCCGTAATCAGCACTATTTTGTTCTTCAGTATCATCATTCCTATTGTTTCCGTGGAAAATATCCGACATGCAGGATCGATTAGCATCCGGTTTCAAAAGTAATCATCAATAAGGTAGCTCATCCCCGTGAAATTGACTTAAATAAACACTATTTTGACTTTATTCTTGTTTTTTATTATTTTAGGCAGATAATATGAAGCCACTTTTTGCTATACCGGGCGATAAAGCCCTTGAAGAGCGCGTATACCAGGTAAAGGAAATTACGCAGCCGTACTTTTCTACCGAATTTCATTTTCATGATGAATGCCAGTTGGTATATGTGGTAGAAAGCGCGGGGCGCCGCATGATTGGTGACAATGTCACTTATTTTGAAAGCGGGGAACTGATTTTTGTTGGTTCGGGAACACCGCATGTGTGGCATAATGAACAAAAATATTTCGAAGGAAAAGATCAATTGCAGGCACGGTCGCTGGCCATGTATGTTTCACCGGATTTATTGCTGGAGCACCTGGCGCCATTTGGCAATATCAGTCATGTGAAAGCCTGGCTGAAGAAATCGCAGCGGGGCATCGAATTTTACGGCAAGGCCAAAGCGGATATCGTGGCGCTCATGCGGCAAATGCTGCAGCAGCAAGACCTTCCGCAAACCATCACGTTTATTACGTTACTCCAAAGCATGATGTCGGCCAAAGAATGCCGGTTGCTGGCGAGTCCTAACTATGTGAACCTGTACAATGATAAAGATCAGTCCCGGATGGATGATATCTTCAAATTCATTTTCCGTCACTTCAAAAGAGATATCCCTTTATCTGAAATAGCCGCCGTAGCGGGCATCAATGTGCATTCTTTTTGTCGCTTTTTCAAAAGCAGGACACAAAAATCTTTTACTCATTTTGTGAATGAATTAAGAATTGGCTATGCCTGCCGGCTGTTACAGGAAAAGGAAATGCCTATGATGGAACTATCGGCCAAATGCGGATATAACAATACCACCCACTTTAATCGCTTCTTCAAAAAAATAAAAGGCAAAACACCCCGGGAATATAAGAAAGAGGTTTCCCATATGGGGTAACGCTTTTATCCGTTTACCAGGAAATGTACGATCCTCGTTACAGCTGCCGCATCACCGGTTTCAATAGTCAGGATATGCTTTCCGGGCGACAGCTCATCGCCCAGGATCAGGTACCAGGGCAGATAAAGACTTTTGCTCCATTGTGTCCGGATATCTTTCGTTTGTGCGGGACCGTTATCAATGCGATAGGTGATCACGCCAGCGTCTGGTCCGGATAAAACACTCACACCAATGGTGCGGCCTGTGAAGGCAAATGTAACAGTAGCATGGGCTTTTTCAGATACCAGCATCGGTACTTTCACAAAGCCTTCCCGTGTAGATACGTTATCGGTGGGCTCCCAGGACTCTACTACCCTGAAACCATTTTTGGCGGTAGCAYGGTGCACATCTCCATAGTTACCATTTTCGTAGTTCAGCGGATCAGCAGGTGCAGGCAATTTAAACGCCACCGGGTGTTTAGGCACGGGTCTGCTGAAATCACTTTCCAGCAAGCGTTTGATGGCGTTGAAGTAGATATTTTGTCCGAAGGGAGATGGATGCAGGTCTTTAAAATMATCTTTCCAGTTAAACTCGCCCGCATCAATGCGGGTGGTAACTTCTTTAGCGAGGTTAATGAAAGGCAGGTGGTATTTTTTAGCAAGATCCTCGTGCACCTGCACTTCCAGGGGAATTTTACCGGCATGGTAATCGGCCATTTTATCTTCATCCACAAAAGCCATCAACACGATATTGACTTTAGGGTTCACGCGGAGCGCATGGCGGATAATCCCTTCCATGGCCCGGCGCTGGGTAATTTCGTTGGTACCGTTTAAATGGTCGTTTACTGCTGCTTCAATGAAAAGCAGGTCTGTTTGCCCTTTATCGGCAACATCCTGTTTAAAACGGAAGGCATGTGGCAAACTTCCCAGCGACGGGATACCTGCGTTGATATACCGAAAGGCAGTACCAGGCCAGGAGGCAGACAAATAATCACCCACTTTTCCGCGCCAGCCTTCCATATTGGTAATGGAGCCGCCCAAAAAGGTGACAGTGGCTTTCCTGGCGGAACTGATGTTATACAGCGCATTATCGAGGTGACCATAAGTGGTGATAAATGGCTCCTGTGCCTGTGTAGTAACGGTAATGGCTATACTCAACAGCAGCCATGCAAATCTTTTCATAACGGTGAATCTATTTCGTAAATATAGTTGTCTGAGAGCAGAAAGCATAAAGCAGAAAGCAAAAAGCTATTGAAACGATTGACCAGAGCGTTTCGATAGCTTTTTGCTTTATGCTTTATGCTAAAATTATTTATTTCTCAGCATGAGCCGGATCTTGCGGGAAGCAGGCATCGTAGTGTAGTAGCCGTTCTTCTCGATATAGGTAAAGATAAATCCGGTTATTTTTTTGCCGCGGTTTATCCAGGGGTGGCTACCAAATAAGCCAGGGCTGCTGTTTTCAATCAATACATCATCCGGAGTGGTCACATCGCGCCAGTTGCCAATACCATACACGCCTTTAGAGGTGAGTAAGTCAAGCGGATAAGGGGACGACACGAAGGTAGTAGCACTGCTGGTTTGCGGCTGTTCCATAGCAGTAATAGCGGCTTCAGACAATATTTTTTTCCCATTGGCAGCTACTCCTTTGTTCATAATCATATACAGGAAAAGCATGTAATCGTCCGGGGAACTGCTGGCGCCGCCGGCGATTTTCGGATTGTTAGTAATTCCGTAGCTAGTGTGGGTCATGCCTAATGGCGTAAATAGCTTGTCATCTGCCAGTGTTTTCCAGCTTTTGCCGGATACTACTTCACAAATGCGACCGGCAATCTGCATACTCACACTACCATATTCAAAGGTAGATCCGGGTGCGTATTGCAATGGCACATTAGCTGCAATGTTGTTGGTGGCCGTTTCCAGCGTGGTGAATACATCCGACTCATAGCCCTGTGCAGATGCGCCGGGGAAACCGGAGGTATGCGAAAACAGCTGGGCCATGGTAATGGCTCCCTTCTTGTAAGTGGTAAAGATGGGCAGGTATTTGCCAATAGTATCCGACAGCTGCAATTTTCCGTCGTCCACCAGGCTCATTAAAACCGCTGCAGATAACCATTTGGAGCAGGAAGCAATAGGCTTAACGGTAGTAGACTCAAATCCACCATATCCTTTGGAAATAACTGTTTTTCCATCTACCTGAACAATAGCATAACATGGCGCTCCAAACTCTTTGTTAACGGCATCCGTTAAGGCTTCCTCTACATCAGTATATGACTTTGGCGTGGTAGGTGTGGTGGGAGTAGTCGGCGTAGTAGGTGTGATTGGCGTATCAGTTTTTTTGCCGCAGGAAGGAAACAACACAACAGCACAACTCAACATACAACAAAAAAGTAATTTTTTTTTCATGACATCAAAGGTATAAATAACAGCAGTAAGTTCAGTTATACAACGTCCGCAGGATGCATTAAATTGCGGTCATGATAAGATATAATAACGTGCTTTTCGACCTGGATGGTACTTTAACAGATCCTAAAATTGGGATCACCAAATCAGTGCAATATGCGCTGGCGAAAGCGGGGATTGAGGAAACAGATCTGAACCGGCTCATTCCGTTCATTGGTCCGCCGTTACATGAGTCATTTATGACATATTATTCCTTCTCAGAAGCCCAGGCCTGGGAGGCGGTAAATGCCTACCGGGAGTATTTTAAAGTCAACGGTATTTACGAAAATCAACGCTATGAAGGTATCCCGGAGTTGCTGACCAATTTGCAACAGCAGGGACGCCGCTTATTTGTAGCAACCTCGAAACCGATTGTTTTTGCCCACATAGTGATAGATCATTTTGATCTGGCCCCTTATTTTACGGCCGTTTACGGCAGTGAACTGGATGGCACCCGGGCTGATAAAGGAGATTTAATCCGCTATGTACTCGACACAGAGCAGTTAACACCGGAAAACACCATTATGATTGGCGATCGTAAACATGATATTATCGGGGCGCAGAAAAACAATATTGCCTGCATTGGCGTAGGCTACGGATACGGTAGTACGAATGAGTTAACTACTGCCGCACCTGATTTTATATTCCCAACGGTAGCAGCATTAGGAGCAGCTTTTAGCTGTTAGCAGTTAGCTTTTAGCCAATGCAGCGAAGACCAATATTTTATCCTCTCCGCCGCATTGGCTAAAATGCCGGCAGCTATTTGTTCACAGCTGCGATCGCTGCATCCCATTTCCCATTCCCTTTCGCAATATCTACATGTTTCTGGCCGTGAGGGGTCATGAGTCCTGCTGCAATCAATTTCTCTACTCTATCCACATTGGATTTACTCCAGTTACTTTTAGGGCCGCGCGGTGAAAACCGTTGGTACCGGCTGTCTTCATCCCGCTTGTTGGTCAGGGAGTCGATCCATCCGAAGCAGAGTGCTTCTTCTACTGCCTCCGGATAGCTGACACTGGGCGTGTCACTGTCTTTTTTGTACAGAATAAGGCAAACTTCCTTTTTTGACTGGCCGTGTTTTTCCAGCCACTGACGCCATTGTTGCCTGTTTTTGGCATAAAATACTTCCTGACCTTTGTTCGTTTCCATTGTGCAGCAGTTATTGGGTGAGGGTATGGATTGTTTATTGGTTTGCTTTAGCAGCCAGTATTTCCAGGTAGTGTTTATTCGTCATAATGCCGAGGATATTTCCAAAAGGATCAACTACAGAAGCGGTTACGAACGCGCCTTTTCCGCCGCTGCGGTCAGTAATTTCATCATACAATCTGGCACCGGCGGCCAGGAGGCGATCGAGGGTTCCATTCAGATCATCTACGTGCCAGTAGGCAATAGCGCCGGTTCCTGGTGTGGCAGCGCCTTCAGGGGCATATTTGCTATCAATGATACCTAACTCATGCTGATAGTCGCCCACGCGGAACTCCGTATAGCCGGGAACGTTAAAATAAGGTTCCATGCCGAGGAAGTTGGCATACCATTGTTTGGCTGCTTCCAGGTCTGATGCGTAAAAGCTGATCGTTGCGAGGCCACGTAATATTGATGTTTCTTTCATGTTTCCGGGTTTTTATGGGTTTTAATAATCTTGCTTTTGTGTTTGATAAGTCAAAGGTATTTTGGGGTTATGACAACCTTATGTCAGCAGTGATTTGCTATTTTAATTTTTTTTTGATGGCCTCCTTTTACCTGGCATAGGCCCTTATTTGCAGGGAAGATGGGTTCAATACCTTCACCTCCGTCCCGGTGGCGGTGAGCAGGCCGGTTTTCGGATGCCGCTTAAATACCACGATGTTGCCACTGCGTTGATTTGCCACCAGCAGGAATTTGCCGGTAGGGTCAATCGCAAAATTCCGTGGATGTGCGCCCCGGGTCGACTCCTGTCCGACTTGGTTCAGGGTACCTTTTTGCGGATGAATAGCATAAATAAAAATCATATTGGCATCCTCGCGGGTGGAGGCATATAAAAATTTACCATCTGGGGAGATGTGAATGTCAGCGCCGTTGTAGTCCGCTGCGGGTGATGGCAGGTGGGCGCTAATACCCTGTATACTATCCAGGCGGCCGGGATGATAACGATAGGTGGTGACGGTACCGCTTATTTCGTTGATGCAGTAAGCATAAGGTAAGGTAGGATGAAACGTAAGGTGACGGGGGCCGCTGCCCGGGGCAGTAACCGTATACTGCGGCGTGGCGGGTTGCAGCGGGGCCGGCTGGTCAGGAAATAACTGGTATGCCCTGATTTTGTCGGCGCCCAGGTCGGGGAAAAATGCGTAGTGGTTGTCTGGCGCAAATACGGCGGCATGTATATGCGAGCTGGTTTGACGGGGTAAAATACTGCTGTCGCGGAATGTGATCGTCTGGCGGGCGGGTGCGATGTGCCCGTTTGCCTCCAACGGAAAAATGGAGAGGCTACCACCGGTATAATTGGCGCAGAGTAGCCATTTGCCAGCTTTGTCTACACCCACATAGGCAGGATTGTCGCCTCCGCTACTCTGCCGGCTCAGCAGGGTCAGTGTTTCTTTGGTACTGTCGAATGCCATGCTGCTCACGCCTCCAATATCAGGCGTTTGCGATTCTGAACAGGCATAAATGTATTTGCCGTTGGGGGATATGGTCAGAAAGGAAGGATTCAGAATACCCTTCAGTGCATACACGGGCTGTAAGGCGCCGGTGTGATCGTTGAAGCGATACAGGTACACCCCTTCTTTCTCTTTATCCCGATTATAACTTCCAACAAAAAGATAATACTGCTGGGCATTGGCCAGCAAACCCACTAGTAATGCGGCAGTAACAAGACAACAAAGTTTACGAGACACGGGCAACAGATTTAATTGTGAAATGAATTCACAAGATAATCATCTCCCGAAAAAATAATAATAGACGAAATGGTCTA
Organism: Chitinophaga sp. 05T412; assembly: GCF_056396465.1. NCBI lineage: Bacteria > Pseudomonadati > Bacteroidota > Chitinophagia > Chitinophagales > Chitinophagaceae > Chitinophaga > Chitinophaga sp. 05T412. The sequence continues at coordinate 212,291 of NZ_JBFTLN010000007.1, forward strand.
TTATTATTCTTCCTGATAACGTTGTCTCCCTCCGATGGATTAGTGTTGCTTCAAACGTGCATCATCCAGACTCCATTTAAATCTGGGAACGCCGGAAAGCACAAAACCTGCGCCTACGAAAACAAATACCGGATACTTAAATGGCGCATGAATGTTTAAAAACAGCGCCATACAGATGCCAAAGGTTAAGGTGAGTATGGCGCTGCCAAAGGCTACCTGTTTGGTTTTGAATCCCAAAATCAAACAAATCCCGAATATAGCTTCTGCAGTGGAAGCCAGCGCACCAGCTACATTCACCAGTGGCTTATTCAAAAAAGGGAGTATCGTTTCTGTGTAGGCAATAAAATGAGGCCAGTCGCCCCACGCCACCGCCTCCGATCCGGGGGCGCCTAACATACCCAGCCTGTCCATTACCGGCAAGATAAAGCCGATTCCCAGTGCCAAACGCAAGATTAACTGAGGATATCCTGTTGAGTCTTTCATATTTTCAAATTTATATACGCAAAAGTATCACCAACGTTGATAGCTATAGGGGACCACATTTTATTTATCGAGGGGACCAGCTGTTTTTTCCTTTGCTAAAAAAGCGGAGCGCAGCCACCTCCACAAGGTAATCATCTCCCGAAAAAATAATAATAGACAAATTTGTCTATTATTATTTTTCTGACTAGCTTTGTTACATCATGGCAAGACCAGGTAATCCAAAGGAAAAGATCATGGCCACTGCGGGCCGCCTGTTTTATGAACAGGGCTACAACGCCACCGGCATCAACCAGGTACTGGAAGAAGCGGGTGTTGCTAAAGCGAGTCTTTATACGCACTTTGGCTCCAAGGAGGAACTGGGACTGGCCTACCTGAAAGAAGCCAGGACGCAATGGTTTACAGCAATTACCGCCGTCGTGGAACAAAAAACAGGTCCGGAAGAACGTTTGCTGGCGACCTTTGACTTCCTGGAAAAACAATTGCCGTTACAGCGTTTTAAAGGTTGTCGCTTTATTAATATGCTGGCAGAAATTGGCGATGCACAGCCGGAGATGCAACAACAGGTGCTGGAACATAAGCGGAAGTTGAGACGCTACCTGCATCAGCTGCTGACTGCTATCCCTGGACAGGCGGCTGCAGGCACGGCAGACACCATTTACCTGCTGTTTGAAGGCGCTATTGTAGAAAGCAAAGTATATAAAGAAATATGGCCGGTAAAAACGGCTAAAAAAATGGTGAAGCGGCTGATTGCCATGGCTTAATTACCTGCTCACCACCACCCTATTTTTCAATGCCCGTAGCTACGGGTAATTTTTTAAATTCATTATAGACAAATTTGTCTATAACCAACGATCTAAACCATGAAAACAATGTCACCACTCTCTTTAACGGAAGCCCCCGCAGCGGCGCAACCCGTACTCTCCCAGGTAAATCGCCTGCTGGGTCGTGTACCCAACATGTACGGTGTAATGGCCCATTCGCCCGCCACCCTGGAAGCCTATGCACAGCTTAGCAATGCACTTCGCAAAGGTACACTCGGCGCTCCCATGGCTGAAAGAATTGCCCTCGCCTCAGCCGAATACAACGGCTGTAACTACTGCCTGGCCGCACATACCTACACGGGCGCCAAAGCCGGCTTATCAGAAGCCGACCAGCTGGATGCCAGAAAGATGGATTCCGTGGACCCTAAAGTAAATGCAGGCCTCGCATTTACCCATCAGCTGCTGGCAGCGCCCAACAGCTTATCGCCCAATGATGTACAAAAGCTGCAGGAAGCCGGCTATACAGAAGGAGAAGTCCTCGAAATTATCGGTAACGTGGTACGCAACATTTTCAGCAACTACGTAAACATTGTAGCCGGCACCCCGATTGACTGGCCCGCTGTTGCTCACCCTTTAAATGACAATACCCATGAAAACAGATAATATCACCGTATTACTGGACCGGCCTTTTGAAACGGCGCTGTCCCAAGCCAGAACCGCCATCACCGACAACGGTTTCCTGCTGCTCCATGAAATCAACCCACAGGCAATCCTGGCCTCTCAGCAAATCGAGATTGGCCCCGTGCGGCAATTACTGTTCTTCCACCCGGTATATATGAAACAATTGCTGGACCAGGACCCCACCGCAGTGATTGAAGTACCGCTGAAACTGGTGTTACGGGCCACGGACAAAGGAACTACCCTCAGCTACTTCCATCCAACAACACATTTTCAGGGTTATGAAGGCCTGGACACGCTGGGAAAAGAATTGCATGTAAAAGTGGAACTCATAGTGGCACAGCTGCGGAAAACGGTATAAATACCTCTTTTTTGTAAGGATCTACTGTTATCTCCGTCTAATAAGAGAACAACGGACATACGGCTTTAAATCCGTAATTTTAGGTACCTTATCAATCGTCAAAAAAGATGAAACCGATATTTCTTTTAACACTGATCCTGGCTTCGCAGATTGCCTGCCATAGCCAGACGGGCAATAAAGAACCCATGGAAAAGAACCCATATTACTCCAGAACAGACACGCGCAAACTGCATGTTACCAATGCTGAATGGAAAAAAGTATTGCCCCCGGACCTTTACGCCGTTTCCAGAGAAGCTGCTACCGAAAGACCCTTCACCGGGAAATACTGGGATTCAGACGTAAAAGGCAGCTACTACTGCGCCGTATGCGGTAATCCTCTCTTCCGTTCGGATGCCAAGTTTGCCAGCTCCTGTGGCTGGCCCAGCTTCTTCGAACCACTGAGAGCCAATAGCGTCATTTACAAAGAAGACAATTCCCTGGGCATGCAACGCACCGAAGTGCTTTGTGAACGTTGCGGTTCACATCTGGGGCACATCTTCGATGATGGTCCACCGCCTACGCATAAACGCTTTTGTATGAACTCCGTTTCGATGGACTTTGAGCCAGATCCGGGAGCGCACTGATTTTTTGAGCAGAAAGCATAAAGCAGAAAGCACAAAGCTATTGTAGCGAGTGATTATTGCGGATATCTACTCGCTACAATAGCTTTGTGCTTTCTGCTTTATGCTTTCTGCTTTACAAAATGCTCCAGAAACGCCTTTCCAAAATCCGACGCATCCAGGCGCTTATTCAGGTTGCGCTTAAAAGGACGATAAAATCCCATGGGGCCTATCCGCATGAGGTGATAAAACGGACGACTCAGGTCCTGTGAGTTAGCCAGCACAATAAACGTGAGATCTTTCTCCGGCACTTTTACAAAAAGCGCGGAATAGCCGGTCCACCAGCCGGTATGCCATACCACTTTGAGGCCTTTGTAGTGGCCAATAAACCAGCCAAGACCATATTGAATGTGTTTGCCTTTGGGCGTAACAAAAGGCGTAAATACCTGTTTCCACGTAGTATCCTGCAGGAATTTCCCGTCGTCAATAGCATTGGAATAAATTCCCAAATCCGCTACGCTGCTCATGATACCGGCAGCGGGGCCAAATTGGTAATTGAAAGTGATGGGGACCATTTGCTGGTGTTGCCAATCGTATGGTTTGGCGACACGCTGCATAAACACGGCTTTATCATATCCGGTGAGTGCGAAATTCAGGCTATCGTCGGTGCTGGGGGCCGTATTTTTAAGCGACAGCGGCACCACAATTTCCTTCATTAGTAGCTCGCCGAACGATTTACCGGAAGCCTGCTCAATGGCTTTGCCCAACTGTTGATACCAGGCGCCGTTGTAACGGAATTTATATCCCGGTTTGAACCCTTTTAAGGCCGTTCCCATTGCCGTATGCGTGAGCAGGTGCTTAATTTTGATTTTCGGATCACTTCCCCAGCGGGCGCCCAGATTGATCTTATACTTACTGATAGGATCATCCAGGCTGATTCTCCCAGCCTCCACCTGCTGCATCAGGATAATGGAGCCAAATGTTTTGGTGACAGATGCCACCTGGTAGATTGTATTTTCATCCGGTGTAATCTGGCGTTCTTTGTCTGCGTAGCCGAATCCTTTTTTCCAGATCAACTGATGCCCGTTCATGATGCCCACAGAGATGCCGGGAATGTGATAGTGTTCCCGCAGCTGCGCTATTTCCTTTTCAAAAGCGGCGATATTGGCGGTCCCCCATACACTATCCTGTGGCGTTACTTTGGCGACGGTTCGGGGAGTACGTGTAGTGCTACACGAAAAAAATAATGGCACTAATAGCAGATATAAGCCTTTGCGGAATGCGTTGGAGCAATTGATCATGTGGAGAATGGGTTTTCTCACAAAGCTGCGCCTTCAGTGGGATTTCACCTACTCATATCCGGATTTGAGCAATATAAAAACGGATTTAATTACATTTTCGCGGCCGTTTTCCTGAATTCGGAAGGCGACATGCCGGTATGCTGTTTGAATGCCCGCTGAAAAGTAGCGGGAGAACTAAAGCCACAATCGTATGCTAACCCTGCAAAGGTAAGTTGCGCCGCATCGGCGGCTAATAATTTTTCCTTAAACAGCTCAACGCGGTAAGTATTAATATACTCATTGAAGTTTTTACCCAGGTGCTGATTAAGTACTGCGGATATAGTTTTGGGAGAAAGTCCGGTATGAGCTGCTACCTGCTGCAGATTAAGCCCGGTATCCAGGTACAGGCGGTCTTCTTCCATGGCTTTTTTCAAAGACAGCAACGCCGCGTCGACCGTGGCTACCGGCAAAGGGGTGTCTGCTTTTTTATCGGTGACCAGTTGTTGATAAGAAATGATATAGCCGCGGATACCCAGCCAATAGATCAGAAGCGTCAGCGGGATATAAATGGGGTACCAGTCGAAGCGATCCAACATCATATTGGTATAGCGTGGGATCACGTAAGGCACCAGATATACCAGCCATACAGCTGCAAATGCGGCCATTCCCAGGGCAAACTGCCGTAACCAGGACCAGCCCGGTGTAACTTTGCCCGCAGCCTGGTAACGCGCCAGGTATTTGAGGGAGATGTAGGTGTATATTGTTACGGATAACCACCGGGGAATATCTGCGTATACGTTATAGTCGTCGATAAAAGCTCCCCAGGGGCCCGACACATTTTTAATTGTATGGGTATATACACCGATAACAAAAATAATGGCAATAAGAGGTGGGCCGAGGTCAATAATGGCGGGCAGGAATTGTAACCGCTCCCGGCGCCCCAATCTGAAACCGGGTTCGAGGAATGCACGAATATAAAAATACATCAGCGGCCCGAACAACATACCCGTAACCAGAGGCACAAAGTTGGACAGGAACGCCAGCCAGGGTGAACCAAACCAGTCTTTAAAACCGGCATATACCCCAAAACTGGCAGTGGCCATGAGTAAAATGAAAGCGCCCAACAGCCGGTTCGCCAACCGGTTATTCGGTGCAAAAAAAAGCAATACACTTACGATAATGCCCTGTATCGTTCCTAATAAAATAATCGTTTGTAGTAATCCTTTCATATGTGCTGATCCGGAAACCAAAATACACTAAAAATCTTTCGTGTACATGATCACTGATCGTTCCATCAATAGTTTCCTTATTTTAGGCATCTTACCCAATCCTCTAAATATCAGTTCAATGGGACATCGTACTTACCTGATTAAATCAAACCCGAAAGCATCGGCAGTGCTGTTTGAGGCCAATAACCTCCTGCCCCTTTTCTGGCTTACCCTGATGGAGGAAGATGATGTAAAACGCGCGGAACCCGCCATGAGAAAAAGATACGCCGCAATAGAAGAAACGGATGAAGATAATTTTGTAGCAGGCGAATCCCATATCTCTGTCACTAAAGAAGATGCGCTGGTCAATGCCGAAAGTAATATCCTTTTTTTTGAACATAGCTTCCCGGAAGTAATGCCACTTTATCGTGACTTCATCACCTTCCTTGATAAGAATACGACTGAACAGGATATGCTGGAGCTGGATATTTTCGCTTTGTCTGGTTTTAACAACATAGACACCTTGCTGCAACACCTCTACGAAGACCTGGATGCTTTGATGCTGGAGGACGACGAAAAAATCAGCGGCTACTTTAATCACGCAGATATCACTACCCTCATTGGATATGGCGATTTTCCGGGAGAAAATGCGGATAAGTATAAACTCCCCGCTGTTAATCGCCCTCAAGCCAGGCCTGTAGCGGTACCCCTCGCTCAATTACCGGATAAAAAAAAGTTGTTGATGAAGGGTGCGCTATCCATCCTTGTCGGCATCGCCTCGTTGTATTTACCTTACAAGGGCTACCTGAAAGAAGGTATCTCCTTCACGGTTGTTTTTTGTCTGGTACTCTCCCTGTTATTCCTATTCTGGGGATATAGGGAGCTACAATCCGCCCTTCGGAAATAAGATCACTAAAAAAACTTCTCTACCGTAAGCCCGTAGTTCATCAACAGGTTTTCCCTATCCGTGCGGTTTACTTTGTTATACGTCATAGCAGCTGTAACACTCAGCCAGGAACGGAGTTTCACGGAAAGACTGTTATTGCATTTTATAATATAGTCGTCACCGTGAATAAGTGAATTTTGTATATAGTTAGATCCTTCCAGCACCACCATATTCACAATGATCCATTTATACGACACGCGCAGGGAGTTACGCACGGTTTGATATACATCGGGAATGGTATCTTTCAGGTAAAGGTTGCTGGCTTCAAACAGCACGCCGTCGCTCAGGTTCAGGGTAGCCTGCGCATGATGGATCACATCATAGGCAATACCACCGCCGCCCTGGAAACGGCTGTTGATTTTTAACGAATAGCTTTTATCGAAATTGGCCAATGCCCAGTAATAGACTTTCTTCTCTCCCCGGTACATACTCACATCCATGGCGGCAGATACATCGTTGTTGGTCATGCTATGGTCTTGCTTACCATATACGTAACTGGCGCCGGTATTCATGGTCAGCCGTTTCTTGCTGATTTTAAAGCCCAGGTTATTATTTAGTAAGAAAGAATTCCCGTTGTTTGTTCTGTTGATAGCGCCGGTAGATGCGTATTTGATATAATAATGCACCGAGTCGCTAAATTGTGCGGAGGTGGTCAAACAATAACATAACGACAATAATAGTAAAGCTATTCTCCTCATGATCCGTAATTAAAATGCAATTTCCCGCTGCACAATTAACGTGCCTGAAGAATTTGCCATGAATTAATTATATTTATGCTATGTTCAAAACGTTTACTGGCGCTATTATCCGTCATCCCTACCTGTTATTGCTATTGGCAGTGTTGCTGACATTTGTGCTGTTGCTATTCGTCGGTCATAAACAGGTAGACATCCATTTGCATGATACAATTTTTGTAGTATCCGCCACCTTTTTGTTATGGGTACAGGTGCTAATTTTCGGAGTCATTGGGCTGCTATACTTCTGGTTCGATCGGTTTCTGCAAAAAAGAACGCTCACCTGGTTACATGTGGGCCTTACATTAGGCGCAGTATTGGGCATGATACTGGTCACTTATTGGTACCCCGATTTATTTCTAGATAATACACACCGCTATGTAATGGATGATCAGATTATTCGTCCAGACAAGCAATCGATGTTGATTTATACAGTCCTGACCTTGTCGTTTGTCATTGCACAACTGATCTTTATCGGTCATCTTATTTACGGCCTCATTCGCTACTTCCTTAAAAAACGGACACTTTAACATAAAAAACAACAAATTTTAGAGATCTTAGTCGCCTGTCACCTGCACAGCCGTATTGCTATCACCACGTAAAACAACGATATGTCATCAAGAAGGAACTTCCTGTTACAAACCGCCCTGGGCGTAGCTGCCACTACTATGGCGCCTTTCGCTGCCACGGCCGCCATCACCGGTAACAAAGAAAAAGGAACACTTGCCATCGGCATGGCCGGTTACACCTTTGCCAAATTTGACCTGGATCAGGCTATCGCCATCATGAATCGGGTGAATATTACGAACATCTCTGTGAAAGATATCCATCTTCCTATCAACAGTACTCCGGAGAAAATACAGGAAGTATTGGGGAAATTTACTGCTGCCGGCATTAAAGTATATGCGGTAGGCGTTATCTATATGAAAACAAAAAAAGCAGTAGATGAAGCCTTCGAATATGCCAAACGCGTAGGCGTAACGCTGATTGTAGGCGTACCTACACCGGAGCTACTAGACTACACCGAAGAAAAAATCAAAGCTTATAATATCCGTCTCGCCGTACATAACCACGGTCCGGAAGATGCGCTGTACCCAGGTCCTAAAAATGCGTATGACCTCATCAAAAACCGGGACCCGCGACTGGGATTATGCCTGGATATTGGTCATGCCATGAGAGCTGGCGAAGAGCCTTCCAGGGCCATTCTGGCGTATAAAAACAGGATCTTCGATCTCCACATCAAAGACGTGAGCGCCGCCGCCAAAGATGCCAAAGCCATTGAAATAGGCAGAGGTGTAATTGACTTCAAAAAACTGGTGGCCGCGCTGGACAAGATCAACTATCAGGGCGTATGTAGTATTGAATATGAAAAAGACATGAGTGATCCCCTGCCGGGAATTGCTGAATCAGCAGGGTTCTTCAGGGGTGTGATCCACACCGTTAACAGTTGATCTATTTTGTGAGCCGGGAGAATATGATTAAATTAATGATCTATTTTCTCACGCTCAAAATAGCTATATTATGCTGATTACAGTATATCTACAGGCATTGGGAGGCAAACTATTGGGACCCAATGCCTGGAATCCTGGCTACAACTCCATCTCCGTGGTAATGAATGTAGGTGGCACGCCCTTCAACTTAAACTATAATGCCAGCAGCAGTATCGACGATGGTAACATCACTCCTTTGGTGAACGGCCGTACGCCCAACCTGCTGCCGATTATTACACCCAACGATACCAACAGCGGACAGGTAGATTACCTGGCCACCGACAGCAACTCCGTATGTGGCACACTTCCATCGTACCTGGTAACAGCAATGACACCCGCGACTATCACCGCTACCATCCCCTATCCTAATTCGGATACACCCATAACAATTAACCAACAGGTAGTACTTAGTCCTACACAGGACGCCTATACGTATACCCTGATTGTGCCTGGATTGCTACTGGAGCAGAACACCGCCCCTTCCTCTTCTGAGATTTCCGTTTTCGTGAAAATGATGTGTGGCTGTCCCGTAACAGTGAATACCTTTAAAAGTTTCTGGGCGCCGGAAGATTTTGTAGTAATGGCGTACGCCACTTATGGAGAAGCAGGTGTGGTGGCTTACCAGATGCAGTTTGATATGGCCAGCAATAATTCCTCCTTCATAGCAACTATGGTAGATCCTTCATATACCAGCATTTATTACACCGCACAACAGCTGAGTACCGGTAATTATGGATGCCTGTATGTAGCCGGCTCCTGACAATAAAAAGGGGACTGTCTCCTTACGGAAACAGCCCCTTTGATTCATCATCTATCTACCTACTTAACGTTTACATTGTTGGCGGGCGCATTATCCCGAACTTCTTCGCTGGCAACAGTTACCAGTGTATCGCCGGTGGTCAGTTCCCCGAATACTTCTGTTTTCCCTTTTTCGGTACGACCGGTGGTAACAGGTATCCACTTTGTTTTTTTGTCGGCTATTTTCACCACATATACGCCTTTCGTTGAATTCAGTACCGCGGTAGTGGGTACCAGGAAGTTGCTGGCGCTGCCGGTCAGCGGTACCGCTACTTCCGCCACCATGCCGGGCAACAGGCTTTTATCGTTGTTAGCCACATCAATTTCGATGTGCTGGGCGCGGAGTTTGCGATCCAGTGCACCTGCCAGGCGTATTACTTTTCCTTTAAACTGTTTATCTGCCAGTGATCTCACGGTAAAATTCACTTCGCTCTGGTTGTTCAGGTAGCTGGTATACGCTTCCGGCACACTCACCACCAACCTCAGTTTCTTTTGTTCCTGTAAGGTGAAGATGGGCATTTCAGAGCCTTTACCGGAAGGGCCTACATAGGCGCCGGCGCTTACGTTACGGGCGGTGATCACGCCGCTGAAGGGCGCACGTATTTCCAGGTAGTTCCGGTTGTCACCTACTTCGCGATGCGCTGCTCTGGCAGCTTCCAGCTGGGCCAGGTCCGACTTCTGGCGGGCAAAAGCCACGTCCAGGTCGTTCTGTGAAATGGTACCAGGCGTTTTACTGGTTTCCAGCAGGCGGTCGTAAGTAGCTTTACTGGATAAATAAATAGCCTCCTGCGACTTCAACCTGGACTCTGCACCAGATAACTGTGAATTGATTTCAGGCGCCTCCAAGGTCACTAATAGCTGTCCTGCAGCCACCTCACTGCCTACGTCCACATTCATCTTTTTTACGAAGCTGCTGACTTTGGCGTAAAGGTCTACCTGCTGGAAAGCTACCAGCTCACCGGGAATTTGTATAGAAGAAGAAAGACTGCCTTTCTCCAGGGAGAAAGCATCCAGCGAAGGCGCTGTTTCAGTGGCGGATGGGTCTTTCCCTTCTTTAGCGCCGGAGGAGCTACAACTCTGTAGTCCTGCGGTGATTATCATTGCAGACAATAAAGGGAAAGTGATACGGAAACCGCTGTTCATAAAATATATTTTAATAGAAATTAGATGATTATGCTTTTTCGTCGGAAGGAATGTAATGTACACTCTCTTCATCTCTCGGATGCAGGGATACGCTCCGCGTGCCTGCTTTACCTTGTCCCCAGGCAAAAGCCAGCGGCAAGATAAACAATGCAGCGAAAGTTGAGGCTACGAGTCCTCCTACCACCGCGCGGCCCAGGGGAGACGACTGGTCGCCCGCTTCTCCCAAACCACTGGCCATCGGAATCATACCTACCACCATGGCTAATGCCGTCATGAGAATAGGACGTAAACGCAGCGCCGCCGCTTCTGTAGCAGATAACAGCGCATCGCCATTATGCTTGCGTAATTGCTCCGCATTGGTGATCAGTAATACCGCATTGGAAATAGATACCCCTACGGACATAATCATTCCCATATAAGACTGCAGGTTTAAGGTAGAGCGGCATAACATCAATAATGCCAGTGACCCTAATAACACCGCCGGTACTGTTGCCAGCACTACTGCTGATACTTTGAACGACTGGAAATTAGCTGCCAGCATCAGGAAGATCACGACGATGGCTACAATCAAACCACCCTGCAGGCTATCCAGTGTTTCTGTGAGCGTGCTGCTCAAACCAATCAGTTCCACATTTAAACCACGGGGCAGTTTGCCCATGGCAGCAATGGCCTTATTTACATCGGTAGTAGCGGTACCAAGATCCTTGTTATTCAGGTTAGCCGTTACCGTTAGTGTTGGCATGGCGCCGAGGTTATCCGCTTCTCCGTAAGTAGTGTCGTTGGACATGGATGCCACATCACCCAATATGGGGCGCGACGTGTTTTTCAACAGCGGGATCTCTCCCACCTGTTCTTTACTGTCCATTTTGTTTTCCGGTACCTGTACCTGTACGCTGTAACTATATCCTGCTTTTTCATCTACCCATACGTTCTTTTCTGTTAAACGGGAAGAAGAGGTTGAGGCGATGAGTGAACGGGATACATCGCTCATATCCACGCCCAGCTGGGCAGCACGAACACGGTCTACATTGATATTGAGTGCCGGGTATTTAATAGACTGCCCAATCTGCACATCGCGGAGGTAGCTGATTTTTTTCAGCTCGTCCACCATGATCTGTGCATACTTTTCATTCTGCTTTTTATCGCGGCCGGAAAACCGTACCTCTACTGGTGTTGGCGATCCCTGACTGAGAATTTTATCGGTCAGCTCAATGGGTTCGAAAGATAGTTTCATCTGCGGGTCAATCCCTTTGGCACGCGCACGKATCTTATCTTTCAATTMATCCAGATTGACTTTATAATCTTCTTTAAGCGCCACCTGCAACACGGCTTCATGCGGCCCTGCCATCCAGAGGAAAATGGGGCTGATGGAAAACAGCTGCGGATGCATGCCTACGTATGAAGAGGTGATTTGGATATTATCTTTACCTACAATGCCTCTGATTCCATCCATCAGTTGCAATGTTTTTGCTTCCGTGATTTCAATACGGGTACCATCCGGAATCCGCATTCTCAGCTGAAATTGGCTGCCATTTACTTTCGGCAATACGTCACGGCCAATACCGCTTAACAGCAATGCCACGATACCGCAAACCACTACGAGATAGCCAATCACGATAGGCCGGCGATAAGGCATCATGCGTCCAATAAAGCGCAGGTAGCGGTTTCGCAGCTTTTCGAAGCCACTCACTTTTCCATCGCGATTGCTATCGGCACGTTCTACCAATACTTTTTTCTGTTCCCAGGTATCGTGCTCTCCGGTACCGGCCAGTTCTGATGCGGCAAATTCTTCTGCATCTGACATATTGGTGCCATCGGCTTTTTTGTGGTGCTTACCTTTCATTACCCAGTTGGCCATCACCGGCACAAAGGTTTGCGCCAGGAAGTAGGAAATGATCATGCTAAAGCCAATCGCCAGGGCCAGTGGCAGGAACAATGAACCGGGGATACCACCCATGGTGAATGCCGGCGCAAATACTGCGAGGATACAAAAGAGGATCAGCAATTTCGGGAACGCAATTTCCTGACAGGCATCCCAGATGGCCAGGGCCTTGGGTTTCCCCATATCAAGGTGTTGGTGTATATTTTCAATGGTCACCGTACTCTCATCTACCAGGATACCAATGGCCAGCGCCAGCCCGCTCAGGGTCATGATATTGATGGTTTGCCCAAAGAGGTTAAGAAACAGTACCGCCGAAATGATAGAGGTAGGAATGGTGAGGATCACAATCATTGCGCCTCTTGGGTCCCCGAGGAAGAGCAGTACCATGAGCCCCGTTAGAATGGCTCCGATGGTACCTTCTGTGAGTAAGCTCTTCACGGAGTTGATCACATAGGTGGACTGATCAAATTCATAGCTCAGCTTTACATCTTCGGGTAGCTGAGCCTGCATTTTTGGAATAGATTTCTTCAGGTTTTGTACCACTTCCCAGGTAGATGCATCGGCACTTTTGGCGATACTCAGGTATACAGAGCGTCTGCCGTTTACCAGTGCATAGCCGGCCGTAATATCGGCGCCGTCTTCCACGGTCGCTACATCACGCAGATACAGATTTTGTACATCTCCCTTAAACAATGGAATATTTTCAAAATCTTTGATATTACGGATAGTGGTATTGGCGGAAGTGATATAGTTGTTATCGCCGATGCGCACATTCCCTGATGGCGCCGTTTGGTTATTCAGGCGCATGGCTTCCACCAGCTGATCAGGCGTGAGGTTATGCTGACGCAGCAATACCGGGTCTGCTTTGATCACCACGGTACGCACGTTTCCACCAAAGGGCGGAGACGCCACCAGACCGGGGATAGACGTAAACGAGGAACGTACATATACGTTCGCCATATCGAGTAATTCGTTGTTGCTGCGCTTATCACTGCTAAGTACCAGTTGGCCTACCGGCAGTGTGGAAGCATCAAAGCGAATGATAAACGGTGGATTGGAGCCTGGCGGGAACGCCGCCTGTATCCTGTTGGAAAATGCGCTGACCTCCGCCGCCGCCTGGGCCATGTTGGTGCCGGGATAGAAGTTGATCTTCATCAGCGTAAGGCCCTGGATGTTCTTGGTTTCAATGCTTTTGATCCCGTTTACAAACAGGAATATGTTGATATATTGTTTGGCGAAAAAGGCTTCCATTTGCACCGGCGTATAACCGCCGAAAGGATGCGATACATAGAGTACCGGCATGTCCAGCTTAGGGAAGATGTCGACCTTAATCGTATTGACCGCTTTTATCCCGAAGAAAAACAGGCCGGCAACAAGTACCAGTATGGTAATAGGTTTTTTAAGTGCGAAACTGATTAAGTTCATAATAACGACGTGTTGATAAATAAAGCCATAAAATGGCGTCCGTTTAACGAAAGCGATCTGCGCTAGTTCTCAAATATGCTAAAATCCCCTACTGCTGCTGCTTTCAGCAATAAAGCCTGCCACACATTGCTATAGGCGATGTCTTTGTCTGTTTCTGCCCGGATGAGTACATAGAGCGCCTGTGTAACATCTACCAGGTTCGTCAGCCCGTTTTTATACAGTACTGATTTCTGGAGATAGGCATCTGACGCAGCTTTCACCTGTACAGGCACTTCCCGGTAGTTATCCAGGGCATTCTTTATTTTAATATCTGAGAGGTCCAGTTGTGCACGAATTTGCTGACCGGCGAGTTCGTATTCATACTGTAACCCTTTGCTGATCTGTTGTTGCGCCCGTACCTGTCTGGATATACGGAATGGCTGGGTGATATTCCAGGTAACGCCTACACCCAGCAAATAGTTGGTGCGCGTAGGTTTCACGCCATCCCAGTAGCCGTGGGAGTAGTCGGTTTGATCCGCTGCATAACCGGCGCCAAAGCCGGAGCCACGTGTCTGCAACAGGCCTACCAGTGAAAAGGCCGGGTAGTAAAGTGTTTTCGCGTATTTCGTTTGTTCATCGCTAAGAGCAATGCGACTTTTATACCATTGCAACAGCGGGTGACTATCCGGGTTGAAATTTGGTTGCGGCATCACTGGAATACGCGTCATATAGGTAGTATCTACCGTAAATGATTGTGGTGTTACGCCCAGCAGTTGCGCCAGTTGATTGCTTTGTTCCTGCTCAAAATCTCTCGCTTTGGTAAGTGCAATTTTAGCGCTGGAATATTCTGCATTGGCCTGGGAAGAGTCTACGCCGGCGATGAGGCCATTTTTCACGCGGGTCACTACCACGCGGCGGATGGTATCTGCGCGTTGCAGGTTTTCTTCATAGGAACGGGTGAGCTGTTGTGCTGCCACGAGGTTTAAATAAGTGGCCGCCACTTTAATTTTGTGCTTAAAAATCTCTTGTTGCCAGTCTTTATCGTTCTGTGTGGCGGCCGCTACTGCCGTTTTCACCTTTTCTTTTGCTCTGCCAAAGGCAAAGAAGTCCCAGTTGATGTTAGTAAGATATAATGCGCCGAAGGCGGCATTCCAATTCTGATGATCGAGTGATGGTCCGGCAGAAGCGGCACTGAGGCCTCCAAAGCCGTACAGGGGGCCATTTTGACCATTAATAGTACCATAGTCCTGTTGTACTCCTACGTTGACATTAGGCAGGTAATCGCGGCGTGCCTGCGATACCTGTTCGCGTGCAGCCGCCGTGTAGCTGGCTTTGGCTTTGATAGTGCCGTAATTGGCGACGGCGGTATCAATGGCCTGCTTAAGGGTAAACACCTGCTGTGCATCTGCCTTGTATCCGGTTAGTACCGCTGCAAACGCCAACAGGCAATATTTTTTACTCCACATGAATAACTAGATTTTACGTTGAAAATACCTTGAGGGATATTTCAACTGCAAAATGACAGTATCATTTTGAAGTAACTTTGAAGGAAATTCAAAATTGATATTTTTTTAGGGAGATGGATACCTAGGCATTTATCTCCGCCGCTGTGGGCAAGGGTTCGCCGTTCATCACATTTGGTGCATCTTCTTTAAAAAAGTAAAGATGTACCCGATGCCAGCCATTGATATAGGTGTAGTCAATGGTATAATTATTCACTTCACAGATTTGCTTTACAATCGCTAATCCCAGACCAATACTATCGTTACTCTGATTACTTTTCTTAAATCGCTGGAATAGTTCGCTGGTAGGTATTTGTGGTGGCAGACCGGTATTGCTGACACAAAGTTCCCGCCGGGTGAGTAATACCTCTATTTGTCCCCCATCGCGATTATGCCGGATGGCGTTGCTCAACAAGTTGTTCATCAGCATTTCTGCCAACGCCGGGTGAATGTTCAGAGACACGCCTTTATCCAGATCTGTCACTAATTTAATTTCCCGCATCAGGAGCCAGTCTTCATAAGTGGCGATCACTTCTTTGGTAACACGGCAGAATTGCAGGCTCTCCGTGGTTCTGAACTCCTGATTTTCCAGCTTGGTGAGCAGGATCAGCGAGCGGTTGATATGCGACAACTTTTCAATGGCATTCTGCATATCCCCTATCAGCGCGGCCTGCGTGTGGTCGATATTGGTTTCAGAAAGCAATTCTATTTTGCTGCGGATCACGGCCAGCGGTGTTTGCAGTTCATGCGACGCATTTTCGCTGAATTCCTTTACTGCTGCATAGTCATCCATGGCTTTATCCGTCATTTTACAGAGGAAAGCATTCAGCTCTTTAAATTCAGTAGTGCTGGTTTGGGGGAGTTGTATTTTCTTTTTTTGCTTCAGGTCAAAAGCATGAATGGCTTTCATGGTGCGACGCAGCGGAGAAAATATTTTGCCGGAGATCAACCGGGCGGTGACAGACACCGCGATGGTGAGCAATACAATTTTCCATATTACGGCGGTAAGCATTCCCTGAAATATTTCTTCTGACTTAATCACATAATTGAAAGAAGAAATTTTATAGTGCTGTGCCCCTACTTCATAGTAAGAGTTCACGGTGATGCGGCATTCCTTCTGCCCCAGGTCTTCTGCCACATAATTATCTTTGCTGACAGTAACCCGTTCCGCAGGTAAAGCGCCCGGCAACAGGCTGATTTCAATAGGGCGCCCATGGGTATAGCGGTCCGGCTTTTCGCCTTCGCGGAGCTGTTGGGCCACCCGGTCGTTCACCACCTTCATCCGCTCTATTTCCGCCTGATCCAGGTGTTTTTTGATATTATTCCGGGAGATGATCATGGTAACAGGCGTTACCAACAATACAACACCGATAAACCAAAGCGTTATTTTATTGAGTAGCTTCATGTTTTGGATGTATTAAACTTATAGCCCAAGCCATATACCGTTTCAATGTAATCTGTTCCTTCTACCGCACTGATCTTCTTTCTCAGGTTTTTTACATGTTGGTAAACGAAATCAAAGTTAGCCAGGTTATCGGTATAATCCCCCCAAAGGTGGGCGGCAATAGACTGCCGCGATAATACGCGGTTTTTATTGACCACAAAATACAACAACAGGTCAAATTCTTTGCGGGTAACATCCAGCAGGATATCATTCACGGTGGCTTCCACCGTATCGGTATTCAGTACTATTTCGTTGAAAGTAACCAGGTTATTATTACTTCCTTCCAGTTTTTTCCGGCGGTAAATAGCCCGTAGCCGGGCATGCAGCTCCGGCAGGTGAAAAGGTTTGGTGACATAATCATCCGCCCCACGTTCCAGCCCGTTTACCTTATCATCCAGCGCATCTTTGGCGGAGATGATGAGTACCCCGCTGTTGATGTTCTCTTTACGGATGTAATTCAGCAACTCCAGGCCGTTACCATCTGGCAGCATGATGTCCAGCAGGATACAATCGTAGGAGAAAAGCGACAGCTTTTCCCGCGCCGCTTCGAAGGTATACGCCAGCTCACAGATATACTTTTCGCCGTTGAGATAATCGGATATCCCGCTGGCCAGTTCCTTGTTATCTTCTACAATCAATACTTTCATAATAACATACCTGGTGTGAAGGTGCTATGTAAATTTATAGCAATTTTGAAGTTTTGGGGAAGATGGAAGGCCCAAAAACGAAACATCCCTACAACAAAAGCGCTGCAGGGATGTTTAACCGGTTTTAAAATGGCTCAGGAACCGAATATCTCTTTCAATTTCTTATTCATGGCCTCATCATCTTCTCCACCGCCGCCATAGCGACCAATAATCATCCCTTTGGGGTCTATCAGTATTTTAGTGGGCAGCGAATGAATGCCATAATAGTCACTGGTATCCTCCGGATTAGGCAAGTTCTTCTCGCGTTTGCTCCAGTCGAGCCCGCGGAGTACATGCCGCCAGATGCCAATACCATCCTGTGCTACAGCCTTTTTCCAGGCGTCCGGGCTGCTGTCGTCATCAGAGATACCGATGATTTCAAAGCCTTTGGCGCTGTACTTACCATATAACTCTTTCAGGTGGGGATTTCCTTTGCGACAAGGACCACACCAGCTGGCCCAGAAATCCAGCATCACATATTTACCTTTAAAATCAGCGAGACTAATCGTTTTGCCGTTGATATCCGTTTTGGTGAACTCATAGGCTGTACTGCCCGGAGAGCCAGCCCGCAAGCCATCCAGCTCCTTTTTGATTTCGAGGCCATCGAAGCTTTGCTGCATGGCGGGTGACATTTTTGCGTAATATGCTTCCCCCTCTGCTAGTGGCATACTGCTTACACGATAACGCAAAAGCTGTGCAGATACATATGCGTTGGGATTTTGATCGAGGAAGGCCTTATCAATTTTCTCCATTTCATCGTAGTAAGGTTCCATTTTTGCCTTTATGCCGTCGAGCTTTGTTTTGTACGACTCGAGTACCGCATCCGGCTTCTTTGCCCGGCTGGCAGTAATGTATTCATCATTCAGCTTCTCGAATGCATCAGACAATGGTTTCAGTTTCTTTTGCACCGGCGCACGGGCGGCAGTGAGCTTCTCCTGGTCGGCCTGCGACTGTGAGCCGGTGAGTTTAGCATCTTTCAGCTTACCGGTGCTGGATTTCAGCTCCATGGGTGCCGCATCCATAAAGAAAGAGGTGAAGTCCCCTTTTCCATACATCGCGGCTTTTTTATCGACGAACATCCTGCCTTCTACCGGCTGCACCAGCTGTCCATGGAAAGTAAACTTTCCGTTTTTAGACATCGTGCTATCCATCCCGTATCTATCCGTACCGTTGGCATAACTGAGGTATACGTAGCGGTCAGGCAGCCCTTTAATATCTCCCTTAAGGGTAAATGGTTGTTGTTGTTGCGCCATAGCAGCTACTTGCAGTAGTACCAGGGGAACAGCGAATAAAGTATGCTTCATGGATTTTATTTTAATAAATTATTACTTAAGTATTGCGGCCAATTCGGTGTGTAGCTTAGCGCCTCTTAATTCCTTTGCGATAATGATGCCCTGCGGATCTATCAGGAAAGAACAGGGAATGGCCTGGATGCCATATTCCCGGGCTACTTCATTGCGGAAGCCTTTCAGGTCGGATAACTGCATCCAGGGCATGCCGTCTTTGGCAATGGCTTCTTTCCATTTGTCGGCTTTGTCATCCAGTGATACACCTACGACGGTGAAGTTCTTATCCTTGAATTTATTATAGGCTTTCAGCACATTGGGGTTCTCAGCGCGACAAGGACCGCACCAGCTGGCCCAGAAATCCAGCAGTACATATTTGCCTTTGAAATCGGACAAGCGCACGGGCTTCCCGTTCACATCTGCCTGTGTAAAGTCGATCATCGGCTGACCGATAGCGCTTTTCTTAATCACGGCCAGTCGTGTGGCGATTCGTTTACCCACCGCCGTTTGTTTTGCGGCCGGTGATAATAACTGGTATACGCTGTCTACTGGTGCATATTCTCCGAAGGTGGCCATCTCAGACACGAGATCTAAACTCACCGGGCTTTCCGGATGTGCTTTTATATAAGCCACGGAGCGCGCCCTGTTCTGCGCCCGCAACGCTTCAATCTGGTTTTCCAGCGCTAATTCAGCGGTATCATTCCCTTGCACGGTCTGGTATTTTGAATAGAGCGTATCGCGCTGTGCAGAAAGATCTTCTACTGATTTCTGATAGGCTTTATAAGCGTCCTGTGAAGCGGAGCCGGTGATCTGCAGTTGATCTACCGAATCAATGTTGCCTTTGATGGTTACCGCCGCATTTTCCATGAACAACTCTATATAACGGGAGGAGGTCATGATATAAATTTTCTGCGGTGCTTCCATGTTGCCGGTCCAGGTAAACTGCCCATCTTTTACCCGTACGGTATCTGACTTAGCGCTATCTGCTACGGGGATAGACAGATATATTACGGAATCTTTCAGGCCGGCGATGGTGGCGTTGATGCTGGCCACGGGCTGCTGTGGCTGATGACAGGCGACAGCGAGTAAAGCAGCGGCGGAAAGTAATTTAGCATGGATCTTCATATGTGTTATTATTTTTGATAACCTGGGTTTTGATCACCAATAGCTGGATTCGACACAAATTCCTGGTGCGGAATGGGCAAGATATATTTGATAGGATCTGCTGCAGTAGGACGCAGTTCCTTGATCATTGCCGGCGGAAGACGCAGTAACGCCATCCATTCCTGTCCGTCTTCTGCCACCAGGTTTCTGGAGGTTTCCAGGTACAGTTGTTTCAGCATATCGTTGGTGCTATTGGCGTTGTCTACTGCCGTGAAATCTGTTACTCCTGCATGTGACAGGATATTTTTGAGGATACCGCGGGCGGTGGCAATACTACCACCGCTACGCACGATGGCTTCCGCTTTCAGCAGGTATACTTCCGTCAGGCGGAAGGCATAGGCAGTTTCTGACACCGTTGTAGGTGTACTCCCCTCCTTAATGTATTTCAGGAAAAAGTAGGTGTCATCCAAATCAGGATTGGCAGAACCTATCATCCAGGCGCCACGCGGATCATTCTTCAGCAGGTCTTTCAGTGCAGTCTTTGCTATATACAAAGAAGAAGCACCCGGCCAGAATTGCTTGGAAACGTTATAGTAAAAGCTTTCCTGATTTTGCTGTGGTTTGATACCGAGCATCACTTCCGGGCTGGACAGTCCCTTTGTATAAAAAATATCTTTCGTTTGTGGTTCCAGTGTATATCCACCATTGAGGAGGATGCTGTCGGCCAGGTCTATCACCTGCGGATAATCAGCCGGCTGACCATGGCTCATCAACACCCGCATCTTCAAGGCCATAGCGGTCCAACGCGTAGCATAAAATGCCGGGTTCTTCGCCGGTGCATTGGCAATAGCATCGTCGACATCTGCAAGGATAGCTGTATAGCTGTCTTTCACAGAACTACGTGCTTTGGATACCCCTCCTACTGTTACAAATTCATCCCGCAGTAAAACACCGTAAGGGCTACTTAAATTAAACCATTGGCCGAAATAACTCAGCAATTTAAAGTTGCTGTAAGCACGGAGGAAATGTGTTTCCGCCAGAATTTCCTTTTTACGGTTGCCAACAAAGGCTTTATCCTCCAGGGCAGTTACACCTTTGATCAGGCCGTTGGCAGCGTTGATGGTTTGGTAAGAAGGCGCCCAGTAGATGGCTGAGAAAGAAGACCGGTTTGTATAATTATTATTTTCTGCATCATCTTCGTCATAACCATATCCAAGATAGCCAGCATAGATAGCGGGTCCTACTTCATTGTTCTGCCAATTCGTTACATTATTGTCGGCGTTTACGTTGGCAAAACGGTAATAAACACCATTCAGCGCTATTTCAGATGTACGCTGATCAATGATGGTATTTCCGTCAACTTTGGCATTTTCGGGTAACTTTCCCAACTCCTTTTTGCAGGATACTCCTGTGATCAACACCGCACCCAGCATTACATATATGATCCTTTTCATAATCTCTTTTTTGTTGTTTTAGAATCCAAAACGAAGACCGATATTATATTGCTTCGTAGTGGGAAATGTGCTCACATCTGTGCTGCCATTGATTAAGCTGTAAGGGTTGTTACTTACTTCCGGATCAGGACCCGGATACTTTGTAATGGTGAACAGATTAGTAGCAGAAGCATACATAGACGCATCGCGGATATGCAGGGTATGCGCTACTTTCACCGGCAGTTGATAGGTAAGCGTGACGGATTTTAGTTTGAGATAGGAACCATCATATACATCGTCGCTGGCAGTGGCGCCATAATTTTGTCCCAGTATCAGCCGTGGCCGATCGTTGCTGGGATGCTCCGGCGTCCAGCGATCTTTAATGCGTGCGCCTCTGTTGGCATACGAATCGAACGCCTTATTTTGAATGTCTGCCAGGTAAAGTAATTTTCCGCCGTATGAGAACGTAGTCAGGGTAATCAGGCTGAAGTTCTTATAGGTAAAGGTGTTGGTGAAGCCTCCAAAAAATTTAGGCTGGGAATGACCAATAACATCATATTTAGGGAATCCATCATCACCTATTTCATACATAGGATCTCCAACTGCCATAAAAGGTGAGAAGTACTGATAATAGGGATATTCTTTTTTATAGTCGGCCAGTTGTTTTTCATTTTGGATAATGCCTTTGAATTTATAGCCATAGAAAAGACCCAGTGGCTCGCCCTTCCTTACAATAGAGTTCCCCTGTATATAAGAATCGGTTTTACCGGCATCGGTGAAGTCGCTTGTAATATCGGTTACCTTACTTCTATTGCCAGACATATTCAGGGCGCCGGTCCATTGGAAATGTTTGTGTTTAATGAAATCCATCCGCAAATCCAGTTCCAATCCTTTGTTATTAATCGTGGCCAGATTAGAAATCACACTGCTGAAAGAAGAACTGGGCGCCAGTTGCGTAGCCATTAACAACCCGGTGGTATTTTTTTCATAGTAGCCGAACACACCACGCAGGCGGGAACCAAACATTTCAAAATCCAGCCCCAGATCTTTTTGCAGGGTAGATTCCCATTTGATTTTGTCGTTACCCAATTGCGTAGGTATCAGCGCATTTGTTCCGCCATATGAACCTGGTGTATATAAGGTATAATACAGGTTGTCGCCGAAATTCTGCGTACCGGTATATCCCGCGCTGGCTCTCAGTTTCAATTCGTTCAACCAGGTAACGCTTTTCATAAACGGTTCTTCGGAAATACGCCAGKCCACACCACCGGAAGGGAAGTACCCTACGCGGTTATGCGCCGGGAATTTGGAAGATGCATCAGAGCGACCCGTGAAGGTAAACAGGTATTTTTCTTTGAGTGCGTAGTTCGCGCGTGCATAAAAACTCAGCAGAGAATTCTGGCCGGAAACACCAGTCGCTGGTAAAGTAACCGCAGCAGAAGACAGGTTGTTGAGGTATTTATCATCCGGAAAACCTTGCCCGCTGGCGGAGAAAGAATTAAAACGATATTTCTGCCAGGAGGTTCCGCCTAATAATGTTAGCCGGTTATTTTCATTGAACTGTTTGTCCCAGGTGAGGGTGTTTTCAAAAAACAGGTTTACCTCTTCTGTTTGTCCCTGTGATCCGGTACCGCCATTAGAATCACTCATTCCATTGGAAGAAGCGATACCTGCTGTACTTGGCACATAGTTCAACTGATGATAGTTGTTATAGTTCACCGAAACGGTGGACCTGAATTTCAAGTCTTTCAACACATCATAATCGCCGGAAAGTGATCCCAGCAAAGAAGATGTTTTTCCCTCGTTAATACCATCCAGCAGGATCAACGGATTTTGATATCCCTGGTAATCGTAGCCGCCAATCTGAGAACCTATGAACCGATAGTAGCTACCATCAGGATTCCGCGACGGCAAAGTGGGTGGTGCATAAAATGCCGCAGCATAGATACCATTGGTGATATTATTCTTGGTAAATCCGTAATCCAGGTTGGTGATGATGCGCAGCTTACTGGTGATTTCGTTGTCCAGACTTATCTTTCCTGAAATGCGGGAAAAATCTGTTCCCAATACTACGCCGTTTTGTTTGTTGTAAGCCAGCGAGGTATAATAGCGGGAGCCTGAACCACCGCCACGTACAGAGATGTCTGCATTCTGAGACACCGCATTACGCAATACGAGGCTTAACCAATCGGTATTTGCCGTACCCAAAAAGGAAGGATCATTCAGGATTGAATTGGCTTTGGCACTGGGTTGATAGCCATACGCCGCCCGGGAATCATTCAGGTTTTTAGCCGCTTCCTTCAACAGGGATACATAATCGGTAGCATTGAGTAACTTTTCTTTTATAGGGCTGCTTACACCTGCATAATAGTTCACATCCAGTATGGGCTTCTGGTTCAGTTTTCCTTTTTTGGTAGTGATTATAATCACGCCATTGGCCGCTTTAGAACCATAGATGGCGGTAGCAGAGGCATCTTTCAGGATGTCGATGCTTTCAATATCATTGATATTTAAACCGGCGAGGCTGTTTAATCCACGGGAGTAAGAGCCGGATACCCCACTATTGCGATCATCGCTACCACCGCTTTCAATCGGATTCACCACTTCTGCCTGATTTTGTATATACCTGTTCTGGATCGTTACCTGTACCCCATCGATGATATAGAGCGGATCATTACCGCCCATCAGCGAGGTACCGCCACGAATGCGAATTTTCGCCACACCACCGGGAGAGCCATCTGCCTGCGTTACCTGTACGCCCGCCGCTTTACCGGTAAGCGCCTGGTCGATGCTGGTAAAAGGTACGTTCTTCACTTCGTCTACATTCACGGAAGCGACGGAGCCGGTGAGGTCTTTTCTTTTGGTGCTGCCGTAACCTACTACCACGTATTGATTGAGGTCATCCACTTTGGCGTGTAACGTTACCTCGAGCGACTGCTTACCGCCTGTGTTAAGGCTTTGGGGCTCAAAGCCCACACAGGTGATCAGCAATACCGGCCGGGTGCCGGCATTGCGCAAAATAAAATAGCCCCCCTGATCGGTGATGGCGGCAGCGTCGCTACCTTTCACGCGTACTGTGGCGCCGGGTATGGGCTGTCCTTTGTCGTCCAGGATTCTACCCCGGATATCCTCCGGTGGCGCCAGCTCGTTGTTCAAGTGATTTTCCGGTGCAGCTGCTGCTTTCCGTGAAATAACGATGGTGTTACCTTCGATGTCGAAGCTCAATGGCTTGTCCTGCAAAAGCCTGGACAGCGCCACTTTCAGCGGCATCTCTTTCAGATTGGCCGATACGGGTGTTACGTCTGATAAATCTTTGCTCCGGTAGAAAAAGACGTAACCGGTTTGTTGTTTGATGACAGTAAATACCTGTTGTAGCGGCATTTCCTTACAGGTGACAGTTACCGTTTGTGATACCCCGCTGGCACAAACGTGCAAAGCCAGCACCGTTAATAAAACTGCGGTCATTCTCATTACTCGCCAGATTTTGGTTACATAATCAGTCCCTGGTTGAGGGGACTCGCTGTGAACAAGTGAACCAACCAATAGCATGGATCTCCCATGCAGGTTGCGAACAACATTAATTTTCATACCTTAGATTGGTTTTTGGTTGACAATTGATTCTCACCCACCTTTTACAGGTAGTCGTGAAAAGCTTTCCTAAACAGGGTTAACCATTTTCCAAACCTGGTGCGGACGCCAATCCTGTGCACCAGGTTTTTTTTATGGACGAACATAAGATCTCCGTGTCCGGTGGACCTCATTACTTCATAACATGATTTTAAGGATAGTTATCTGTCCGGGCGTTGGTCTGCTCCGTCAGATGGTTGGTTTGCTGATATTGGTGGTATCAGCGATGGTTGGTATTTAATTTAGTTAGCTGTTAGTTTATGGATAGATAATAATCCGTCTGCCCTCCTCTACTTTAAAGTTTATTTTCGCCTGCGATAAAACTTTCAACAGTTGCTCCTGTGTCAAACTTCTTCCTATTTCCCCGGTAAATGTACCTTCCGGCACCTTATCATTATATCTCACTTCTATATTATACCATCTTGATAGTTGTCGCATTACGGTTGGGATATCCGCCTCTTCAAAAGAGAAATATCCATTTTTCCAGGCCACGGTATTACTCGCATCCACTTTTGCCACTTCGTTGGTGATGGCGCCTGTTTGGCTTACCCTGGACTGTTTCCCGGGCATCAGCAATTTCGCGGTGCTACCTGCTCTTACCAGCACGGCGCCTTCCAGCAACGTGGTATTGATGGTACTTTCATCTGCGTAGGCATTGATATTAAAATGCGTTCCCAGCACCAATACCTCCATGCGGTTCACGTTCACCGTGAAAGGGCGTTCCGCGTCGGTAGCTACTTCAAAGTAGGCTTCTCCCGTAATACTTACATTTCTTTCCTTTCCTGCAAAAGCAGTAGGATAGCTGATGGAAGAATTAGCATTCAGCCATACATCCGTACCATCCGGCAACGTAATTTTATATTGACCGCCGCGTGGCGTCCGGAGTACGTTGTAAGCTACTCCTGCTCCTGCGGAGGCATTATGTTTATACACGATTTGTCCGTGTGTTGTTTTCTCTACTTTCGTGCTGCCCTGCACCGTTAATACACCCGTGCCGGCGCTGTCAAGGTTTACTACCGTACCATCTGCCAGTGTCAGAGTGGCTTTATCGCTGCCCGGCAAAATGGGTTGAACTTTCTCCACCACCGCCGCTTTGGGACGATACTGCCATGCATAAAAACCGGCGCCTGCTGATATTAACAACAAGGCAGCTGCCGCCGCTTTCCAACTGAAACGTTGCATGGGCAACAGCTTCGGCGTTGCTGCGGGCTGCGTGGCCGTATGCAGGCGCTGACGCATCCGCGCTTCCAACCGGGCTTCTGTTTCGTTATCATCGGCCAGCAGGTGAACGGTCAGCGACTGTTCATCATAGGCATTATACCATTGTAGTAACTGCTCTTTCTCCCCTTCACTGGCCACTCCGGCAAGGTACTTTTTCGATAGTAAAGCCAGTTCATTTGTGTTCATCCGTGTTTGTGATTTACAGGTGCTATATAGTTAAGTCTGGAAAAAAGAGAGCTACCCTACCTCGGCAGAAAAAAAATTTTTAGGAGATGGGAATCCGGCTCAGAACAAGGCATGAAAATAATTCCGGAATTGAAGACGCAGGCGCTGTAACGCTTTACTGATATGCTTCTCCACGGCTTTCTCGGAGATATTGAGTTCCGTGGCTATTTCCCTGTTAGAGAATCCTTTATTGCGGCTGTACTCAAAAACGATCCTGCATTTTTCAGGGAGCTGCTTCAATTGGTCCTGCATAGATTGCTGCAGAAAATGGAGTTGGGCGGTATCATCGGTTACCGCCTGAATGGCTTCCGGCAAGGCGGCTACATCGGTTACCGGTATCAGTTTGGACAATTGTGTAAAAACAGCATACCGGCTGGCAGTAGCCAGGTAGGCCGGTAACGACCGGATAATGGATTGCCCTCTGCGCTGCCACAATCCTGTGAGCACATCCTGCACCACATCTTCCGCCAGCTCGCGCGAGCGTAAACGATCATATGCCAGCACATACAGGCGTTTCCAATACCTGTTGTAGATTTCTGTAAAGGCGTCATGATCATCATCGCTCATCATCTGCACCAGCGTGTCATCTCCATAATGGGCGTAATMGGTCATCATCTCTAGCGTAATACTAATGATTGGTTGATCATATAATGTTCACCTGCTATCTCAAAGCTAACGTTTCATCTAAAGAGAAACAACACCCTGACCCTGTAATAATACGATTTCTCGCGGAAAATATGCACGAAAAAGCCCCCACAGCATATTGCTATGGGGGCTTTCTATATAAAATATTTCTTACTTAATTTCTGCCAACATCTCTTTCACGGCTGCTTCCAGCTGTGCATCCTCGCCCGCCAGGAATTCTTCATAGCGGAGTGGCACGCGGATATCTGGTTCCACCTGTAAATTTTCTGTAGGACGTCCTTCTTTACCAATGGTAGCTACCATCGGAATACCGAATACCAGGGTCGGATCTATCTGGGTTTCCCACCATACGGCGGTACCGGTACCAGGTACGGGCATACCAATGAGTTTACCTATTTTCCCTTGTTTGTATACATATGGGAAGATGAATGCATCGCTGTAGTTCCCTTCACTCATCAGTACGCAGCTCGGTGCCACCCATTTGGTACCGGGTTCTCCTCTTTCTAGTACATGGCCCTGTGGTGCAAATTTCAGGTAGCTTTTGCCACTGAGGAAATGATACAGGTCGTCGTGCAACCATCCACCGCCATTGAAACGGGTATCAACAATCAGGGCTTTCTTTTCCCGGTTACGTCCCATCGCCTCATCATACACGGTGCGGAAGCTGGCGTCGTTCATGCCTTGTACATGTACGTATCCTACTTTACCATTGCTGAGTTTATCTACCATGGCGCGGGTACGGGCTACCCAGCGTTTGTACATCAGTGCATTTTCTTCGCCGGCGCTGATTGGTTTTACGGTTTCTTCCCAACGGGCTTTGGTGTCAGGGCTGTAAAGACTTACCAATACATTGCTGCCTGTTTTACGATTCAGCAGCGCTGCCCAGTCGGATTTGTTCGTAATACTTTCGCCATCTATTTTCTCAATGATGTCGCCTTTTTTAATTTTGCTGATGGCTTTGTCAAACGGACCACCGGGGATCACATCTCCTACTTTCAGTCCATCTGCAGTAGATGCTTCATCGTACAACAGTCCGAGCGACGCGGTATTATCGCCATTCACCGGCTGTGGCGAATAACGGCCACCAGTATGGGAGCCATTCAGTTCGCCCAACATCTCACTCAGCAATTCTTCGAAGTCGTAGTTGTTGCTGATATGAGGCAGGAAACGGGCGTAGTTGTCGCCATACATTTTCCAGTCCATGTTACGAAGTGTAGGATCATAGAATTTCTCCTTCACCTGTTTCCAGGCATGCCAGAAAATATACTGACGTTCTTCTTCCTGATTAAGCGACAACTCCGTGCTGATAGATACCGGCGTTATTTTTCCGCTGCCGGTTTCTACTTTCACCACGCTGCCTCTGTTGCTGACAAAGAGTGTGTTGCCATCTTTGCTGAGGGCAATATTGCCTGGAGAACCACCCAGTTTGGCGAGGATTTTTGTTTCCCCGGTTCTGGGTTCTGTTACCCACAGGTCGTATCCTTTCTCAAAGGCGGCCATGTAATATAGTTTGCTGGCATCTTTGCTCAGCACATAATCAGCAATGGAAGCGCTGTTGATAGTTAATTTTACTTTCCTGTTCTCCAGATTATTAAAATCGGGTTGGAAACTTTTTTTGCTGTCGGAAGAATCTTTGGCTTTTAATGCAGAATCTTTGGCGGCTTTACCACCGGTTGCTTCTTTTTCTTTCAGCAGGTTAAATTCATCTTTCGACAATTTATATTTATCGTAGGTATCCTGATCGAAGAATACGCCGAAGATATCAACTTCGCGGCTGCCCTGGTTGGCGAGGGATTTGCGGCCTTCGCGGTCGCTGGTCCAGGTAAGCATTTTACCTTCAGCGGCCCATTTGGCGTTGCCTTCTCCGAAGCCGCTACGTACGGGGTACACGGATGTACCTTTGCCATCAGCAGGTATCAGTGCGGCGTTGGAGTAGAAGAAATTGCCTTGCGCATCGTCGGTCAGTATCCATTTGCTGTCCGGGCTCCATTCGAAGCTCCAGTCGCCATCCGAATAGGAGTAGTTATTTCCTTCCGGTAACAGCGTGCGTGTTTTGCCGGAAGCGATGTTGAATACTTTCAGCACATTGCGGTTTTCGATGTAGGCGATTTCTTTGCCATCCGGCGAAAACAGTGGCTGGAACTCTTCTGCAACTGTAGCAATCACAGGTTCTTCTTTCAGCAGGGTGGCAGCAAAAAAGTAAGGTTCTTCTTTGCGTACTTTGGTGGTTTGATAGATATCCCAGTTGCCGTTGCGTTCTGCCGCATAGATCAGTTTCTTCCCATCGGGCGACCAGGCTACCATTCTTTCCTGTTGGGGAGTATTGGTGATACGCTTGGTGGTATTGCCTTCCACGCTGGTTACGAATACTTCGCCACGTGCAATGAAGGCCATTTCCTTACCATCGGGGCTCATAGCAAATTCGGTGGTATTGCCATTCACGGGTACATTTTTCACGACGGTGGCGCGGCCATCGTTGAAAATATTGATCGCCAGCTTACGGGGTTGTTCTCCTTCTTTCAGCGTATATATTTCCCCGTTATAGGTAAAACACAGGGTATTATTATCTGCTTTAGACAAGTTACGCACCGGGTGTTTGGTGAAGCTGGTCAGCTGTTGCATGTTGCTGTTATCGGTCAGCGATGCTTTAAAGAGGTTTTGTGAGATACCGCCTTTTTCGCTGAGATAGTAGATATCATTGCCATTACCAAAAACAGGCTCTCTATCTTCTCCTTCATAAGKAGATACTTTTTCATAGCTGCCTTTGGCTACATCCATTACCCAGATATCCCTGGTAACAGCGGATACGTGGTGTTTACGCATCGGATCTTCATAGCCTTTGCGGTCCTGGAAAATAATTTTGTTACCGGCTTTGTTGTAGTGGGCTACGTCTGCACCAGCTGCGCTGACCAATACGGAGCGTCCGCCGGTAACCGGTACAGTGTACATATTCCGGAAGACGCGATAGGGAAATCTTACGCTGGCAGCGGGGGCATTGCGAACACTTCCAAAAAGTACCTGTTTGTTGTCCGGGGTGAAGTCGTATGGATAATCTCCGGCGCTGTTGCTGGTTAATCTCACCGGGGTACCACCGGTAGCGGGCATTACAAACACATCGAAATTGCCATATCTATCGCTGGCGAAGGCGATAGATTTACCATCGTGGCTCCATACCGGCAGCATGTCGTGGGCTTCATGGATGGTCAGTGGTACCGCTACCCCACCCTTTGCATCTACCCGGTAAATATCCCCTTTATAGCCGAAGGCAATGGTATTGCCGTCGGGGGAGATAGCGGGATTTCTAAGCCACAAGGCATTTTCCTGGGCATAGGCGGTGGCAGCCATTAAAAAGGCGGCACATCCAAATAAAAGTTTCTTCATAAGCGCTCTCTTTAGTTCTGTTGTAGAAACGGCGATAACGAGCCGATGCTCCAAAGTAAAAAAAAGCCCTGCGCTTTACAAACATGATAGGGACAAGTGGACGGAAACAGTTGCCGAAGGCGGAAAGCAGAAAGCAAAAAGCAAAAAGCTATTGTAGCGAGTGACTACAGCGAATATCAACGAAACATGGTACCGAAAACGCGGTCCCATAATGTGGAGCTGACCCCGAAACCCAGGGCCTCGTCTTTATAGTGGTGGAGGTGATGATTACGCCAGAGGGGTTTCAGCCATTTAAAAGGAGGAGACCAGGCATGGATGGCATAATGCATACTACCATATGCCAGGTAGCCGGAAATAAAACCGGGAAAGAATACAAAAGCATTTTCCCGCATGCCCCCATAAAACACGGCAAAAAGCACCGAAGATATGATGACGCTGGGTACCGGCGGCATAAACAGGCGTTGTTTATCCCGCGGATACTCGTGGTGATTGCCATGCATGGTATAGGTTATTTTACGGGCTACCGGGTGATCGCTGACCCAATGGAACAGGAAGCGGTGTGCAATGTATTCGAAGAGTGTCCAGCCCAGCACCGCCAGCAGGTATACCCCTGCAATGCGGGCATAACTATATCCCAGGGAAGTTTTGCTGTAATACAACATATACCCGATCACCGGCAGGTACATCCCGAAGATCACCACGGGATGGGTTTTGGTCAAAAACTCCAGGTACCGGTTGCTAAAGATCTGTGCCTGTCCTTTATTATGTATTTTCTCAAACTTCATAGCAGCGGGTTTGATAGCTGCTACAAAATTGTATTCCCTACAGGATGTAGCCAGCCAATTTCTGATGAGCTGTTGGATTAGGGAGATGAGTTGCAGAAAAAAGACATTCATCCGCAGATCGTTTGTCCTATTTTCCTTTACATTTGAAGGGCATAACTTTGAGAGATGAAAGCGAAAGAAACCGTTTCGGAATTTTTTGAGTTACATGGACAGGCCCATTCCGGGGAACTCTTTACCGTAAACCGGCTGGAAGAATTTGGTTGCAGTGATACCAACCTGCCATCCGGCAGGCGGGACTTCTACAAGATCTCGCTGATTATCCAGGGTGGAGGCACCTTATCTTATGCGGACAAATCGCTCCCTATGCAGGGACCCGCCCTTTCGTTTATGAACCCGATGATTCCCTATTCCTGGGAACCAGATGTGGCGCATCAAACGGGATATTTCTGTCTCTTTCCAGAAACATTCATCGATCAGCACTTAAAAAATGGCGGTCTCGCGCAATCTCCTTTGTTTAAAGCGGGTGGCAATCATGTCTTCTTTCCTGATGCTGAAAAAACCGCCTTCCTGCAAAACATTTTTGAAAGCATGATCCGGGAAACCAGCACCAGCTATGCCCATCAACATGATTTATTGCGGAGCTACGTACAGATACTGATGCATGAAGCGCTGAAAATGGAGGCGCCTGATACTTATTACCAGGCCGGCAATGCCGCTCAGCGCATCAGTGACCTGTTCCAAAACCTGCTGGAAAAACAGTTTCCTGCCAGTCCACCGCACCGGGTGATCCGCTTTAAAAATGCCAACGAGTTTGCCGCGCAGTTATCCGTTCATACCAACCATCTGAACCGGGCATTAAAAGAAACCACGGGCAAAACCACCAGTGAATGGATTGCTGATAAAATCAGCCAGGAAGCCAAAGCGTTGCTGTTGCACAGCCACTACGATATCGCGGAAATTGGCTATTGCCTGGGGTTTGAGCATGCCTCCAACTTTAACATCTTCTTCAAAAAACAAACGGGACAAACACCTAATCAGTTCCGGAAAGCCACTGTTTCCATTTCATAACTAGCTGTTTGATTCGCATAATTTCCGGGGGATGGGGCCCGCTATCTTTGTGTCATAAACAAAACGAATATGACACAAGAGATGTTAAAAGACAAAGTAGCCCTCATCACCGGCGGTACTACAGGCATAGGTTTAGCCACAGCCGCGCTATTTCTTAAAAATGGCGCCAAAGTAGTCATTGCAGGCCGTCGTGAGAAAGAAGGACAAGCAGCCGTAGCCCAACTACAAGCCATCAGCCCGGATATTCATTTTGTGGCAGCCGATGTTTCCCAAAGCAAAGCCGTACAACAACTGATAACGGAAACGGTACAACGTTTCGGCAAACTGGACATTGCATTTAACAATGCCGGTATAGAAGGACATTTTGCCCCTATCACCGCTACTACCGAAGAAGAGTTCGACCAGGTGATCGCTATCAACCTGAAAGGCGTTTGGTTATCCGCGAAATATGAAATGGAGCAATTTATAAAGCAAGGTACCGGTGGCGCCATTGTTAATACCTCTTCCTGGCTGGCGCGCGGCGCGGCCGTTGGTTCCGCTGCCTACTCCGCCAGCAAAGCCGGGCTGGATGGCATGATCCGCTCCCTGGCCCTGGAAGGCGGTCCATCAGGCATCCGCATCAACAATATTCAACCCGGCTATATTCATACCCCTATGTTCGACCGCTTTTTCGCTGGCGCCGAAAATACGGAGGAGCTAATGGCTCCCTTCCTGAAACATGCACCTGTTGGCCGTTTTGCGAAACCGGAAGAAGTAGCGGAGCTGGTATTATGGTTAAGCAGTCCCGCCGCTTCCTTTGTTACCGGGGAAAGTATGCTGATAGATGGCGGTCTGGCCATTGGCGGACAAAGATGGTAGAGTCCTCCATTTTGATTAAATTTATATCAGAGGGATTCGGCAGGTATTCATC
Source organism: Chitinophaga sp. 05T412 (assembly GCF_056396465.1). Classification (NCBI taxonomy): domain Bacteria; kingdom Pseudomonadati; phylum Bacteroidota; class Chitinophagia; order Chitinophagales; family Chitinophagaceae; genus Chitinophaga; species Chitinophaga sp. 05T412. The sequence continues at coordinate 245,375 of NZ_JBFTLN010000007.1, forward strand.
CTCCTTCATTACAATTCTACGAAGTCCAACCTTGCATGTTATTATTCCATCAAACAAAATAACAGGTCATGGGAGCATATCAGCATGAAGAAGAGAAAGCAAAACAGCAACCGGATGCTGAGAATCCTTATGCGCTATTGCATTTGAAACTAACGCCAGTGGAGAAATGGGCAGCCGGCATTCCTGCGGTGATCGCGGCGATGACTGACCTGGTGGAAGCAAAAGCATTTTTCAAAGGCAACAGGGCATTGCTTAGCATGAATCAGTTCAAAGGATTTGACTGTCCGAGTTGCGCCTGGCCGGACCCGGATGATGAGCGCTCTCCCATTGGTGAATATTGTGAAAATGGCGCTAAAGCCCTGGCAGAAGAAGCTACCTCTAAAAAAATCACACCCGAATTTTTCAAAGAAAACTCCGTATACGAATTATCCAAACTGGACGATTACCACATCGGAAAACTGGGACGGCTAACAGCCCCGCTTTATATGCCTCAGGGAGGTACCCATTATGAGGCTATCAGCTGGGAAGATGCATTTAAAAAAATAGCCGCACATCTTCAGGCATTAGACCATCCCAATCAGGCCGCCTTTTATACCTCCGGCAGGACCAGTAATGAAGCGTCGTTTGTATACCAGTTATTTGCCAAAGCATATGGTACCAACAATATGCCCGACTGCTCCAACATGTGCCATGAAACGTCGGGGTCTGCATTACGACCCACCATCGGCATCGGAAAAGGCACGGTAACGCTGGAAGACTTTTATGAGTCAGAGGTGATTATTATCATCGGTCAGAACCCAGGCACCAACGCACCACGGATGATGAGCGCCCTGGCCAAAGCAAAGGAAAATGGCGCAAAAATTATTGCTATTAACCCACTTCCTGAAGCCGGCCTAATGGGTTTTCATAATCCACAATCGATTAAAGGAGCCATTGGCGGCGGAATAAAACTGGCAGATTTATATCTGCCTGTGAAGATTAATGGAGATATGGCATTGCTAAAAGCGATCACACTCCTGCTTTTTGAAATGGAAGATAAGTTCCCGGGAAAGGTACTGGACCAAACATTTATCGCCAACAAAACAGTGGGGTACGAAGTATATGCGGCACAGTTTAAAAACGGCAATTATCAGCTGGATAAGCTAGCAGAGCTTTGTGGCGTTTCTCCGGATGACTTATACCAGGCCGCCACCATGATGGCTTTTAGCAAAAGGATTATATTTTGCTGGGGCATGGGACTCACTCAGCAGCCTAATGGCGTAGACATGCTGCAGGAGATTCTGAACATTATATTGCTAAAGGGAAGTATCGGTATTCCGGGAGGAGGACTTTGCCCAGTGAGAGGCCATAGTAATGTACAGGGAAATCGTACGATGCTCATTGATGAGAAACCTACCAATGAACAGCTTGACCGTTTGGAGCAATACTATGGTTTTAAAATGCCGCGTGAACACGGTTATGATGTAGTGAAAGTGATAAAAGCCATTCATGAAGAGCAGGTTAAAGTGATGTTTTGCATGGGAGGTAATTTTCTTTCAGCAACACCAGATACTACTTATACCGCCAAAGCGTTAAGAAAGTTGAACCTGTTGGTTTGTGTTTCAACAAAGCTGAACAGAGGTCACCTGGTTCACGGAAAAGAGGCATTGATTCTGCCTACCTATGGCCGAAGTGACAAAGACATCGTTAACGGAACCCTGCAGATTATCAGCACGGAGAACTCCATGGGGGTTGTTCAGGCGTCAAAAGGAGTACTGGATGCTATTTCTAAGAACCTGCTGAATGAAACGCAGATTGTCTGCCGAATGGCAATAGCTACACTGGGGGCTACATCTGTTGTCGACTGGCAACTTTACCATGATAGCTATGATGCAGTAAGAGACGCCATTGAACAATGTATTCCGGGATTTGAAGATTACAATAACCGTGTTCGTCAAAAAGGAGGTTTCTATCTTCCTAATAGTGCCAGAGATGAACAACATTTTGCCAATGAATTCGGAGGCCGTGCACCATTTACCCTAACCGCCATTCCCACTAATCATCTGGAGGCAGATGAGTACATGATGGCTACCACCAGAACCCACGATCAGTTTAATACCACCATCTATGGGCTGGATGACCGCTACAGAGGCATCAAAAATGAGCGTCGCGTCATTTTTATGAATCAACAAGATATCGACAATGGAGGTTTTAAAGCAGGAGATAAAGTAGATTTGTATAATTATGATGATGGCATAGAGCGTATTGCCCCGTTGTTTATTATTGTTTCGTATCGTATTCCGCAGAAGAGTACCGTTACTTATTTTCCGGAAACCAATGTATTGGTTTCCATTAATAACGTGGTGAAAGGCAGCAATATGCCCGCTTCCAAATATGTAAGAATAAAAATAAAGAAACACGATCCTGGCGTATACCAGAAACTACCACAGTAGCAGTAATAGGATTTTATAGTATGATTATAAGAAATAAAGAACATTGGTTTAGGATGCTTTTTGTCTGGCATGGCTCGGTATTACCACGATTGCTCCCCCGGCTGATCCTGTTGTTATTGTTATCCTTTGTGGTAGTATATCTTCATGGAACTATCTTTACTTTTAAAGTTCCGTTGAATCCTGCCCCCTTAACTTTATTTGGTTTTGTGTTAGCGCTATTTCTGGGATTCCGCAATAGCGCCAGCTACGAACGCTTCTGGGAAGGCCGCAAGCTATGGGGGTCTTTGCTCAATTACACACGATCACTCACCCGACAGGCGTTGACATTAGGCAATAATTCCACGGCTGTAGCGGATTTCGTACCCCTACTCAGTGCCTTCACTTATGCCCTCAAACACCAGCTACGGGGAACTGATGCCCGGCCAGACCTGGAAACTCGCCTGAACAAACAGCAATTTGCAGTCGTAGCCGCCGCAAAATATAAACCGGTCGTATTAACCAGATTGATGGCAGAATGGGTACAGCAAAAACGAGCCGAAAATAAAATTGATGCTATTCAGCAAGCCCGCTTTGATGAGAACTTCGACAAACTGGAAGAAATTGTAGGAGGCTGCGAACGGATTCTATCTACACCGATCCCCTACAGCTATCGTGTGTTGTTGCATCGTACTGTGTACATTTATTGCTTCTTACTCCCCTTCGGGCTGGTGGATAGCCTGGGATGGTTTACCCCATTTATTGTCGCTTTTGTTGCCTATACGTTTGTGGCCTTTGAAGCAATAGCGGATGAAATCGAAGAACCTTTTGGGACGGATGCGAATGATCTTCCGTTGAATAATATGTGCGCGATGATTGAACATACCATCTATGAACTGGCGGACCTGCCACATGAAGCGACTCAGAAGATCCACCGGCATATTATAGATTAATAGCTGCATCCGATGTTATCCTATTGTATTGCCGACGGCGCTACCCCATAAGCCTTCTTAAATGCAAAGGAAAAATGAGAGAGATCTTCAAAGCCTACTTCCAGGTATACATCGGATGTTTTGCGATGCTTTTCCTTAATCAGGTAATAGGCTTCCTGTAAGCGTTTTTGCTGTAGCCATCGACTGGGAGCCGTATGGAATATTTTTTCAAAGTCGCGTTTGAAAGTAGCCAGACTTCTCCCCGTCAGATAGGCAAATCTTTTCAGCTCTACATTGAAGTGGAAGTTTTGCTGCATAAACGCTTCCAGGTCTATTTTACCGGGAAGGCTGAAGTCGAACAGGATATCTTTCAATTCAGGGTTGACTTTCAGCAACAACAAAATCGCTTCTTTTAATTTCAGCTTCATCAGGTGTTCGTTGCCGTCGCTATCCAGTGCGTCGTATGGCTGCAGGGATTGTATATAGCTGGCATACAGCGGGTGCGGCTTCAGCAGGGTTACAACAGGCGCATTGACCTGCTTGCTGGCTGTATAGCCATATTCCATGCTAAATTCGCGAAGCGTATCTTCATCCAGGTAGACGGAAATGGTTTTAAGCTCTCCATGCTCCGGCGGCTGCTTAATGAATTTCAGCAGGCTATTCCGGCGGAAGAAGCCGAAGCCGCCTTCCTCGCGAACAATTGTTTGCTGCCCATCATTGAAAGTGATGGTACCGGAGATCTGGTAACTAAACACGTGCTCCGGCACAAACTGTTCCCCTTCCCTGCTCCTGTTTGCATAACAGGAATATACTATTTGCTTCGACATACTACTACAAGATACTAATTTTAACGCCTACGCTTATTGCTTCGCGGTAAATGCCCGTCCTGCTTCCGTGTCAAGGAAGTCAACGGCATCATCATGATCCGTGGAAGTGGTTACCGGCAGCCATGCTTCAAATTCTGCTTTTCTTGTTTCATCCGCTTTCTTCAATATGGTAGCGGCTTCACTACCCAGTACCAGATGTACCGGCGGGTTCGGATGATCTGCCAGCTGCACCATCACCTTTGCGGCTTTGTCGGGGTCCCCGATAGGCGTATAGTTGCTGGTTCTCAAAAATTCAATGACCCAGTCTACCGTGGATTCATATCCTTCTACTTTAGGAGCGTAAGTCATGGAAGCGCCGCCCCAGTCGGTCCGGAAGCCACCTGGTTCTACGGAGGTAACATGGATACCTAATGGCGCCACTTCTTTCGCCAATGCTTCCGTAAAGCCTGCCAATCCGAATTTAGCCGCCTGATACATCGTTAACCCGGCATTACCTACTCTTCCGCCGATAGAGCTGATTTGTAAAATACGGCCGGCGCGTTGTTGGCGCATGTGAGGCAATACAGCGCGTGTAATGGCTATAGGTGCATACAGATTCGTTTCCAGCTGGCTGCGCACTTGTTCCTCGGTATACGCTTCCGCTGCCCCGGAGATGCCGAAGCCGGCGTTATTAACGAGGACATCTATCCGGCCGAAGTGTGCGATGGCGGCGGTTACGGCTTGCTGAATATCGGCGTTACTGGTAACATCCAGTTTTAGTACGAGCAATTGCTCTCCATATGTGTCTACGAGGTCTTGTAATGCGGCAGTGTTTCTGGCGGTAGCGACAACGCGGTCGCCTTTTGCCAATACTGCTTCAGTGAGGCTACGTCCGAGGCCGCGGGAACTTCCTGTGATAAACCAAATCTTTGTCATGATGATTTCTTTTTTGTTGAGACAAAGGTCGGGAGGAATGGGGAGCGGGGTTTTGTTGAACGGCTCAAATGTGGTTTGTTGGGCGGCTCAGGGGTTGTTATTCTTTTTTATATAAAAGTTGTATGATATTCGCCTCCGCTTCTGTGGCTATTTTTCCTGTCCACTCATCTTCTTTGTTATCATACTTTGCAGGGATTAAGTTCAATCCCAGTACTTTACTTTTTAAAGTAACATATTCGAACACTGGAAAATTACCCACCTCCCATTTCTTTTTATATCCTACAAACCCAAACTTATTGAATATATCCTCAAGGGATAAATAGATATCATCAAACAAATCCGCAAAAGAAATTTCGATATTCAAGAGTTCAACCTTGTGGCTGTCGTTAGCAGGCGATAATTCATCCATCTTTATCACAAGATTAGCATTCCTGGTGCTCATACTAACATTCCAGGAGAAAGCAACAAAATGGTCGCGCCATTGCATTTCAAATGCGTATGGGTAATACTGTTGCTCATTATTTATCACGATGTCGTATATAAAAAACAGCTGGTTCAACAATTCCTGAAAGCCGTCACCATAATCGGAACTATGAAAGACTTTAACTTTCTTATCTTCAGAAAAAAAAGTGGCGGTTATATACCCTAGTGTTTCTACTTCAAACTTTATCTTCATTATAACAATAATTATTATAAACAATATAGCTTACCCTCTCCTTCGTCTGAGCCACATTTTATATCCCCCAACCAATATCATTGCAATGATAGCAGCGAAACAGATGTCTATTACCAGATGCCCCGCATAAAAGTTTTCTGTGCCACTAATTTCGCCGGTATCAGCAAACATTACCAACGCAGCTTTATGGTATATCTCTTTGGGGAAACCGAAATAGAGGCTACCGTCGTTGTTTAGGCTGTTGTGATAGCTGATCCCACAAAGTATCAGGAAGACAATAATAGTTATGACGAGCCACTTGACAACTTTTCTCATCGCTTGATTAGGTTATTCAAGTTTAATATCATCATACATTCCTTGTATCTGGCGCAGATGAAGAATATCCATAAAAATAGAATGACATGATAATCCCAATTATTAATACAGTTGCAGCTACCTTAAAAAAAAGATGACTACCCTTCTTTTTCAATGCAAGCAATATTAAGCCTATGATCAAATAAATCCCTCCCATTACAACTAGCGTATTACCGAAAATATCATAGTATATAGGGGTAATATCCAAAAGTGAATAAGACATTAAAAATGCCATCATAAACGACACCCCAACCAGTATAAAAAATAAAATCCACTTTCTCATAATCACTTTTAATTAGCACTTTCAAAGTTATAAATAGGTTCTTTGTATTTGGGCCTACTACAATGTGCGGGTTTTATCATTTAACAAACAGTTCCTATGATTCCAATCCTATTTTCTATTATCCTCTATTCTTTAGTTCTTTTTGAGCATATTGTCGTATTGCAGGAGTATCAGATTCAGCCAGTAAATTTAGTTTGTCTACCGCCACACTATTCCCTATATCCGCAAGTGCTTTTATACATTTCCGCGCCAATTGATATGTTTCATCATAATCCAGATAATCGTAATTCTTCATGGCCCCCTCATATAGCGCATTAACACTTTCAGCAGATTTGATCCCTTGCAGCAACGCTGCTATATCTTCATGATTAAAATGCCAACTTACTACCAAAAGCTTGTTTAATATAGATACATACTTATTAGATTTCCAAAAATCATCCAAAGGCAACAGCATTAATCCATATTCTATATCCTCTGCTTTTTGCTGTTCATAGGCATTATGCAATAAAGATAATATGTAATCTCCTTCTTGAGATAGATCATGGTCATAGCTTTTTATAAATTCTTCTTTAGATATTTTCTTCAATGTCAATCCTAGTATTAATTGCTTTTCTTGTATTGTCATAATCTCCTCAGTTTGTTAAAAATAGATAAATACAAAATAGTTGATCAATTAAGACTCCTCCGCTATTAAAAATAATCCCTCGTCGTCCTCATCTATTCTCTGATAGACCAACCGCTTATCCTTTTCTGTAATTAAGATCCAAGAAAATGGATTAGGATCATTATCACTTATTAAAATCTCCGTTTTTAAAGTTTGACAAATAAATTTTGCGAGCTTTTCTATTTCTAATGCAATTTTGGTAAATAAAAAAAGCTGAATGCAAAAATCACCTTTTATCAACTGCTTCTCAAACAAAATCCCATCTTGCTTATTCTCGTCTGCATCAAAAGGCGATATAGATACTTTATACTCTTTAAAGAATAATATCAAACAATTTAAAATCTGGTCATCGCTTAGGCAATCTTTAATTATTAAACTATACATCAGACTATTGATTTGAAGGTTTGATTTTATCCCAAACATTTCGAATATTATTCATTATTTCTTGGGAACAGATTGATAAATCAATCAACGGAAAAATGTTCTTCATAAAACCCAAAGAATTTTTTATCTTTTACCATTCCTTTACATGCTTTACCAAAAGCAACCCGATCTTCTTCCGTAAATTTATATCCGTAGTACCCTTTTATACTATATTCTGAGAAAGCTATAAAAACAGACAAGTAATCAGATAGATTACCTGCTAATACATACAGCAATGTGTCATCTGCATCTATTAATACGACTTCACTATTTAGTTTATCAATGGCTATCTTATTAGTATCATTAGCTCCAAAGTAAATATAACGTTCATCCCCGACACATTTCTGTGAAAACCAAAAGCCCATTGCATCCAGCTTTGACAAGTCGAGATATTCAAATAAATCCTTTAATAAATCTCCACAGGGAATGGCGTCAGGATTTCGTTTTAAGGGTCTATACAAATCGTATATCCAATTATTGTCAACATCCGGAGGATAGTTGCTCACTATATCAGTCAGTCTGTTTTGAAAATCTATTATGTTCATTGTTTCAGCGTTATCAACTATTCTTTTCCATTATCAGTATCTCTTCATCATTTAATTCCTTTAGCCCCTGCACAAAACATACAGCTTCTCTCATATTTTCCTGCAAAACTTTTAAATCAGGAGGTATCCGGCGATATAGAAAATCCTTGCCACCCGTTTCAGGCCCCTCAAATATTCAACCCTTTATACTTCAACTCTTTAATAGCAAATCCCCTGATTTCCGCTACATCATGCTGTGATAATAATCTCAAACACCTGATGGCATCATCACCACCAATGGCTGAAATGGCTTTAATACATTTCCGCGGCAGCCCAAAGAAAAAATCCGATGGCAAAAATTCAATCTTATTTAAAGCGGTGTTATACAACACTTCTATACTAAGAGGATGATTTATATCCCGTACAATGGATACTATGTCCTCGTGGCTATAATGCCAGTCAGCTTCAAGCAACCGATGCATTACATCCAGGAAGCTGTAATCAAATGGGCATTCCTTCAAACAAAACCCCAGCAATAGTCCATAAATAACGTCATCTCTCCTTTTATCGACGAATGAAGCCACTAACAACGTGAATACGTATCGTTTGAGGTCACAGATGGTGACGGGGTAGCGTGTAAGAAACTCTTCCTGCGTAAATAAATCATCTGAAAAATCACTTATCAATTCCTTTTCAACTTCAGTCATTTTTTCTTTCTTTTAGATGAACAGCTTATGATTACTAAGCAATTGTTGCTGCTGCTTTTCTGTATACTTATCCATAGATGCAATGATTACTCCGCCCTTTATCCAATAAGTTTCACCCCATCCATGAGAAGCCAACCCATTTTCTATAAAAAAATCAGAAGCGCCCTCCTCATCTACATCAAAAATATATAAAGGAATGCACGGATAATTTTCCAATGATTGCCGCAAATGTCTTAACTGAAGAAAACCGGGACTCCAACCAGCATATAGAAATACAATACCAACAGCCATCTCCGATATATCATTATCATAGTGATTGATCATCACATTAGATCGTCCGGCAAGCATTCCTTCTAGTCTATTCATCATACTATCAGGCATTTCCGTTTGACGAGGCATACTTCAAATTATAGTACCTGGTTAATGCTTTCATCGCAGCACTTTTCAAGGAAGCGTCATCGATACGAACACTTCCCTCTCTCAAAGATTGAATTATAAATACAACCGTATAGTGATCTATTTCCCTGGGCCCGTCGAATTTAATCATAGCAATATCTCCGTCATCTTTAATCAACTCAAAACAATTCATCAAATCATCTAGTGTTACGGTATCAATTGGCTTATTGATGATTCGTTTTAAAATTTCTTTCATTATATTTCTTATTTTTTAAAAACAGTCATATTCATTTCTAAACTGCCATCAATTACAAAATGACTACCAGGAAAATATTTTTACGCCTCAAAAATGGAGCAGGTATCACTACTGTCTACCGCAAATCCGACTACATCAGCTACACCATCCACCTAAGCTTTAGCCATGGACTATTTAAATCACATTCCTACTTCCTGGATGGTAATGACGTTTTCGATGAAGAAAACTATAAAGACGAAAAGGTGATAGAGATGTCTGATTTCAATGAATTTATGCAGATGCTCAAGCTCCAATTCCCCGGCATCACCTTTAACCAATAAACAAACCTGTTTTATCTGCTATCTCCTGCCAAATCGCGTCTCCTTTCCCTAGCCCATTCACATACATATAATAGTCGTAGCCAAATCTTACACAGATATCATTCACGGCGCAGTGCATCTCACACCACATATATTCTCTCAGTATCAGCCTCATTAGCATCGGCACTTTTTCGAGATTGACCATATAGCTGTCGCCGATTGTTTCATAGAGCTCCAATAGCTCTCCGGATAGCCCTTCTGCAGAATACTTTTCTAGTTCCCTGACTACTACCTGGTGACAGCTATTCGGGTTAAGCACCAATGACACCGCATTGATATAGTTCTGCTCTGTTGCTAAATACTCGTCCCTCGTCAGTTCAATGCCATTGAATTTCTTTCCGACATCGAAATAAGACGTCCATTCCTCGGGAGGTACAGCGATTCTGTAGTCTCTTTCTACTAAAGGGTCATACTTAGTGACACTTATTGCCGTGTATCTCCATGTGTCCATAGTTACTGTATCTCAATTTTAATTTCGCCAGGATAACATTAGCAATTAACGATGATTCTTTAACTTATTTCCCGCCAGATCATTTTTAACCAGATCCAGCGCTACCGCCAATTGTATCTGTTTACTTTTGCTAAGCTTATGTAAATATTGTTTAACGGTTATCGAATCAACGATTGGCGCAACAAGACTATCATGGCTAAGTTCTACATTCACTATCAGTTCATCATTAATTAATACTGTATAAAGATCTTCTCCCTGTTCAGGAATCCAGTCAATGACATAAGCCGTCATCATCTGCGGATAATGCGCCTTTAAAACAGCTACTAGCCCTGCCCCTCTTTGATCAGGGCCAAACAGGCCCTGATGGGAGCTGATAAGCCACTTCCGATACTCCTGCTCTGTTATGCTGCCATTGAGCTTCATATAGTTTGGATCTTCTCTTAAACAATCAATTTATTACCAAATAGTCTCCTTCAATATCTTGCGGAAACAAAATGTTTTTCACCGCAAAAGATGCAGAAACTATTTTATTATCATCAATAAAAATGCGTACGTAAAACTGCGAGGAACAATGCTGGCAAACATTCTCCGTAATCCCTTCCACGAGTACAATGGATGCTCCAGGAGTCCCGGTATCATTTCCGTTCCATCGTAATTCATCAAATAACTGATATTCAAATTGCCAGCAGTCTCCATAATGAAACTGAGCGATCCAGTTCTGCGTATGCTGGCAATTAAGACAGGTAACATTCTTCAGGTGTAGGGTATTATATATGCCCATATGGAGTAGATTCTTTTCCTTCTAAACGTTTGCTACTATTACTTTTACTATTTAATACATCCTCAGCATCAAACACTCACTATGATTTATCGATTTCTGACCCAATAAAAGAATCCTGTAACACTTGTTCGGATAGGTCTCCAGAGTATACGAGTCTTTATTTTGCCACCGGAAGAGTACCTTCTTTTTGGGGTTATAAGCGTAAAAAATTACAGTATACAAATGATCCTGCTTATTGAAATTTACAACAATCGCCTCTTTGTAAATACCACTATAAACTACCTTATTCCCCATCCTGATCGCTATATTAAACGAATCCAGGTCATAGGCATCTTCATGTCCAATCCGAAAGCAATATTGATCATTTGACTGATTGGCAGTCGTATCTGCTACAGGGAGCCAGTATTCATATCTGGCTAACTTGCTTTCCATTAATGACTTAGTATGATAACGATTCACACAAGATAAACTCATGATGATCATCCCCAGATATAGGCCTTTCTTCATTCTCCCGGTTTCTATTCTGAAAGATAAAATAAAATTCTTCTCAAAAAAACAAAAAGCTATTGCTGCGAAATGAACGCAACAATAGCTTTCTGCCATATTTTTTCCGCTCCTACTCTGCTTTCAACGATTTCACCGGATTCAGCATCGCTGCCTTCAGCGCCAGGAACCCTACTGTCAGCAGTGCTATCAGCACCGCCGCCAAACCTGCCAGCCCAAAAGTCCACCAGTGAATATCAACACGATAAGCGAAACCTTCCAGCCAGCGATGCATGCCCCACCATCCCAGTGGGGTGGCTATCAATATGGCTATCAGGACAAGTTTTACAAAGTCACCTGATAACAACGCAACGATGTTGGTAACAGAAGCCCCTAATACTTTACGGATACCAATTTCTTTGAGTCGTTTTTCTGTGGAATAAGTGGCCAGGCCAAATAAGCCTAAACAGGCAATGAAGATAGTGAGGCTACCAAAGGCGCCGAATATTTGCCCGAAGCGCACATCCTGCTCATATTGCTCGTTGAATGCCTGATCAAGGAAGTTGTAGCGAAATGGCCGCTGTGGCTCCATCGCATTCCAGGTGTGTTCCAGCTCCGCGATGGTTTTAGGGAGATTATCAGATTTGATGCGCAGGGATATTTTATTTTTGCTGTCATCGTCCGCCATCCGGATAGCAAGTGGTTCTACTTTCTTGTGGAGCGATTGATAATTAAAATTTTTCACCACCCCTACTATGGTGCCTCTACGGCCCCATTGCTCAAAATTTTTGCCGATGATTTCGTCCGGTTTAGCGTAACCAAACTGCCGGGCGGCAGCTTCGTTTAAGATCAGGGAATAAGCGGTATCTCCGGGAAACTCCCTGGCATAAGCGCGACCCGCCGCCATCTTCATTTCATAGGCTTTGAAGAAATCGTTGTCTACTTCGTAGATAGCAGGCGCAAAATGCACCATTTCACCACTGGGGCCAGCGATGGCTGTACCTCCGTTGGGGAAGAAGTCGCCCGGCACAGCGCGCGACGCGGTGATGGATTGCACGGCAGGATTCTCTGCCAGCCTCGCTTTCACGGTTTCTATATTCTTGTTAACAGTAGCATCGCCGCCGTAATCGATCACCAGCATCTGATCCTGCCGGAAGCCCAGGTTGCGGGTTCGCAGGTGATCCAGCTGAGAATATACGATGGCAGTGCAGGCTATCAGGGCAATGGACAAACTAAACTGAAACACGACCAGCCCCTTTCTCAATTGTATTCCTTTGGTGGAACTATCAAACTTTCCTTTCAGCACCAGTGCCGGCTTAAAGCGGGCTAATACCCAGGCAGGATAAATGCCTGCGGGTATTCCTACCAGCAATGGTGTTACTGCCAGCATTAATCCCATTTTCCAGTTGAGCAGATCCGCATAAGCCAGCGGCTTGCCAGACAGCTCCCGCACCAGTGGCAATAACAGCAACACCAGGCCCAACGCCGCAATGGTAGCCAGCGCAGCAATCAATACGGCTTCTGTCAGGTATTGGAAAATAAGCCCCTGCTGATAAGCCCCTACTGCTTTACGTACGCCTATTTCTTTTGCCCTTTCCATAGAGCGGGCTGTTGTCAGGTTGATAAAGTTAATCCCTGCTATAAACAGGATGAAAGCTGCTACCAGCGAAAATATATACACATTGGCCATACTGCCGGTAGGTCCGGGTTGCCGCATGGCAGAGGAATGCAGGTAAGCATTTTTTAGCGGCTCAAAAGCAATAGTATAGGTGTTCTCCGTTTCAGCCGGATTATATTGTTTTAAAAACCCCGGCACCTTAGCCTGCATGGCGGCTATATCCGTATGTTCCGGCACCAGGAAATAGGTGTAAAAATCTACATATCCCCACTCCTCAAAAATCTGCGGACGTATTTTCCGGAAGGTGCTCATAGATACCAGCGCGGAAAATTTAAAGTGGGAATTGGCAGGCACATCTTCCATTACACCGGATACCGTCAGTGTAATATTATCTGCCTTCAGCGCCTTTCCAACAGGATCTGCATCTCCAAAATATTTCTTCGCCATACTCTGCGTCAGCACAATGTTGTAGGGATTCTTGAGTACGGTGGTCCGGTCGCCGGATAATATTTTCCAGGTGAAGATATCGAAGGTAGAAGAGTCGGCAAACAGCAGATTGCTTTCCTGAAAACGCTTATCGCCGTTCTGCATCAGCACCGTCAACGGACTGGTAAACTGCGTTACCTTTAGTACTTCGGGAAAATGAGCACTCAAAGCAGGTCCTACTGGCGCGCAGCCCCAAACCTGGTATTCCTGCGGTGCTGGTGGTGCTGTGTCCTTTTGACCTGTAGGATTGCGGAATGCCTGCACTACGCGGTATATTTCATTATAATGCTGGTGATAACGATCATAAGAGAGTTCGTCTTTTACGTACAACATAATGAGTACGCAGCAAGCAATACCTACGGTTAAACCGGTGATATTGATCAGCGCATATACTTTACTCCGGGAAAGACTGCGCCAGGCGATCTTTATATAATTTTTGATCATAGAAACAAGATTATAACAAGGTATGCTTCCGTCAGCCAAAAAAATGCCATTTAACAGCACTCAGTACCACAGCGGAATAGCTGGTATAATGGGAGCTGCAGATGTTCAAATACGGACACCTTAGCACAGAAATGGACATCCGGATCACCTTTTCCGAACATCCTCTTCTATAATTTGTTTATCCATTTAGGTAGCTGTATATCTAATTAAACACATATTTATGAAAACGATGCTCATTCTGACCGACTTTTCTGAAAATGCCTTCCGTGCTGCCGAATATGCTGCAGAAATAGCCAGTGCGCTGGGGATTCAACGCATCCTGTTATATCATGCCTATCAAACGGGGATCGGTGGTACAGATTTGCCTATCGGCAATTCACAGGGTACGCAGGAGATGTATCTGGACAGTATCTCTCAATTGGCCATGGTACAGGATCGGCTGAAGTCTTTGATAAAGGACATCCGGGTAGACCTGCGTACGGAAAACTATTCTTTGCCCACCTATATTGACGAGTTATGTAAACATGAAGAAATAGATATCGTGGTAATGGGCGTGTCCGGCCGGTCAGGCCTCGAAAAACTGCTCCTGGGTAACACCACTTCCATGATGATTGAACAGAGTAAAGTGCCGGTATTAATTGTACCGCAAGATACCCATATCGGCAGAGGCCTGAAATCGTTGGTCTTCGCMACAGACCTGAGAGATCATACGGTGATTCCCGTGCACCAGTTATATGAAGTACTGGATGCTTTCCAGGTGCCGGTGCAGGTAGTAAATGTACAAAAAGGGGCGCCGGAGAAATATTCAGAAGAAGCACGGAATACGATGGCCAGTCTGCATAATATTTTTGAAAAGTATGAAGCTACTTTCGATTATATCAACGACGATAATACCGTGGATGGTATTCTCTCCTACTCCAATCAGCACCATGCTTCCATGATTGTAGTGATTCCGAGAAAAACCGGTTTCCTCTCGTCCTTATTTAAAAGCAGTATTTCAAAAAAGCTTGCTTATAATTCCAATATCCCGTTGTTGTCTTTACCACCGGTTCCTGGTGGAGATCAAACCGCTGGCGAATAATGCCAGCGGTTTTTTATTTAAATGAGTACTTTATTATCTACTGCACATTTGATCAGCATAGCAGTATTACGTGCATTGAATTTGCCAAGTAAATTGCGCCGGTGGCTGTCCACCGTATCCGAGCTGATGAACAGTTTTTCTGCTATTTCATGATTGGTATGTCCGTTGGCAATGAGCCACAATACTTCTTTCTCCCGCTTGGTAATATGTAACTGCCCTATTCCATCTGTTTTGAGGGCCTGTTTTAATGCTGCTGAGAGATAGGTACGTCCGGAATATACATCGCGTATGGCTTTTAACAGTTCTTCTTTATCAGCATTTTTCATCAGACAACCGCTGGCGCCACTGTCCAACATTTCTGCGATACCGCTGTCGTTTTTATCATAGCTTAATCCCAGTACGGCTACTTCGGGGTAGCGTTTTTTGATATTGGCGCACAATGCGGCGCCGCTGATATCAGGTAACAGGGTATCCAGTAAAACAACATCTGCAGTATGGTGGTCCAGGAAATGAAGACAGGAAACGCCGTTCCTGGTTTCACCCGCTAGTTGAATATCTGATTCCAGGCTGAGCAGGGATCTTAGTCCTTCTAAAATCAATGGGTGATCATCAACAAAATATAAACGAATCATGGTTTTTCAGTTTGCTGTAACGTTGGTATCGATGGCATAATGATGTTGGGTAAACAAGTGAACTCGTCATTAACCAGGTATCTAAGATAGTGAAAAAAACCGTCGGTTTAACGACAAGACAAGTTTAAACCATCAACATACAAGCACCCCAGTCAGGTTTAATTTCAGGATCTGCAAAACTGATCAGCGACAAACCGATTCCTGCAATTCCTTCCAGCATATTATGACTGCTGACATAGTTCGGATGATGATAAAATTTAAATCCCGCGGGGCCGTCTGCCCAGGTATTCATTTGTAACGTGGTATGCAGCCATTGCTGTGATGCATCTAGTAAGAGACGATCTCCGGTGGCCAGTCCGGTTTGTTGCAGCAGGTGTGCAATGCCGGCGCTGCCATGACATAAACAGGCATCATGTACGGCGCCATTTTTTACATTCCGGTATTGCGCGACGTGCTGCAATATCTTCATGGCTTCCTGCTGATAATCCGTTCTGTGGAGCCGTTTGCCGGTGTTCCAGAGCATAGTGGCAATGCCCAGATCACCATAACACCAGCCCAGCCGGCTGTGGGCTTCTCCCATCACCTGGTTGGTGGTGTCTACCAGTGTAGGAAAAAGGGAATGTCCGGAAAGCGCTGGTTGCCGGATTTCCAGCAGCCATTGTATGCTTTTTTCTATGAGTGGCAAGGTGGTTTCTCTGGCAATTCCTTTTTCATAACAACGGGCCAGTATATCAATGATGGCAGGGGTGCCATGTGCGAGGCCCAGGTTAAATAAATCCTTGTCGGGGATGTCCTGGCTGCGACTGGAAAAATGATCCTTCCAGGCAATGCCTCCGGGAACGGTCATCGCACTTTTTTCCAGCTGCTGCACCAGCGTTTCCAACTCCGTGTGAGCAGTGGCGGCGGGCAACCTTTCCAATAAATACAGTGCTGGGCCCAATCCCTGGTGCAGAAAATCATTCCGCCCATCGGATAATTCATTACGCATAAATTCCGCTATCTGCGTATCGATATCTGCGAAGTTGTCGGCCTCCTCATCCGCTTCAATAAACCCCATCTGTGTTAAATGCTGTATACACCAGGAAATGCCTGCAATACCGCTGCAGTGGGAACCATTCATTGGCTGCTCTGACAAGTCTTCCAAACATTTTTCTATAATCTCGTATACTTTTCCCTGATGTGCTTCATCACCCGTGAGCTGGTAATAATAGGCGTAAAACAATGCCACCCCGGTATAACCTCCTAACAGGCCACTGTGGTTATTGGCGGTAGTAAACTCATCCAGTTCCGTACAGATCCTTTGTAAGAGTAGCCTTACTTCTTCCTTATGATTCATAAGCTGTTTTGCCTTTATAAATATATAATGGCAAAACATGTATTGCTTAGTGCATACATGTTTTGCCATACAGTCAGGTTGATAAAGCCGTTAGCTTTTAGCTTTTAGCTTTTAGCAAATGTAGCGAAGAACATAATATGTCAGTATTCGCTGCATTTGCTAAAAGCTAACCGCTAACAGCTAATGGCTAGTAGCGGCAGGAATCTACACTGCAAATAGGAGCGCCCTGGCTCATATTATCTGTGCAGATACGCAGGGAACACAAAATAGTGCAGGTGCCCGCTGTTGCGGCCATTTCCTGTTGGCCGGAAACTGCTGAAAGACTAGCTACTTTTATTTTACCCAAACTTAGTTTTTTTGCTGATAGCTTTTTCATAACAAATGATTTTTAGCAGTACAGTAAATGAAATAATTAGAAAAGGCAAATGTCTGCGCTGCACATGGGCGAACCCTGGCTCAGACAAGTGATTTTTTCACTTGGCACGCAACGAAGTGATAGCAGGAATGCATCTTCATTAACATTGGCTTTACTGAGGTCGGCAACTTTTATTTTACCAAGACTTAATTTTTTTGCTGATAGCTTTTTCATCATGCGTAGTTTAGAAACAGGTATCTTTTGAAATAGGAGGAGGACATTTCGCCATCAGGCTGCAACCATTGTAAGTAGGTGCTTTTACATCTGCCTGATCCAGGCTGCTGATGCTTAATTTGGCAACTTTCAGTTTACCCAGGGCTAATTTTTTAGCAGGTTCTTTTCTCATAATAGCAAATTTATGTGGTTGAAAAAATAAAGACTATTGTTTGGCAGGTCGTTAAAATAGGGCCATAAAAAAATACAGGTTTTCATCATCATCGTTACAGGTTATCATAAAAGTAGGCAGAAACTGTTTAACTCCTACTCACGTAAAAGCGTGATTTTTTAAAAGCGTGTTTAAACATAAAATTTCCCTGTTTTACGTGATAGCGAGGTATAGAAGAAACCGCTACCTTCAACACCTAATGTTGACCGGCGCCATGATCAGAGCAGAAAATTTTTATGTTGTAAGAACACCACTGTTACCTGTGAATACCATCACTACATTACAACATATTACCAACGATAGACTCGCTGATACCATTAAAGAAATTTTCCGGGATGAATACCTGCAGGAAGCCATCTATATTGCTTCTCCTGAGCTATATATGGAATTGCAGAAGTGGTGGCAGGGCACGTCCGTTAATGAAAAAGATCACCACAAGCTGGCCTCCTCCCTCTACCGTTACCTGCTGCGCATGAGTACCCGCTGCACGCCATACGGGCTCTTCGCCGGCTGTGCTACCGGGGAACCGGCCGACTATACCAACATTCAGCTGCAACCTAAACAGGCGCATAAAAAACATGGCCGCCTCGACATGAACTACGTGGCCGAACTGGCCGCCGCCATCACCGCCGTTCCCGACATCCGGGAACAACTGCGCTACTACCCCAACAACTCTTTATATGCTACCGGCAAACAATACCGCTACGCCGCCTATACCGTTAAAAATAAAATCCGTAGCTATTACCTGACCGCCGTTAATCAAAGCCCTTACCTCGACAAAATACTACACACTGTAGCAGGAGGAGCAACGTTAAAGGATATACGTAATAGTATCGTCAGCGAAGAAGACGATATCAGCGAAGCCGAAGCGGACGAATTCATTACCGAACTGCTGGAAAATCAGCTACTGGTCAGCGAACTGGAACCTACCGTTACCGGAACTGAGTTTTTTGTACACCTGACCCAACGGTTACACCAGCTGAGGGGTACGGAAGAATTTACCAACCCGCTCTCCCGTATTCAGCAGCTGTTACAGGAACAACATGCCAGCATCGACAAATACACCGTGACACATGCCCTGGTGAAATCCATGCTCACCAATACCAACAGCAAAGACCTGGTACAAACAGATCTCTTCCTTGCTACCCATGCCAACGCGCTAAGTCATACCGTTATCAATGAATTAGCCGCACAAATCGGGCAACTCTGGAAACTGTCGCCTATCAACAGCAACACCGATCTGCAAAATTTCCGCCAGGCATTCCAGCAACGCTATGATGAACAKGAAGTACCACTGAGCCTGGCGCTCGATACCGAAGCCGGTATTGGCTACGGCCCACACAGCCAGCACAGTGCCGATCATACCCCACTGGTAGATGACATTGCAGCAGTACAAAAGGGCCCGGCTACCGGCAGCCCCCGTACCAAAATGCAGGAGTTCCAGCTACAGCAATTGCTCCAGTGTTTACATACCGGTCAAAAGGTGATCCAACTGACCAAAGAACAGCTGGATACCCTGAAAGACCGCGATACGCCTGCGCTCCCACACAGCCTGTACCTCATGGGCAGCATCCTCAGCACCGATGCCGCCGCTATCGACAACGGTAACTACCTCTTTGATATGAACGGCTGTAGCGGCCCTTCCGCTGCTAACCTGCTCGGCAGGTTCTGCCACGGCGATGAGGCACTAAGCGCCCATGTAAAAGCAGCACTTGCCGCAGAAGAAGCCGCTGATCCGGAGAAAATTTATGCGGAAGTAGTACACCTCCCCGAATCCAGAACCGGCAACATCCTGATGCGGCCACGGCTACGGCAGTACGAAATTGTATACCTCGCCAACAGCCTGGCGCCGGAAGCGGATCAGCTACCTCTTTCCGACCTCATGGTCAGCGTACAACGCGGCAAAGTAGTACTCCGTTCCAAAAAGCTGAACAAAATCATTATTCCCCGGTTAAGCACCGCTCATAACTATCGCCACGGCTTACCCGTGTATAAATTTCTTTGCGACCTGCAAAACCAGGATCACCACAGCGGCATCGCCTGGCAATGGCAGCTTCCCGGCGAAGTATCCTTCTTCCCCAGGGTACAATACGGCCATATTATCCTGAGCAAAAGCAGCTGGATATTGCATAAAAAAAACTATCCTGCATTAAGTAAGGCTGCTCCCGCTGATTATATGGAAATTTTCCGGAAGATCAGCACACAACTGGGGCTCCCGCGTTATGTGGTCATCACCGAAGGTGATAACGAACTGCCTGCTGACCTCCATCATGAAGTAGCCGTGCACCTGCTGATCACACAGCTGCTCAAAAAAGAACAAATTACCCTGCAGGAATTTCTCCATACACCCGATCAGTGCTGGGTAACCGGACCCGATGGGAAATATACCAACGAATTAATCATACCACTGCGGTTTACATCTCCCGAAAAAATAAAAAAACAACCTGCTCCCATAACGGAAGTAGTAACAGAAACCCCTATACGTAAATTTATTACCGGCAGTGAATGGCTATACGTAAAGTTATATACCGGCACCCGCAGCGCAGAAAATATGCTGAAGGAAGTGCTCCTCCCCCTCACGGAACAGCTGATAGCAGAAGATGTGATTGACAAATGGTTCTTTATCCGTTATTCAGATCCGGAACACCACCTGAGAATCCGGTTTCATCACGGACAGCGCAAGGACTTCTGGAAGATCGTGCTGGAACGATTATACGATACGCTGGCAGCATCTACCGACAATATTTATCGCATACAAACGGATACCTACGAGCGGGAAATTGAACGCTATGGCGCTGCTACCATGACTTTCAGCGAAACCGTGTTCCACTTCGACAGCGCCTGTGTATTACAGGTACTCAACCTGCTGGACGATGAAGAAGGCGAACATTATCGATGGCTGCTTTCTTTACGCGGCATAGATACGCTGCTCGATGATTTTGGCTATACCCTGCCCGAAAAATCAGCTTTACTAAAAAAGCTGCAACAGGGCTTCTATGAAGAATTTGGCGGAGGCAAACCTTTATTGCTGCAACTCAACAACAAATACCGCGATGAAATGCGGGAAATCAACAGTATCCTCGATCGGGCACAGGATACCGCCAATAACCTGGAAGAAGCGGCCGCATTCTTTGCCGCCCGCTCCCAACAAATAAAGCCACACCTGCCCATGCTCATACCCGAACAGCGGGACGATTTACTGGGCAGTTATATTCATATGTTCCTCAACCGGATGTTATTATCCAACCAGCGCAAACATGAAATGGTACTCTATCATTTCCTGAGCAGATATTATGAATCCATGCTGGCCATTGCCAAAAAACAACCTAAAGCTGTACCGTAATACATTTTTTTTATTCACTAAAAACAAATTGTATGAAAAAGAAAAACGAAAAGAAAATGAAACTCGGTTCAGTTAAAGTGGCTAAGTTAAATGCTACGAATGAGCAATTAGGTAAAATGCCTACCACTACTATTTTCACCACCACCACACACAGAACATTTGATTGCTAAACAATCTTATATGAAAAAGAAAACCGCAAAGAAAATGAAACTTGGCTCCGTGAAGGTGGCCAAATTAAATGGCGCCTCCGAACGGTCAGGTAAAACATACCACACCATCCTGACGCATGTTAGTCTTAACTGCACTGACTTCTGCTGATTCCAACTGTGATTGATCTTTGTCAATAACAGCTTAAGAGCACATTTTTTTATCTATTTAAAAACAGCTTTTATGAAAAAGAAAATCGAGAAGAAAATGAAACTGGTTTCCGTTAAGGTGGCTAAGTTAAACGCTATTAACGAAGCAGGTAAAAAAGATCATACTATTTTTACAACGACGACTCATCGTACGTTTGACTGCTAAACACTAATTACCGGGTAGCCTGGTTTACCTACTCCTACAGTAGCCAGGTTACCCGGTATTTTATATTATTCTGGTATAAACAACACGGCATCGGCCACTACGGCTCCATCAGCCCCCTTGTTACTAATTTCCACAAAGGCATTTTTACCCACCTTCAGCTGATAAGTACCAAGATCTACCCACTCTCCGGAAGTTTGCCCTTCTACTTTCACCGACTCAGATAACAAAGGCACTGCCTTAACAGTTTTCCCATCGTTTACACGGATAGCTGTGCTGGTAGCATGTGCATCAACACGCGGCACATACGTATACAGGTGATAACGTCCACCCTTTTTAATCACCGGCGTAAAACGAACCGATTTCTCTCCACCATCTTTAGGATCAGCTTTCAGCAGGGAAGGCCCATAGCCGCCCCAGGTAATGCGTTGCCAATTGCCGGTAATAGTTACCTGCGTAGCATCGTCGTTGTCCACCAGGATTTCCGGCGTACTGTGATTCGCCAGTGGGTTATCCCTCAATTGTTGCTGTACTTTTTTTACATCTACCGTTTGCACCGTGGTTTTACTGTTAATGGCCTCCACAGCGGCAGTGGCGGCAGATTGCGCCAGCACCATAAACACTGGCTCCATGCGGATGGAACCATAGGCAATATGGGAAGCAGATAAACAAACCGGTACCAACAGGTTCTTACAATCGGTCGCCTGTGGGATGATAGAACGATAAGAAACCGGATACGGGCCGAAACCACCTACCTGTACATCGCCMTCATTTTTCACCATACCGTTCACGACTATACGCTGCGTGTTATGGGAATCCATGGTATACGCAGCCATCCCTACTCCATCGGTAACGGTTTCCTTGCCTTCGCAATTGGCCTGTGTCATCACGTAGGCGCCTACCATGCGTCGTGCTTCCCGGATATAGAGTTGTGGCGACCAATGTCCGTTGTTCACATACTCATCTTTAGGATAGCCCCAGGTCAGCATTTCCTGGCGCAGATGTAAGGGCATGCGTTCATCATGGCCAATAAAATATAAAAATCCTTTCGTATAGGCTTCGTGGTCGGCGATGATTTTTTTCCGGGTAGCCACATCTCCTTCCGCATAATTATAGTTCATACCAATCATGTCGGTAGAAAATGCTCCGTTGTTATTGATATCCGTTTTCCCATTGGGCATTTTGCTAATGATAAGGATATTATTGAGGACTTTGGCGTCAATCTTTTTCACCACGCGCAGCAACAATTCATATCGTGCCGGATCATAGTCAGCCGGCTGAGTAATAGGGACCTGGTTATCCGGCTGATTGGTTAAGCAGATGCGGTAGTTATAGGCCTGTACTTTTTTATCGCCGGTGCCTGGAGCATCCAGTGTAGCCGGACTAATGCCCCATAGCAATCCGCTTTCGGGCTTGCCTGGTACTTTGTAGGGATCAATACCGTCGGCAAACTGGTGCTCTTTTTTTAGCTGCACACCATTGTATGTTTCCTGATAGCGGCTGTTGGCTTCACGGCCCACCGTGTAGGCCACGCCGGCTTTTGCCATCAGGTCTCCTTCGTAAGAGCAGTCGATGAACATTTTGGCTTTCACCACCTGGTCGCCCAGTTGTATTTCTGTGATATAGCCCTGTTCTTTTTTAACGTTGCTGAGCTGGGCATCATACAGCACTTCTACCTTTCCTTCCCGGATATATTGCTGGAAGGTTTCGCTGGCTACATGAGGTTCAAAAATCCATTGTTCGAACTTTCCGTAGTGACGACCCACCCGGCGATAAAAATCGCGGGAAACACCGGAAATAGCGGATTTATTGCCAATGTCAGTGTAACCTAAACCACCAGCACTGAGTCCGCCGAGTTGTTTCTCCGGTGACACCAGCAATACCGTTTTGTTGAGTTGTTTTGCCGTATAGGCGGCAATGACACCGGCGGAGGTTCCACCGTATACACAAACATCTACTTCTTTGGGAGCGCCTGCGTGGACCAGGCTTACTGACAGTAACAGAACGCCAGGTAGCGTCAGGATTTTTTTCAGGAGCATAGTAATATTTACTGTTGATGAAAACAGATCAATATACCGCTCCTTATGTAAAAAAGGAAATGCTGTTATTTCTCTATCAAACGGACACTAATTTATTTAGTATTCCATAAAAACGAAAAAGCCTCAAACACCACTACAGCATGGCATTTAAGACTTCTTCGCATTATTCATTTGCTTTCTGCTACAAAAATACTAATTTTTTTAGTAAATCCAAATCTTATTTTTTCTTTTCATCAGGCGTATAAATCGTGCTTTGTCCAGATCAACGCATCGGTATCATAGCCCAGTGCTTCGGCTTTGTCGAGGAAACGTTTTTTAGTCAATGCCGGTATCGTAGTGGTGCGGGATAATATCCAAAGATACTTCCGGTTATTGCCTACTACCAATGCATGTTTATAATGTTCATCGATATCGATGACCGTATACCCGGCGTAAAAGGGTCCGAAAAAAGATACCTTCAGTCGCGCTACATCCGGGGCTTCCACAAATTTAGCAATACCGGTTACTTCCCGCCACAGCTGTTTATCCGGGCTAAATCCTTTATTATTTACTTCCAGCTCCTCGTCCTCATTAAAGGAATAGGTGGCTGTAACGTTGGTCAGGTGGCGTTCAAATTTATCATCCAGCCGGGCTATTTCGAACCAGGTACCCAGGTATCTGCGCACATCAAAGGGCGACACCGCCCTGGCGCCGCGGGGAATAGATACTTTCAAGCTATTGTATAAAATAATAGCTGCAGCGGCAGATACGCCGGCTGTTACCGCAATGGCAAGCAACTTTTTGTTATTCATACAGATCTCCGTTTTGTCGGAGTTATGCATGCAAATACATTGCCTTTACTATGCCCCGCTACTAGCGGGCCCTGACAATAAACGGCCTGACATCACTGTGGCGTTTCTGCTACATTCCGGGAATATGCACCTCGTTATTTAATCGCTGCTGAAAAATCTCCAGGAACTGCCCTACATGATAACCATCCATCAGTGCATGATGCACATGTACAGATACCGGCATTACCTTCCGCCCATGTACGGTGGTCATCTTCCCAAAAGTAATTTTCGGGCAGCTGTCTTTAAAAGAAAAACTACGGGCATGCGATACGGATGTAAAATTAATCCAGGGCATAGAAGAATAGTGGATCACATTTTCACCGGATACGGCAGGTACCAGGCCGGTGCTGTTCCTCACCCGTTCTGTTTCCCTGGTGCTGTGTAGCGCAAACTMGTTAAAATCTTTATAGTAGTCCATATAGGCAAAACCAAAGGTGCCATCCGGACGGTTAATCGTCGGCGACGCATGTACATCATCGTATACCCACACGGCATCATCTACAATACGGTAGCGAAATGGCGTTACCTCATTGGCGGCTACCAGCGATTTATGCAGGTACCACAGGAAAAAGGAACTGCCGGTTGCTTTTGCCTGCTCATAGGCCACAGTTACGTCCACTTCTGTACAAACACCAAAGAAGGGTTMTTCAAAACGGCCAAAGAACTGAAAATGATCTTTCCTTGGCCAGGTATCCAGGTTTAATAATTGTTTCATGCGATTAATTGCGGTAACAGTTCTGTTGCTGTGGTAAATTGATAAAAACGGGGATCTTCAATGGTGGCATCCACATGCTCATGCGCCCAGGTGGTATGAAACGGAATATGTACCGCATGGCCACCAATAGCCAGTACCGGCATCACATCCGACTTCAGGGAATTGCCAATCATCAGGAATTCTTCCGGCTGGCAATCCAGGTGCTTCAGCAATTTGGTATAATCCGCTTCTTTTTTGTCGCTCATAATTTCTATGTGATGGAAATAATGGGCAAGGCCGGATTTTTTCAACTTACGCTCCTGATCCAGCAGATCGCCCTTGGTAGCTACCACCAGGCGGTATTTACCGGACAACGCCTGCAATACGCCTTCTATGCCATCTAATAATTCAACGGGCTTATTCAGCATTTCCTGGCCGTATTCAATCACCTTATGCACTATTTCCGGGCGGGCCGTATTTTCCGTTACCCGTAACACCGTTTCTATCATACATAACATGAAGGCTTTAATGCCATAGCCATATAAAGGCAGGTTAGCCATTTCCGTTTTAAATAATTCCTGCGACACGGTATGATGTGGCAGGTAATCTTCCAGCAGGCTGCAAAAGCGGGCTTCCGTTTCCTGAAAATAGGGTTCATTTACCCAAAGCGTATCGTCTGCATCAAAAGCTATGACGCTAATATGATTGATCATCGTTATTTTTACATTTTATGGATGCAAAAATAAACCGCATCACTGAATTAAATGGGACAATTGTCCCAACCCGGATATATGTTACGGACCAATCAGGAGTTTTTAAATTTTATGGAAACATATGCCGCCAATAACCCGGCGGTGATACAGAAATCCTTTGCACCCGGCACCCGCCTGATCCGCCAGGGCGATACCATCAAGCATGTATATATTATTCTGGATGGTATCACCAAGTGTTATATCGCAGAAGATAACGGGAAAGACTATATTTTCGAGTTCCTGGGTAAAGGAGAAATTACGGGAGAACTGGAAGCGATTAACAAAGGTGCCTGCTTATGTAATATTGAAGCTATTACGCCGGTACAGGCATACGCCATTCCGCATTCCCAGTTCACGGCCCTCGTACAAAGCAACCCCACTTTCAATCAGCTGTTGTTGCAGGAGTTAGCCACGCGTATCAGTCAAACGTGTATCCGTGCCTCCTATCAGCAACTATACCCCGTGGAATACGCGCTGCTCCGGCTACTCACCTTGGAAGCTGATCAACACCTGCTGCTGGCCAAGAGAGACATGGCCGCCTACCTCGGTATTTCCGTCAGGAGCTTTAACCGCACGCTGAAAGAATTAAGAGAACGGAACATCATGCATACCACCGGGTTACACATCGACCTGACGAAGCAACAACTGGAAAATATTTTAAAACGGTTTGAAGAATAGCCGTTCTGTCCCGCCTGCTATTATCCGCCATCGGTTGCATCCCTATCCCCCGAAATTAATTTTGCCACGTCGCAAAAATGACCTTATTTTATTTCACTCAAGTAACACCAGGACCACTCAAAATAACCACTCAAAATTAGTGTCATGCATACCCCTTTGTGCCTATAAACGGCGACCAGCAAAGTTTTCTACGCTCTCATTATAACCAATAACTACCTACTTTTTATGCAAAGTAACTATCAGCGTTTCCTTGGCCCGGTTTTCAAAAGAGCGCAAATTGCCGCACGCCGGGCGGAAATAAAACGACAATCCGCTCTCCTCGGCGGAAAGGAAGGATTCCAAACGTTCCTGACAGAAGAAATACTGGCCGATGAGCAACCCATTGTCATTCCACCGGAATTCAACGGGAAAGATTACGTCACCTTCCTCCTCCATATAGATGCGGAAATTGAACACGGGCTAATGCTGCAATACCTCTATGCCGCCTACAGCCTTGGCGGTCCGCAGGTGCCGGAAAAATACCGGGACCAGGTAAGCACGTGGCAGGAAATCATCCTGGGCATTGCCAAAGAAGAAATGGGACACTTTGTATCGGTACAAAATGTGCTGAAACTCATTGGCGCCCCGTTACATTTCGAAAGACAAGACTACCCCTGGGATACCCCGTTTTATCCGTTCCCTTTCAAACTGGAGCCACTGACCCTCGACTCACTGGCCAAATATGTATACGCGGAAGCACCCGCCAGTTTCATTGAAAGCGATGATCCCCTGGCCCAGGAAATCAAAGCCCGCGTACATGCAGAAGTAGCGAACCCAAATACCGTGGGCGCCCTGTTTCACGTGCTGCTGCACCTGATACAGGACCCTAAAGTCATCAGTGATGTTGTATTCCAGGCCGACACCTACCCCTTCCAGGCCAAATTTGATGAATGGGGCCGCGGATATAAAGGCGGGCAAAGAGGCAATACCCATCAGGGTAACCCAGCCGGCGCCCCTGATGTACTGGTGATGCCACTGGCCAGCAGAGATGATGCGTTCGATGCCCTCAATGCCATTGCTGAACAGGGAGAAGATAATACCACGGAATCCGGCGAACCCTCCCACTTTATCCGCTTCAAAAAAGTGTATGAAGAAATGAGCGCCGTGATCAAAGAATCCGGCGCCGCCTGGAACCCTGCCAGATCCGTAGCCGTCAACCCGTATATCCCCTCCGATACAGATGACGAAAGCGCCGACCCTTCCGAAGGACAAACCTCCGACGAAGAACGCGATAAAATTACCAACCCCGAAGCGCAAAACTGGGGACACCTCTTTAACCTGCGCTACCGGATGCTGTTAAATTTCCTCACACATAGTTTTGTGTTGGAAGATGGGTTAAACGCCGTTGGCGACATGACACCGAGAGGGCTTATCATTAATTCTACTTTCGGAGAAATGTATAACCTCCGGAGCATCGCTACGGCCATGGTACAAATGCCGCTGCATAACGGCGAAACCAACAAAACGGCCGGCCCTCCTTTCCTCACCCCTTACACGCTGGCATTGCCTACCGGAGAGCATAACCGCTGGCGCACACACGCTGATCTGCTACAGGCTTCCGCTACCATCATCCAAACGCTGCTACTGACTACACCGGAAAAAAATCATCGCTACCTCTACGCGTTGAAAGAAGCAGATCATAAACTGTTACACATCATCAAAGACATGCTGGCGGCTAACACCTGTCATTCACGCTAAAATTACTGACTATGAAAATCACTGAAGTTCGCATACTGCCCCCTTTTGCCATTGCCCGGCTGGGTTCATCATCTACTCCGGTAGCGGCATACGACCTGGAAGTACCTCCGCACAAACCATTGGGCTTCCGCAAAATTGTACCTCAACCTACATTTACCATAGATCCCACTACACATGAGTTAAGTGTGGATACTCCCAATGAAATTATTTTTAAAGATGCCCTCAGCACTACCGATACCAGCGGCACCATCCGCCCGGTAGCGCCTTTTCTGGAAGTATTTGCCGTTACCGATACCCAACCCGGTGTGCTGGTACCTCTCACCCCTGCCTTACTGGAACAGGCAGGATTCGCCCTGTCTGACCTGATCTGGGATGTACACCTGTACAACTCCAAAATCATGCGCAGAACCGGTGATCCCGATGATAATATCTTCGCCAAGGTAGTGATCCAAAACGATTTCACGCCGAAGAAAGTATTGGCTGATTGTACCAACTTCATCACCGGAAAACAACTTCCACTGGGTACCTTACAATTTATAAAACCCTCCGCCGAATTTCCGGGTATCCGTCTCCGTTATACGCCCGGTGGTGGTAAAGTATATGGGGCCTCCCGCTATAGCATCAAAGCACCAGGACAGGCACCTTCCCTTGATCCCAACATCACCAGCGAGGACCAGATATTGTACAATCCGGATAAACCCTGGGTGGGTTATAGTGAATCGCCCAACTTCAATCCGAGGTATACCATGCCGGCGCAGATTTTTGCGGGCTACTCCGACAGCGACGGCAATCAATATAGCTGGGGGTATATCGATGATGAATGCGATGGCACGGTTACGGTTACCATAGGCCCCGACCTGGTGGCCAGTGCGCACGTATGTGCCGGTCCGCCGGCCTTTGCGCCGGACATACTCCCTATCCGCGCCATCTCCGATGAACTGGAACAAATCCTGCTGGGTACAGAAAGAGACTGCGAAGTATCTATCGATGAAGCGGAGGAAATAGTGCGCCGTGCGTTTGAATCCATTTCCCTCATGAATACCGCCGTGATGAACGGCAACCCCATCAACGGCAGGTGGAATGTGGCCAGCACTATGGTACGGCAGGATACCAACGACTTTGGCCGCCTGTACGAGCCTATCATGGCGGGTTCTATTGTAGACAACCTGGCGTTGCAGGCCTTGCATGAACGCGTATTCAACGGACTCAGTACCGGCATGGCCGCCTGGTTTGCGGATGCGCTGCGTCGCCCTTATAAAATCGGTGACCTCTCCGACAAAGAACGGCGTAAAATGCCCGGCCTGATGCGGGGCGCCGATGGCCGCGGACTCACTCTCACCTGGCGCATGATCAATACAGTGATAAAAGCCGCTGCCAACGCCATGTTTGAAGATAATAACGTGGACGGTAGTACGTTAAGACCATTGGCCACCAGCAGCATTCCGGTGAACGACTTCCCCTCTCAAATACATTACCGCGGTGAAGGCAACCCTTACAGCGTATTGTCCAGGGCAGCGATCTCCAACTGCTTCCCCGGACTGGAATCTGATTTCAGAAACCTGTGGCGCTACCTCTTCCAGGGATTAACCATCAGCGAAAATGATAACTATGTGCTGGAAGAAACGCCTGCCCTGAAAGGATTGGCCGGTCGCCGCATTGTAGGCATCAATGGCCAGCCTACGATGGTGAAAGGAGAAGGTCCTGTGTTCCCCGGCGGTGATAACGTAACACTCACCACCAGCGACAACCCCAATGGCGCCGCGTTCATGGAATGGTCCAATCTCATTGCCTCGCTGCACCTGAAAAGTGGTGATACGGTTACCCTGCACTTCACCCCTGGAGAAGCAACCCTCCCGGTACTGGTAACGGCCGATCAGTTGAAAAACACCACCAACTTCCCCACCTTCTCTTTTGTGGTCAGGGAAATTTTCACCCCCAACACGGCAGCTATTTCACCGGACATCCTTCGCCCCGGAGAGCTCACACAAGGCTTGTGCGCACCCTGGCAAAACGACTACCGCGAATGCGCCTGTTACTACTGGGCCGCCACCCGTCCGGACTACGTAAACATTACGCCCGGCGAAAATGGCCTCAGCAAAGGAGATATGTGGCTGGCGAAAAAACGCACCGGCGAATATGTACCGGATAACCGGGTAGACACCCGCCTGTTTTCTTACAACGATTTATTCCAGAACTGGGAAGGCGAACTCAATTTTATCATCAATGGTCGTGATGCATTGAGTAGTGGCGTTTCCCCACACATGCCTACGGATGGCCGTCATATTACCGGTGGCGAGCACGACGCGTGGCCCTGGAGTAAAAAAGAACAACAACAGGCAGTGACCACGGATAAACGAAAAAATCAATAATTATGTCTGCTCCTTCTCCCTCAAATACAACCAAACATCCACTTAACACGATTGCCAGGGAACTGGCATCGCAGATAGCCCGGCAATCATTGCCGGGCTCTTCTCAAATACACGTGGTACCGTCTACCGGCCGTACGCAGTTGTTTGTGAGCAATGGCAGCCGGCTACATATCATCCCTCCGGAAACAGCCCAATACTTTCAGCAACTCATCGCGGAACAGGATGAAGACCGCATTGAAGCAGCGTTGGCCGATCTGGGCATGCAGCAGCGGGTACTGATTGATGATACCCCGCTGAGTAGTCCGCCGGTACATGCCCTCTCCCTCGCCATTGCGCAGAAATGCAATATGGGTTGCACCTACTGCTACGCCGACCAGGGCGACTTTGGCGGGCCTTCGAAAAATATGCAGCTGGACACGGCGATGCAATCCATTGACTTGCTGCTGAAAGACGTGGCTCCCGGAGGTCGGGTACAACTCACTTTCCTCGGCGGCGAACCTCTGATGAACCGCACTTCCCTGCAAGCTGCCACGCTGTATGCCGCCAATCAAGGCGCGAAAAAAAATGTACAGGTTAATTTTTCGCTGACCACCAACGGCACCCTGCTCCGGCAAGAAGATGCCGCCTTTTTTGAAGAGCATGGCTTTGCCGTCACCATCAGTCTGGATGGCATCGGCGCACAACATGATCAGCAACGCCCCATGAAAAACGGCGCCGGATCTTATGAACGCATCATCGAAAAAATACAACCCCTGCTTGCGCTACAGCGACGGATGCAGGTATCCGCCCGGGTAACGGTAACGCCTACCCAAAAAGACCTGGGGAATACTTTACTTGAATTTGTACGCATGGGATTTCACAGCATCGGCTTTTCACCGCTATTACGCGCTGCCAATGGCCGCGATGAAATGACGAAGCAGGACCTGGAAGTGATGCTGGAAGGCATGATTGGCTGCGGTTTATTGTTTGAACAACATGTGATGCAGGGCAAACGCTTTCCTTTTTTAAACATGATCAATGCATTAAAAGAAATCGCCAAAGGCACGCACCGCCCCTACCCCTGCGGCGCAGGAGCAGGATACATGGGCGTTTCCGCGGATGGCGACCTGTTTGCCTGTCACCGTTTTGTGAACGAAGCCGCCGGCAGCATGGGCAATATCCGCGATGGCGTAGATGCCACGCTGCAAAACAACTGGCTGGCCTCCCGGCATGTACACCAGCAAGAGCCCTGCAATAGCTGCTGGGCAAAATATTTATGCGGAGGTGGCTGTCATCATGAAGTATTGGAAAAAGGCCGCCACGCCTGCGACTACATCCGTGGCTGGTTGCACTATACCATGCAGGCCCATGAACGACTGAGCCGACTGGCGCCTGATTGGTACAAATAGTCACATTAAATTCTACATGGAAGTATACGACATATTGATTATTGGAGCCGGACCCGCCGGCACTTGTGCAGCACTGCGATTATTATCACTCGGCTACCGGGTAGCATTGGTAGAAAGCAATGCGTTTCCGCGGCCACAAATTGGCGAATCGTTGTCGCCCGGTATCCACGGCATTTTTGAATACCTCGGGGCCACCAACCTACTGATGGCCGCACATTGTCAGCATCAGCTGCCGGCGGAAATCATATGGGAATCACAGCAACCGCTTGTACTAACGCCTCAAACACGTGGTCACGGCGCGATGGTAGACCGGGGGATACTGGATAAAGATTTACTGCAACTGGCCATATCGCGCGGGCTGCAAGTATTTCAGCCAGCCAGGTACGAAAGCAGCCGGCATAACGGCCAACATTGGGAGGTGAACATCCGGCCATTTAACAAAGACGCCCTGACCTTACATACCACCTTTATATTGGATGCACGGGGTAGAAAAGCGATCCGGCAGCAGCAACGCCTGCTCACCGCGCCATCGATGGTCGCTATCTGGGCCAATGTACACGCCTCCCGGAGGCCCGCCCATACCTGCGTAGAAGCCGTGCCCGATGGCTGGATATGGGGCGCGCCCCTACACGACGGGCGATACCGCATCATTACTTTTGCCGCTGCCGACACCATCAAACGGCAACGCCTGCACGATATTTATAACAGATTGTTGCAACAGTCGCATTTATTCCGGCAAAACAAAGCTTTACACCCTTTACAATCATGTGCAGTGGCGGCTTACGCTCATACACAACCMTGGCAGCATTACCGGCTGCAACTGGGCGAAGCCGCTTTTGCCATTGATCCACTATCGTCTACCGGCGTTGAAAAAGCCATGCGTTGTGCCTTACAGGCCGTGATTGCCGTGAACACTATTTTGAAAGGTGGAGATCCACAAGTAGCGCAGGAATTTTATGAAGACAGGATCATCGGTTCCGTAGTGAATCACACCCACTGGACGCAGCAATACTATGCGCAGGCATGGCCGGGAACTGCTCACGGCTTCTGGCAGCAACACGGCAGTAGTTATCTCCCGGAAAAATATATACCCACTCCCTTTACGGAAAAATTAAGCAGCGCTTTGCAGGAAGAAAAGCCGGTAACACCGGCTGCTGCTGAAAAAGCTATCGACATTCACTACGTGCTACAACAACTCTGGGACGGGAAACCAATGGTATCTACGGCCATCAGCTATGTACCGTCTTCCTGTGTAGTAAACGATTGCCTGGAAATGAAAACGGCGATTAAACATCCTAATTTACCGGGGGCCATGGCTTTTCTCGACACCATGGAAATATATCCTTTGCTGGAAATGGCGGCCCATACCCCCACTTTCGGAAGCCTGGTGACCGCCTGGAGCCAGCTGATGCCATTCAATAAAGCGGCGAAAATGGCGATCTACCTGTGGGATAAACAGGTATTGCTGCCCCAATAAAAAGTGCACCGCCCCGGCGGTGCACTTTTCTTTTAGTTCGCTGATACGGTGGTGTAAATACCTCTGTCCATCGTAATGCCCAACCGCTGCAACATTTCACCGGGATTGAATCCTTGCTCACGGTATAAAGCCTGCACCTTTTCTTTCGCTTTCGCCAGGGCTTCTTTGCTCTCCCACTTCGCTACTGTAATGCAGTGAAGATTTCCCTGCTCATCGGTGAAGCTATATTCCGCATCGGTAATAAATCCGGGCAGGGTTTTAATGAACCGGCGATTCACGGTGGTTCTTTCCTGGAATTCCGCGATGGCTTTAGCTGGTACCACAAATTTATCGATAAACTGTACCTGGTCTTTTAAAGGCGCCACTGTTAAGACTTCTGCCGGCAAAGCATCGAGCGATTGTAAAATCCCGAAACGATCGATGTGCGCATCCACGCTAACAATTTTTCCGTTTTTTAACTCATAGATGGACACGCCATTGCCGGTAATGGCTTTGCCGGTAGCGGGAACATTGCGGAAAGTACCGTTGTGTGTACCCGTCCATTTCCAACGAGCTACTACTTTATCACCTTCGCCTACCAGGGTTACTAATGTCCAGTGAAGATCCGGGAAACCGTTGTACAGCGCCAGGAATGGGTTCTTAAATCCTTCTATGCCTGTTCCACCGGGGCCTTCAAATGTATCGGCGATGTAACCGGGCAGTAATTCAAATTGTCTTGGGTTCAATACGGTGGTGTATAATTTTTCAACGATTGCTTTATTGTTTTCCATGGTAATTGTTTTTGTAGTGTGAAAAGGTTTGTTCGTTTGCTGGGCTCCTGCAATTCCGGATGTCATCATACTGGCCAATAGCAGGGATATCTTTACTGTGCTTGTTTTCATCGTTTTTATTTTACACAAAAGTAGCCCGGCGGCCAGACCTGGAATTGTAAAAAATCATTGATTTATGCCAGATTCAAACCCGGAAGGGCTGGTTTCAAAAGGCAGTGTTCTTTTATCGCCGCAACAACGCATTTTTACCTAAAAAGAATGTACAGAACCTTAACGCTTTTGCTCCTGTTACTTCCTCTGATAACCTTTGCACAAGGCTATCACATCAAAGGTCATATCCCGGCCTCGCAGAATGGCACCTATATTTACCTTTATGGCATTGACTACTCCAACCTGAATCCCAAAATTGTGGACTCCTCCTTAATTACCGACGGCCGCTTTGATTTCCACGGGCAACTGCAAACACCGGGACTGTTGGCCTCCATCTATTTAAAAGACATCCGGACATTTTTTGCGCAACTACTGGTGGAAAACAGGGATATAACAGCTACGGCTATATTGCGGGACAGCAGCCACCCTATTCCCCGGATACAAACCATCAACAATCCACTTACCAAACAATATGATGCCTGGAAAGCCGCTACCGCAACACCTGTATACCGGATGTATCGCCAACTCGACAGCATGGAAAATGCCGGGGCGCCTCCTGCTGTGATGGACAGCCTGAAGAAAACACTGGCGATAGAGAAAACTGTCCTTAAAGAAAAAAAGATTCGTTTCATACGGGAACGACCCAACGATTACATTTCCTTATTCTGGCTTCGTTATGATCTGTCTTCCTCGTTGTCGCCGTCCCTGCTGGATAGCCTGTTTAAAGGACTGTCCATATCCCTCCGGCGCCTGCCAGAGGGGAAAGGATTACAGGAAATCATTGCCGCTATTCATCAACGGGAACCGGGCAGACAACTCCCCTCATTTGAATTTCCCGATAGTAGCGGACGCATAGTGAAGCTAACAGACTTTCGTGGCCAGTACGTGCTTATTGATTTCTGGGCTTCC
The DNA here is from genome assembly GCF_056396465.1 of Chitinophaga sp. 05T412. Taxonomy (NCBI): domain Bacteria; kingdom Pseudomonadati; phylum Bacteroidota; class Chitinophagia; order Chitinophagales; family Chitinophagaceae; genus Chitinophaga; species Chitinophaga sp. 05T412. The sequence goes on from NZ_JBFTLN010000007.1 coordinate 280,866, forward strand.
TGGTGCCAGCCCTGTGTAGCTGCTATTCCAGAAATGAAAGAGATATACAATACCTGGCACACCAGGGGGTTGTCGGTAGTTAGCATTTCACTGGATGATAAAGCTGACCATTGGAAAAATGCGCTTGATAAATATCAGATGCCGTGGCCACAGGTATCTGACCTGAAGGGATGGAAAAGTAAGGCGGCGAAACAATACAACATCACTGCTATCCCCACGACTATTCTGGTGGATAAGACAGGAAAAGTAGTAGCAGTGGACCCGGACCTTTCTCAATTATTACCGGCCTTACTTAAATAAATATATCTTTAAGCTATTATGAAGAAGGGATTACTCCTGGCCTTATTCGGACTATGTTCCTGTATACAGGTTTCCACGGCACAATTGAAGCCCTATCACAAAATGGGTACCCATTTCATATGGCCAGGCTTTCAAATGACCTTATCTAACCATCACATTACTATTCCTGGTTACGAATACGCGGATAATGAAATGCAGCTACCATTTGAAGACTTATATATGGTCGTATATGGCGCCCATACGATACTAAGTGCCTTTAAATGTGATAGCCTTACAGACACAGGGTATTACGAAGGAACCTTCTTTGCGGACAGCAGTCTCCAGGATCGGCAAGCATTTCCTATAGCGCAGTTACAGGTAAGAACGTTCAGAAATGATACGCTGCTAAACGACTGGCAATACATCCCTCACCTGCCTTTCTTTAAAGATACGGCTATCAGGTATAAAGCGCCTCCTCATCTGCCTGTCACCAGTTACTGGCTGCTAAATGAGCAATTGAAACTCGGCGACTGTATGCTGATAGAACTAAGAAGGGATACCGCTACACCTTTTTTCCGGTTGCATCTGAAGCGGGAGGATGGTAATACGCAGCCATTTCTGATGTCCTTCGGAAAAAATGATTCATTGACAGAAGCGGCTTTCATCAGCGACCAGCTAATGAACAGACGGGAATATGTGAGGGGCAATTTGTTTTACGAAGACTGGCCCGGATCTGGTTTGAGTTATAACAATACGCTTCTTTCCCCCAAAGACAACATGGTTTTCTACTTCAGAAATAGAACCGCTAAAGATTCCATTTTTGTTTATCGTATTGTTGGTGGCCGATATACAGATACCACGTGGCGATACACAGATGGAACGATATTTATGACGGGGCTCAGTAGTAATTCGCATTACCGGCTGGACATAAAATTCGCGGATGACCATGGGCAATCCTCTGTATATACTTTTTATACCACTCCACTGTGGTACCAAACACTTTGGTGCAAAGTTATTACTGCTGCATTGCTGGTAGCGCTCCTCCTGCTATGGTTTCTGGTAGCCCGGTACCGGAAAAATAAACGCCGCCTGAAATACCACCAACTGGAAATGCAGGCGTTGCATGCACAAATGAATCCGCACTTTTTGTTTAACGCGCTCAGTTCCATACAAGGACTCATGAACGATCAACAAACCGATAAAGCCAATAAATACCTCTCCGGATTTGCAGCGTTGCTACGCAGTGCGGTGTCACAAGGCAGGAAAGAACTGGTGCCACTCAGCATAGACCTGAAAGATCTGAATAACTATATTGCGCTGGAACAACTGCGGTTTGGCTTTCGTTATGAGCAGGATATTTTACCCGGCCTGCCGGCCGATGATATTAATGTACCTCCGCTGCTGGCACAACCACTGATCGAAAACGCCGCTAAACACGGGCTTTCCGGCAAAAGAGAAAATGGCTTGCTCACGCTTCAAATCACCAGAGAACGATCAGACCTGTTGCTGATCATCACCGATAACGGCAACGGCTTTAATCCGGACAATGCCGTAACCGGCCATGGTATTGCGCTGACGAAAGAACGTATTGCACTCTTTAACCGGATGTATCGGCACCGGAAAATAATATTGACCATCAGCAGTACTGCCGCCGGTACCCGCTGCTCCTTCCGCTTTTCAAACTGGATAGATGATGAACGCACTGATCATTGATGACGAACCCATTAATATCATTAACCTGCAACGACTACTGGAACAACATTGTCCGGATGTACAGGTAACAGGCACCGCTACCGGAGCCGCTGAAGGCATCCTCACCATTCAGCGGCTCCGGCCGGATCTGGTGTTCCTCGATATCCAGATGCCGGAAAAAAGCGGCATCGATATGCTAAAGGAAATACCCACGCCCAACTTTGCCCTCATTTTTGTAACGGCCTATGATCAATATGGCATACAAGCGGTAAAGTTTGCAGCGATGGATTACCTCCTGAAACCCGTAGATGTAGCTGAGCTTAAAATAGCGGTAGCTAAAGCGGCGGTAGCCATCTCACAAAAAAAGCAACAACAGCAAATGCAATACCTGGTAGAAATATTACAGCAGGGACAACAGAAAGAAGAGCATCGCATTGCACTGCCTTCTTTGAAAGAAACCCGCTTTGTATACACCCGGGACATTGTTCGTTGCGAAAGCAGCAACAGCTACACGTACATCTACCTGAAAGAGGGAGAAAAAATAATGGTGGCAGTGTCTATATACGAATATGAGGAAATGCTGGCGCCCTATGGATTTCTGCGCTGTCATCAGTCGCACCTCGTGAATAAAAAAATGGTGAAAAGCATGGTGAAAGAATCCGGCGGCGGTTACCTCCTATTGCAGGATGGCAGCATAATTCCGGTGTCCAGGGCTAAACGCGATGATATAAAAAAAGGATTGATGTAAACTATAGTCCCGCAGCAGCATTTATTACACCAATGATCACACCGAACCGGCCATCGGCTTGCAACATATCTTTTGCCGGGCAATACATCTGCGAAATAGCGCCATCAAGATATAACGCATTCTTACAACCCTGCTCTTTAAAAAACAGGGCAAAATCATAGAAATTAACAGGATCACGGGAGATAGCAAACAAGATACTGCCATCGGGTAAAATCCCCACCCCGTTTCTGATATTCAGGTTAGTCGAACCAGCTTTAAAAGATGGATGAATAGCGCCATTGATCACCAGCATAGGTCCGGATTGCGTAGCATACCTGATATGACCATCATTCCGGAATGCCTCCGTAGTGCAAACAACGCCTACATTTTCTGTAGTAAGATAAAACACGCCATTGGGCTGCATGCCGAAGTTGCCAGTTTCCGAAGTAGTGTTTAAAGGCGTTATCACCTGTTGCCGCCTGATATACAAACCTACTGGCGAATAATCCGGCTTAAACATACCGCCATTCATAGCAAAAACCAGGGTATCTTTTTTTGCCGCCACATGCGCCTTCAATTGTTCAATAGTGCTGAATGACTGCGTTGGCAACAACTTCCAGTAAAAGTGAATACATTGCTGATTGGTTACACGGTAGGAGATAATCTTGTCCTGAKCCGATGAGGAGAAGCCCATCAAAGAAAGCAGCGCCAGTAGAACAACTTTCATAATAACGTGTTTTGCTCATCTAACGTACTATTTATTCCGGACTCCACAATAAAATATTTATGGTGACCAGATAAAGATCCGATAGTGATTTTACCGCTTATCCTCTTTTTTGCCGCCCTACTTCTGATATTTATAATTTTGGATCGATACTCAATCTTTGATATAAATTCCGTTATAGTTGAAATTGCTTTTCCCGCTGCTCCTATGCAGCCTTACATGTAGCCATGTTTTTGCCCAATCAACCCTTACAGGAACAGTGTACAGTAACAATGAACCCGGTCTTCCCGGCGCCATAATTAGTATTCAACGTGAACACAGTTCCTCGCCACAAACGGTGCAAACCGATAGTGCCGGGCATTTCCAGTTCCGCCAACTGAAGGCCGGACAGTACGAAGTAAAAGCCGCTCTGATAGGATTTGAGCGAGTCACACTTCAACTCAGGTTGTCGAAAGATACGGCGATCACTATTTTTTTACCCATTCATAGTACTGATCAGGACTTGAATGAAGTAGTGGTCACCGCCACCAAACCGGCTATCAGTGATAGTCCTGATAAGTTGGTGTACAACGTATCTTCCAGCATCGCTGCTACCGGCGCCGATGTGTTGACCACCATCGCGAAGGTACCTGGCGTGAAAGTAAACGGCAATGACATCAGTATCGCAGGCAAAGGCGCGCTGAAAGTAATGATCAACGACCGGCTGGTGCAACTGTCCGGCCTGGAATTGATTCGTTACCTGAAGTCGATGTCCGCTAATCAGATATCGAAAATTGAAGTGCTCAAAAATCCAGGCGCCCGCTACGATGCAGACGGCAACGCCGGCCTGATTAACATCACCACCAAACAAAGTAAGAAACAGGGCTACTCCGGCAACATACAAGCCAATGGCAAGTATATGCTGTACAGTCCCGCTGAAGCCTTTGGTACCCGCAACTACGAAGCCGCTAACATCAGCGCCAACCTGCAATACAACGCAAACCGCTGGTCGGCTTATGGCAGCGTGAACCTCGACCAGGATCATCACCTGGAAGGTTTTGAAACCACCCTTAGCTATCCCCACCAAACCTGGATGCAGGGCGATACCGGCGACTATAAATATCGTAACATCAGTGTAGTAGCAGGCCTCGATTACCAGGTCAGCAAAAACACTTCCATTGGTATCAATTATCAGGGTGGTAAAAATGTATACGATGGATCAGACCATGTCAACAATCCCATTTATAGTAACAAAACCGGGAACATGGACTCCCTGCTGAGAACCTATGCGACCTACTATCCGGAGGCCAGCAGCAATTCCATCAACCTGCATTCCCTTATCAAACTGGATAGCAGCGGCAGCAAACTATTGCTCAATGCAGATTATATCAATTACTACCGCACCGATAAATCTGACTTTGAAAGCAATAACTATCTGGGCAGCGACTTACACCATCCTTTCCGCACCACCCGCTACTACGATAACAACAAACAAAACTTCAACATCTATACGTTTAAAGCAGATGCAGAAATACCAACGTCTTTTGCCAAAATCATGTTCGGTACCAAACTGAGTTTTATTGATAACTACAGCAATGCTTTCTACTATAAGAAAAGTCCAACGGGTGAACTGACCTACGATACAGACCTCAGCAATGAATTTGACTACAAAGAAAATACACAGGCCCTGTACGTTAGTCTGAACAGAGAAGCCGGCAAATGGAAATATGAAGCGGGACTCAGAGGGGAATTAACCCAAACCAAAGGTTATTCCCATACGCTGGATCAAACCACCGTTAATAGATATTTCCGGTTGTTCCCTTCCCTGTCCGTGTCGTACCAGGCCAACACCAATAACAGCCTGGCGCTGACTGTCGGCAAGCGCGTAAACCGGCCTTCCTTCTGGAACCTGAATCCGTTTAAATCGCTTTATACCGCGTATAGCTATGGAGAAGGAAATCCTTACCTGAATCCGGAATACAGCACCAACTTCGAAGTATCTCATACTTATAAAAGTATGCTGACTTCCGCACTGTTTTTCAATGTGACCAACAATGGATTCAATAACCTGATTATTGCCAGCGTAGATACCAATCTCGTATATACGAAACCGTTAAACTTCCTGAGAACCTACCGGTATGGTGTTTCAGAAAACATTGCCCTGCAGTTGTTCTCCTGGCTGGATAACAATAACCAGGCTACTTTCTATTATACGCAGGCGCAATCGACCCTTCCGTTTATTAAGGATGTAAGTGGCTTCGGGCTGTACCTGGCTACCAACAATAATATCTGGCTCAACAAAAACAAAACGTTGGCAGCGGCAGTAAATGCCTGGTATCAGTTCCCTGAAGTAGATCATATTGGTAAAGCGGATGCGTATTACAAAGTGGATATGGGGCTGAAAGCGTCTGTGCTGCAGAAGAAGCTGGATATCGCTTTAACGCTGAACGATATTTTCCTGACCAGCGCCAACTCAGTGACCACTACTATTAATGGGGTACCACAAAAGTTCACCAACTTCCAGCTGAACAGGTTCGTGTTGCTGGGGCTTACTTATCGCTTTGGTAGCAGCGAGCATAAGGCAGTGAACAAGGATACCGGCAATGAGGAAGAAAGGGGCCGTATCCACTAAAGTGAATTACGAATTACAAATTACGAATTACGGATTTGTGGGTAGATAGAAGCGAAGACAATCTTCGCGTTTACCATCTACCCACAAATCCGTAATTCGTAATTTGTAATTCGTAATTATTTCCTATCCCGCAAACCCTGGAAAGCTCTGCAAATTCCGCTTATACGTCGCCCCATTCTCTTTACTATCTCCTACTGCCCATACGGCCATGGCAAATAATACAGGCTTTAATGCTGCCCCGGCTTTGGTTAAACTATACGTTACATGCGGCGGCACTACCGGCAAGGCCTTTCTCAATATCAAATCATCGGCTTCCAGCTGTTTCAGGTGCTGGATCAATACTTTCTCTGTAATAGTGGGAATCGCTTTTCTCAGGTCGCTGTAGCGCTTATTACCAGATAATAACTGAAACAAGATGATCGGTTTCCAATAGCCGCCGATCTTCTCCATTACATAAGTGACCGGGCATTCCTGGAAAGCGTTCTTCTTATTTTCCTGGATCGTAGAGTTTTCTTTTGTCTTTGTCATAGATACATACTTTAGGGTAAGTACTTGTACAAAAGTAAGTACTGATTTACTTTTGTCAAAGAAAAATTTAAAACATCATTTTATGAACATCACTATTACAGGTTCTTTAGGAAACATCAGCAAACCACTTGCACAACAATTGATCGCAAAAGGCCACCAGGTCACTATTATAAGCCGTCAACCAGAGAAAGCCGCCGCCATAAAAGCGCTCGGCGCCATCCCTGCTATCGGCTCCGTAGACGACACCAACTTTTTACTGCAGGCCTTCGCCAACGCAGACGCCGTATATACCATGATCCCACCGGATTATCAGACCAACGATATCCGCGGATATATGAAAGAAACAGGTGAACGCTATGCCAACGCCATCAAACAAAGCGGTGTAAAACACGTGGTGAACCTGAGCGCCATCGGCGCCCATAAAGCAGATGGCCCGGGCCCTACCAGCGCTAACTATTATATAGAACAGCACTTAAATGCCCTGGAAAATACCAACGTACTGCACGTACGCCCCGGTATGTTCTACTCCAACTTCTATGGCGCCATAGACATGATCCGTCACCAGCACATCATCGGCAATAACTTCGATGCTGGCACTACCATCGTAATGTCGCATCCGGAAGACATTGCCACGGCCATTGCTACGGCACTTGACCGCCTTGACTTCAACGGCAAAACCGTTCGCTATGTAGCCAGCGATGAAAAAACAGGTGGTGAAATAGCTACTATCCTCGGCAACGCCATCGGCCAGCCTAACTTAGCCTGGATAGGATTTTCCGATAACGATCTGCTGCAAGGCATGTTACAGAGCGGCATGAGCGAACAAATGGCGAAAGTATATATCATAGAAATAGGTGTAGCCTTACGGGAAGACACCCTGTTCACTGATTATCGTCAACATCAGCAACAAGCTTTTGGAGAAAGGAGCTTCACAGACTTCGCAAAAGAATTTGCATTCGCCTATAACGGTCACCAATAAACGCGCCCGTACCCTTGAACAACAAAGCCCTCCGCGTATTTTGCAGAGGGCTTTGTCAATGATATCGTTTTGATTATTTCGCTGGGATCTCTTTCAGTATATGCAGCAGGTAATCATAGAACCTGCCTACAGAACCGATGTTCACCGTTTCATCGGGCGAGTGCGCGCCGTGGATGATCGGTCCAAAGGAAATCATGTCCAGCTTACCGTTGAAGTGACCATTCAGGATACCACATTCCAAACCAGCATGACAAGCACCTACTTTTGGTTCGTGCGTGAAATGATTTTTGTATAAAGCAAGTAACAACCGGAGAATGGCTGAATCCGGATTTGCTTTCCAGCCCGGATATTCGCCGCTGTGCGCTACTTCACAACCGATATTTGCCAGGGCGGCACCTACCGCAGTAGCTACATCTTCTTTGGTACTTTCCACGCTGCTGCGTTGCAACGATTGTGTAATGAACTCACCGTCTTTCACAATCACCCGCGCCAGGTTGGAAGAGGCTTCTACCAGGCCGGTAATATCGGGACTCATGCGGAATACGCCGTTAGGCAGGGCGTAGATAGCGCGCAGCAATGGCGTGAAATAAGCAGGGTCCATTACTTTGGCGGGAACCGGTACTTCGTCGGCTACTATCTGCAAATCTTTTTCGATAGATTGATACTCTGCTGTCAGCACTTCGCGGAAGTGCTGCAGGAAAGCGGTGAATGCCGCTTTATCTGCAGCTGGCAGCGTTACAACGGCTACTGATTCACGCGGGATTGCATTGCGTAAACTACCGCCGTCTATGCTTACCAATTGCAGGTTCACGGATTGCGTAGCTTTGTAGAGCAAGCGGTTCATCAGCTTGTTGGCGTTACCACGACCTTTATGGATATCCATGCCGGAGTGTCCGCCCATCAAGCCTTTGATACCAATGCTATAAGCGATGCTACCTGCGGGAACAGGCACTTCTTTATAAGTAGCGTTGCTGTTGGTATCCATACCGCCGGCGCAACCAATGGTCAGTTCATCTTCTTCCTCGGTATCCAGGTTCAGGAGAATGGTACCGGTAAAAAGCGATGGATCTAATTGTTTGGCGCCGGTCATGCCGGTTTCTTCATCAATGGTGAACATGGCTTCAATAGGGGGATGTGCCAGATTGGTAGCTGACAACACCGACATGATAGCCGCCACGCCAATGCCGTTATCCGCGCCCAGTGTAGTGCCGCGGGCTTTTACCCAGTCGCCGTCTACATACATATCAATTCCTTGTGTAGCAAAATCAAAATTCACATCGCTGTTTTTTTGATGTACCATATCGAGGTGTGATTGCAGTATCACCGTTTTACGCTGTTCCATTCCTGGTGTGGCGGGCTTCTTAATCACCACATTGCCAATGGCGTCGCGGCTGGTTTCCAACCCCAGGCTTTTACCGAAGTGCAGCATGAAGTCAATCACAGCGCCTTCTTTTTTGGAAGCGCGGGGCACGGCATTCAATGCGGCAAAATGCTGCCACAATGGTTGCGGAGATAAATCTTTTAATTCCATCTGTAACCTGTTTATTAAAGATGGCAAAGTATACAAATCATTTCAAACGATCAAAAAAGGAGGAATGCGGGAAGGGAGTTAATATCGGCCGTTGTGGAATGCGGTGCTATCATTTGCCACCCATCTGCCTTGCAGCAGATGATAAGTAACGTCAAAGCTATCCGTTGTTACCGCTGCTACGCCCGCTTCTACCGTATAATGCACTTGTACACTATCGCCCTGCACCTTCAGCACAGAAGACACACCATGAATGGCCGGATCAGCGGCATTGCTACCCATCCAGTACCATTCTGAAATGGGCTGTTGTGCTTCCTGTGGGGACGCAGTTTTAAACAAATACAGGTCACTGGTACACATGGCTGTACCGGTACCGCAGGTTCGTATAAAGAAATAATTTCCCATGCGCCCGAAGCCATCAAATGTACTTACCCAGCAGCAATGGGCTTCTCCATAATAATAGTGAAAGGATTTGGTGACAACACCTTGTGGGTTGGTTTCAAACAATAATAAATTTTCTCTTCCGTCAACGGCGTGGTCTAATATGCAGGCGAGATAGGCATCTTCATCGTTCAACCGGTAATATTTGCCAATGGTGTCAGTATCTTCTGTGTAACTCCAGTCGGTAACAAGTGTGGTATCAATCAATTTAGCGGCTATAAGATAAGGCCAGGCAGGCTTTTTAATAATCACCCCAGCATCTCCTTTAAACACGGCACCATAGCCAGGTGTCTTTAAAGTTTCGATCACAACGTGCTGCGTTTTCTGTTTACAGGCAGCAAAAATAATAGCGCAAAGGGACGTGAAGGTATAGGCATACCAACGGTTAGGGCGTAGCATTAAAGTGAATTGTAATTCAAAGGTCGTTCGTATTTTGATGCAAAAATTTATTCGGGTTACTATTTTTTTTCGAGAGATAAGTTCGCATACTATCATCATGAAATACAATACTACTGCCATTTTTTCGATGACTTTTTTGTATGCATCTGTTAAAAATTTCAGGCTATTTTTTCAACAATCGTTTTTGTTTAACTTCATATCGTCATGAATTTTCAGGAAAAGTACGGGCATTACTCCGGCACGATTTCAGCAGCGAGTCACAAAAACGTTTCACCATAAAATCATCTGCATATGAAACCCAAAAGGATATGGGCCAACTTCGGTGTCCAGGATTTAGCACGGACTACGCAATTCTATCAACAACTTGGATTTAAGCCCAACGGCTCGTCGGCTCAACTGACCAGCTTCTTCTTTGGCGATAAGGAGTTTATCATCCACTTCTTTTTGAAGGATATACTGGAGCCCGCCATGAAAGGCCCTCTTAGCGATGGCAACGAAATTATATTCACGCTTTCCGCAGATACCCGGGAAGAGGTGGATCAATGGGAGCAAGTGGTGGAGGCAGCCGGAGGAACTATTGTTTCAAAGCCGGAAGCATTTGGAGATGGCTACTATGGGTTTGTATTTGCAGATCCTGACGGCCATAAATTCAATGTTTTCCAGATGTAGCAGAAAAGGAATATAAAGTTCATCCGGCAGGCAGGGCATTGGAGCGCTTGTCTGCCGCCACTACGATCAAGGCTGCAATCAGGAGGAAGCTATATTCGCAGCCACCGGTACCATGCTCCCCTACAAACCAGCCCTGCTCTGCATGTATTAGTCCAATACCAATTAGTAACAGCACTATAAAGCCGGCCGTTACCCAACGGGTATAGTAGCCCAGCATTAATAATATACCCCCTCCTATTTCAAATACGGTAATGCCCCATACCAGCGCCGTTCCAAAAGGCAGGCCTTTGCCGGTCAGAAATTCTGCAAAGCGGGGAATGGTGCCGTTGCCAATTCTGACCAATGCATGGGCCAGGAATATAATGGCAATGGCTATACGAAGCAGCAGCAGCGTTTGTTTAAGCGACAGAAAAGGATAACGTTTCATGCGGGTTAGGGTTGAATAATAAATATAAGAAGGCCCGCCGTGGAAACCATACCCCGAAACAGGTATTTTTCAACCATACCCTTAAAACAAACAACCTCCAAATCTGTTGATTTGAAGGCTGCCTGATCTTTATCACCCTATGCTTCTGTTACCACAACACCCTTATTGGGGTAACGTCGCAAAAGTAAGCAGGGTAAAGGCATCAGCGCTTAGTAAGACAACGTAGCTTTATAATTCAGTAGTACTACTTACCCCGGAGGATATCAAAAAACGGTTCCTATAATGCCGGGACAGGCCACGAAACAATCAGCATAAATTATTAATTTACATGAGCCTTACAGTATAACTATAAAAAAATATATCAGAGGTGTCCATCCCGGTGATGTTGGCGTGTTATACTGTTTTACAACAATTAAAACTTAAGACCATGAAAGATTTCCTGTTTGTGTACAGAGCTGACCAGAGCGTTGTTGCTCAACGTTCTCCTGAAGAAGTACAGATCAACACCCAAAAATGGATGGATTGGATCGGCGGCATCGCCGCACAAAACAAATTGGTAGACGCGGGCAACCGTCTGTATCCTACCGGCAAAGTGGTAAGAGGCAATCAGGTAATCACCGACGGCCCTTTCACCGAAGTGAAGGAAACACTGGGAGGATACTCCTTAATAAAGGCTGGCTCACTGGAAGAAGCCGTAGCATTATCAAAAGGTTGCCCTATCTATGAAGCAGGAGGCAGCCTGGAGATCAGAGAAATCCACGCCATGTAACATCTTTTCACCCTTAAAATTCCTAAAGCCTTTGTAATATTACAAAGGCTTTTATTTTATGGAGAAGAATCAACTGATACCACACCTGTTCAGAACCGAATACACGAAAATTACAGCGGTGTTATGTAAGCTGTTTGGCTTCGAGCATATCGGTGTGGCCGAAGATATAGCCAGCGACACCTTTTTAGCCGCCCATGAAACATGGGGATTAAAAGGGTTACCGGAGAATCCTACCGCGTGGCTGTATGCCGTTGCTAAAAATAAAGCCAGGAACTATCTGCGGCACGAAGCGGTTTTCCAGCAGAAAGTGGCGGGCGAATTAAAACGCGGCACTACGGAAACGGATATACCGGAAATTGACCTCTCCGCGCAAAATATCCACGACAGCCAATTACAGATGATGTTTGCGGTTTGTCATCCGGCCATTGTTGCCGAAGCACAGATCGGACTGGCCCTACGTATCCTTTGTGGATTTGGTATCGACGAAATAGCCACGGCTTTTTTATCCAACAAAGAAACCATTGCCAAAAGATTGCAACGTGCGAAAGACAAACTAAGGGCGGAACAAATAAAGATTGAATTCCCCGGCAAATCCGAAATCGGCAAGCGCCTGGATAATGTGCTCACTACGCTGTACCTGCTTTTTAATGAAGGTTATTATTCCAGCAACCATAACACCACGCTGCGGAAAGATCTCTGCGTGGAAGCCATGCGTCTCACCTTCCTGCTCACGGAAAATGAAAATACCAATCAGCCTGAAGTACATGCGCTGCTGGCCCTGATGAGTTTTCAGGCCTCCCGGTTTGATGCCAGAATGGACGATGCCGGTGAAATGATCCTCTACAATGATCAGGATGCCAGTCGCTGGGATCAGGCCCTCATTCAGCAAGGCAAAGATTTTTTAACCAGGTCCGCCAGTGGCCCTAAACTATCGCGCTATCACCTCGAGGCCTGTATCGCTTACGGACATACGAATCAAACAGATACTCCGGAGAAATGGAATAACATCCTGCAGTTATATAATCACCTGCTGGCACTGGAATACTCTCCCATGGCCGCACTCAACAGAACCTATGCTTTATCAAAAGCAAAAGGTAAAGCAGTAGCACTGGAAGAAGCCCTGAAATTAAACCTCGACGGCTATCACCTATACCATGTACTGTTAAGCGAATTATATACCGGCACGGATCATGCGCAGGCACTCGCTTCCCTGAAAACAGCCCTCGATCTGGCCCACTCTCCCGCCGATAAAAAAATCATTCAGCAAAAAATACAAGCCCTCACAACGCCTGCACAATCCTAACTTTTTTCACTCAAAGTTGTTTTCCCGTTATGGCAGGGATGAAAAATAAATTTGCTAAACCAAATGGTTATGTATATTTTTACTAAACCAAATGGTTATGTATATTTAAACAACAACGAATGAAAGCTAGAAGAGACGTGTTCCAGGCTATTGCAGACCCTACCCGGCGGGCTATTATTGGGCTATTAGCGCAACAAACCCAAACGCTGAACACGGTGGCGGAGAACTTTAATATGAGTCAGCCTGCCATTTCCAAACATATGCGTATCCTCACAGAATGCGGTTTGGTGATGATCGTAAAACAAGGCAGGGAACGGCACTGTAGCGCCAATTTCAAGGCATTGGAAGAAGTGGCCCGTTGGGCAGCGCAGTATCAGTCGTTCTGGAACGCACGACTGGATACACTCGAAAACTTATTGAACGAAGCAGACTAAGTATTTCTTATTCCACCATAAACTATGCAACATGGCAAAGCACACACCCGAAGTAACAGCACAAATGCTCATCCGGAAGCCAGTAAGCATTGTATTTGATGCTTTCATTGACCCGGAAAAAACGAAACACTTCTGGTTTACCAAAGGCAGCGATAAGCTGGTCGCGGGAAAAACGGTGACCTGGGAATGGGAAATGTACCAGGTAAGTACCCAGGCGGTGGTAAAAGAAATTATACCCAATAAAAAAATCGCGGTCAACTGGGGCGAACCGGCTACCGCCATTGATTTTATGTTTGAAGATTTGGGAGATGGTACCACCTACGTTAGCATTTCCAACTACGGATTTACAGAACAGGGCGATGACCTGATACGTAAAATCAATGATTCCACTGGCGGCTTTACTACTGTAGTTGATGGCCTGAAAGCTTATCTCGAACATAATATTAATCTGCACCTCGTGGCAGATAAATTCCCAAAACGATAAATTAATTTTTATGGAACAATTTGGTCGTATCACATCGCCGGGCACACTCCGGCTCGAACGTTCGTTGCCTGGTCCTATCCAGAGAGTCTGGGCTTATCTCACGGAATCAGAAAAACGTGGCAAGTGGCTCGCCAAAGGCGACATGGAGCTTTTTGAAGGCGGGAAAGTACACTTATCCTTCATGCATAGCGAGTTAAGTCCGTTGCCGGATACTATCCCGGAAAAATATAAGGATATGGAAGAGGGACATCAGTTTACTGGTACGGTATTACAGATAGCTGCACCGCATTTATTATCCTTTACCTGGGGCGGCGGATCAGAAGTGACCTTCGAATTAGCCGAACAGGCCGACCGGGTGCAGATGGTCATTACCCATCGCAAACTGGGCGATAAGAAATCCCAGCTGTTGAGTGTTGCCAGCGGATGGCATAACCATGTGGGCATCCTCATCGCCAACCTGGAAGGCACTACTCCTCAGCCATTCTGGAAAACACACGAAGTATTAGAAGCCGCTTACAAAGAAATCATATAGTGGCAAACCGGCGGCACGCAACGTGCCGCCGGTTTTTTTATTCTCCATTCGGATTAGACGACAACACCTCACTCATATAATCGAAAAGTGGCCGCATATGCCGGAAGGTATCGCTGGCTTCTTTTAAAAACGTTTCGCTCAGTACCACCTTATCAGAGAAAGGCCGGATCAGCAGAAACTGTTTGTAGCGCAGCAAGTCAATGGCTTCATGATCCGCTTCAAAACCTTTGGGCGCACTTTTCAGCTGCTCTCCTTTCAGCGATTCAAACGTATTGATAAATGCTTTACTCTTAATTATTTTCCGCAGCGGTGCGGCGTCAAAAGCAATATCATCACGGATGAGTTTCAGATCGGCCGGCGATGGGCCCCAGAAGCCGCCGGCAATAAAGCTGTTGCCCGGCTCTATGTGAAAATAATAACCTCCCCTGCGGCTTTTGGTAGCCCGCTTGAAACTGCCGCTCCAGTGGGTTTTATAAGGTGTTTTATCATGCGAAAAACGGACATCACGGTAAATACGGTATAAACTCTTTTTGCCGGAAGGCGTTTCTATCAGATCGTGGGCCGACAGCTGTTCCAGTAATCCTTCTGCAAAAATCTCTACCTGTTCTTGCTCCTCCTGGAAACGGGTTTTATGTTCGTTAAACCATTCCCTGTTGTTATGCTGCTTCAGCTTATTCAGAAAATCAAAGCTGGAAGCAGGTATCTGTGCCGGTGCTGTTTTTTTAGCCATGGTTAATTTTTAAAGACACCGCAAATATAACCTATTGACCACTCACCCGATAATGAGTGAAATACAAAATAATCCGCGTAATTTCCGGCACTATAAATTACAGTGAATGGTGAAACGCAGAAATTTCCTGAAGCAACTTGGCTTATCAGGCACCGGTCTTTTAATGGCCTCCAATAGCTGGTCTGTTCCTATCAGCCAGCCTTCCGCAACCGGTAAAAAACTACGGATAGGTGTTATCTCCGACCTGCATCACCTGCAATTCGGCGTACCCGAAGTAGCCCGCCTCACCGCTTTTATGGATGCCGTGATGAAAGAACAACCGGACTTCATTATCCAATGCGGTGATTTTTGCCGCCCTAAGCAATCCGAGGCAATTATGTCGCAATGGAACCGGTTTACCGGCCCCAAATATCACGTGCTGGGCAACCACGACATGGATGTTTGCGACAAAGCCACCATCATGCAACTGTGGGGCATGGAAAAGCCGTATTATTCTTTCGACCAGGGTAGGTATCATTTTGTGGTCATGGATAGGAATTTTTTACGGAGAGAAGATAAAACACTGGAAGATTATAATAACAGCAATTGGGGCCCCTTACCTGCGCCTATGCGGAGTTTTACCGATCAGCCGCAGCTGGACTGGCTCAAGCAGGACCTGGCCACCGCTAAGTATCCTGTGATCGTATTTATGCATCAACCCGTTTTTCTGAGCGACTTTTTCCAGGAGCTGGGCAATGCGGATGAAATCCTGGCCATCTTTGATGAAGCCAACCTCGCGGCAAAAAATACGGGTAGCCGTGCCCGTGTGTCTGCCGTATTTATGGGTCATGATCACGACGACCGCTACGGAGAAAGAAATGGCGTACATTATTTTCTGCTCAACAGCGCCTCCTATGTATATACGGAATCTGGTGCGCACTACTACAAAGAAGCACTGTTTGCATTCATTACATTGGACCCTTCGGGCTGGCTACATATCAGCGGACGTAGTACCTCCTACCGGGATGCCGTGTCTGACAAAGTCAAAGCCCAGTTCCCCACTACTATCAGTGACCACAACATCCGGTTATAGCTGGCAAAAGTTATTTGCCAGTCTTCGGATGCGATACCATCAGGCCTTGCTCCGGCACATACTTATCGTACTCCATGAGTTGTGCAATCCGCAAGGCCTCCTCCCTGCTCTTTAGTTTTGCCACCAAATGCAGCGCACCATCAATGCCAGCGGAAATACCCGCGGTAGTAATCACCCGTCCATTGTCTACATACCTTACCTGCTGCAATACTTTGGCTTTAGGTACCTGTTTCTGCAAACCGGGAATGGCACTGTGAAAAGTGGTAACGGTCAACCCATCCAGCAATCCGGCCTTACCCAGCACAAAAGCGCCGGTACAAACAGAAAAATAGTGAGAGAAGGACTTATCCCGTGATTTAATCCAATCGATCACCTCGGGATCATCAGCGGCGACCTGCTCCTGGCCGCCAAAAATGGCAAATACATCGGCGGGCGGCGCATCCTGGATACTATACTCCGGCGTTATTTTCAGGATACCCTGAGATAACAGCGGTGCATGGGTTTTAGCTACCGTGAATACTTTAAACCCCGCATAGGAAAATACTTCCATCGGCCCCGCAAAATCCAATACCTCTACCCCATCATAGAGATAGAAACAAATAGTGGTTCTCTTATTGTTGGCCGTGTCTTTGGCGTCTTTGCTGATCAGCTCCATACCACAATGCGGACATTTCCCCGGCTGCTGAAATACCAGGGTATCACAGGGGCCACAGGGCGGACAAACATATAACAGGGAAGGGTTTTGTGCGAAGGCAATACAAGGAAATAATAACAGGAATAAAAAGAATGGTTTCATAAGCGTAATTTATAGGACAAAGCTAACGGGTACCGGCCATATTAATCGGGACAATGCTATTATTAAACGGGACAATATCCCCGCCGTGCAAAAAAAAGGAACCCCGGCATACTGCTGCATACCGGGGCGCCTGTTGTTGATCGATCCTCTTATTTTTGTGGCACTATCTTATACAGCCCTGCTCCATGCTGATTAATTTCCGGTGCAAACTCCTCCTTTACATTTTCCCATACCTTACCAGACCAGAGATCCCTTACCTGACAGTTCCCGGCTAATCCCAACGCCGATAACTTCACGGCGATACTTTTCTTCCCGTTATCTCCGGTATTAAAAACAGCGAGGTATTTTGCGCCGGTACCGGGTGCTTCGGCCATCCACGCCACTTTTTCCGCATCCGTAAACAATGGCCGATTGTGGGTACTTTCATTGAGTACTTTCAGCACGCCACGGTTGGTGAGCAGGGACAGGGTAAAGGCGTCATTGTCTGGCAGGTTCCCCCCGAACATCAGGGGCGATTTAAAAATGCTCCATAGCGTCATCAGTGTATATTGCTCATCATGGGTGAAGCCACTCATACGAGGGTCCCCTCTTTCTGCGCGGATACCGATGCGTCCCAGTGGCAGCATGTCGCCATCAGGATAGGCGCCGTAGGCCCGCCATTTATTCCAGCGTTCAAACACGGCAAAATGTTCTTTCAGTTGTGGCCAGTTATCCCAGAAATCACCTACAGTGCGCCACATGTTGGCGTGTTGCTGTACATGCGGAGCGTGTGCAATGGGTGTTTCTCCGGGAGATGTACTTAATATAATCTTACGTCCGGTACGGTCAATGGCCCTCCGGATCATCTCAATTTCTTTCTCAAAGTATATAGGAGAAGACAGGTCATCTACCTTTACAAAATCCAGTCCCCAGCTGGCGTACAGCTCAAAGAGGGAATTATAATATTCCTGTGCACCTGGTTTCTCCGGCACAACGGTATACATATCGTGCAGCCATAGGCACTGGTCTTTCTCCGAGTAAATATCCCGGGCCGTTACCGTTGTTCCTTTCACCGGCAGGTTACGCTTCACTGCCAGCACCGGAATCCMCCGCATGATATGAATTCCAAATTTCAGCCCTTTGCTGTGCAGGTAATCGGCCAGTGGTTTAAATCCTTTGCCGCCTTCGGCAGATGGGAAACGATTGGTGGCCGGTAAAAAACGGCCGTATTCGTCGAGTACATAGTCCGGATTGGTTTCATTATAACCATGGGCTTTGTCGTTGCCCACATACCAGCGGATATCTACTACGATGTAATTCCAGCCATATGGCTTCAGGTGTGTAGCCATGTAGTCGGCATTGGCTTTTACTTCCGCTTCCGTGACGGTAGGCCCAAAACAATCCCAGCTGTTCCAGCCCATGGGAGGCGTGGCCGCCCAGCTATGAAATTTCCCGCTGGTTTGTGCCCGCAGGTGCATCGCTATCAGCAGGAAGCTGGCTATCAAAAAATATCGCGTTCCGTTCATTTTTATACGCATCATAATTATGGCTGATAGGAAACGACGGCGCATGATGCCGGCATAGTGGTTCACCTGTTTCATAACTGGAATTATTGCCGCCCCTTCCCTATTTTAAATGGATACTTTCTGTGCTAAAACTACATCTTTTTTATTAATCGTCAAATTGACAATTATTATTTTTCGGTCAGCATACGTTATTCATCTCCCTAAAAAAATAAAAGCAGATGCCGGGGGACATCTGCTTTTACACAACTATTATATTGTCAACTTAACTTACCATCGGTAAGTATTTATGACGGTTTTCGATAATTACCCAAATATTAATCAGGAACAAGGGCAGCGCAATCATCAATCCTGACGTGTCAAGAAATATGTTAGTCAGCATAATCCCCACCATCACTGGTAAAATCACCAGCGCACCCAAAGCCCTGGTTTTCGGTATAATAAACAGCAAGCCTCCTAACACCTCGGCCACACCTACGAGCGGTATGATCCAGCCAATAGACATAAAAGCGCCCATGGCTTTCACGATGGCTTCCGGCATATCTTTAGGCACCGGCATGTAATTAAAGAATTTGTTGAGCCCCGCATTAATGAACATTAAACCAAACAACAGACATACGACAAATAGAATTTTGTTTTTCATAGTGATAAAATTTACCGCAAAAATACATTTAATTTTGTCGAATATACAACGAACTAATAATACAAACCTGCTTCCACCAGCCGGAAACGTTGGCACCAGCGCCTATGGTCAGCAACAGTGGGAAGAAAAACAACACAATCGCTGCTTCTGCCAGTCCATCTTGTTTGACATGCGGAAAAAAGAAAGCCCCCATCAGCAATAGTCCCAGCCAGATAAAATTCAACCGGTTTTTTATCATCAACCAAAACCGGAATACCAATAACCCTGCGAGAAAAGAATAGCTGATCCGCGCAATGCCATCTACGCAGGTAGGCGCATCCCAGCCGCCAATCAACCACCCCTGCTGATGCCCTACCATACACAACCAAACAGCCGCGGCTATCGTTACCGGCACCAGCCACATCCGCTTCATTCTATATAACACCAACGCATAAACGATATTGGCCAGATACTCCATAAACAGTGACCATGCCGGAGAATTGAAAGGAAACAATGCCCCCGCCCGATTAGGCAAAACAGGATACGGAATCAGGAATATAGAACTGATGAAAGCAGTGATTATTTTCGCTCCCCCGGCCAGTGCCCAAGCATTTACAAAGGGATTGCATATATATCCAATCAGCCCTAATACACTCCCCATCAGCGGCCCCCTGACCGATATAAATGAGATGATCTACTCAAATACTTATGTTATTTTGGCCGCCGTCTGCCTTTAGCTTATTTTCATCACGATTATAGTGGAGTTCGTCACTACAACAGCTGGCGGAATACCCCTTGCTATATATTTGTCCTCTCATTAACACCAGAAAAATAATGCTAAAAAGAATCCTCACGCTCGCCCTGGTAATAGCTTTCAGCAGTACTACCTTTGCGCAAACGATCAACCCCTCCCGCCTGGACAGCCTGTTTACGCTATTAGCGCAACACGATAAATTCACCGGTAGTATCGCTATTTCGCAAAATGGACACTTGCTTTACACCAAAGCAATCGGGTTTGCTGATATCGCCACCGCTAAGAAAGCAACCACCAATACCCGGTACAGGATTGGTTCTATCTCTAAAATGTTCACCGCCTCTCTGATTTTTAAAGCGGTAGAAGAAAAGAAATTATCTCTGCAACAAACGCTCGACAAATATTTCCCGCAAATTGAAAACTCGAATAAAATAACGATTGCCCAGTTACTGAATCACAGCAGTGGTATTCATAACTTCACCAACGATAAAACGTACCTGACGTATTTTACAACGCCGAAATCTGCCAAAGAAATGGTGGATATTATTGCCAAAGGGAAAAGCGATTTTCAGCCCGGTACCAAAAGCGCTTACAGCAATTCCAACTATGTTATTTTAAGCTATATACTGGAACAGCTCTATGGGCAGCCTTATGCGAAAATTCTCCAAACAAAAATCACGCAGCCCATTGGGTTAAAAAATACTTATTTCGGCGGCCACGTCAAACTTCAAAACAATGAATGCTATTCCTATCTGTTCACAGACAAATGGGTGAAGCAACCCGAAACAGATCCCTCTATCCCGATGGGCGCCGGCGCGGTGGTGTCAACGCCTGCAGATTTAACGTTTTTTATTGAACAGCTTTTCGCCGGAAAAATCATCAGTGATTCGGCCTTCGCCCGCATGAAAACCATTCAAAATGGCTATGGTATGGGCATCTTTGAATATCCTTACCTCGACAAAAAATGTTATGGGCATACCGGTGGTATTGATGGATTCCGGTCTGTACTCAACTATTTCCCGGAAGAAAAGTTATCGATCGCAATAACAGCTAACGGAGATGGCTATCCGCTCAACAACATCCTGATATGTGCACTAAGTAGCTACTTCCATCAGCCTTACCATCTTCCTACTTTTACATCTATTACCCTCAGCGCAGCAGCACTGGATTCGTTTCCGGGGAATTATAGCAGTGCACAGGTGCCTTTAAAACTCGCCATCACGAAAAAAGACAATAAACTATTTGCACAGGCTACCGGACAATCTGCCTTTCCGCTGGAAGCTACGTCCTCTGATAGTTTCCAGTTTGAGCCCGCAGGTGTGGTGATCATTTTTAGCAAGGATAGGAAGCAGCTAACACTGCAACAGGGTGGCACAGACTATCTATTCAACAGAGAGTAAATGACTTTTAGATATCATGAGAAAGGGACAGATCTGCCGAGGCAAATCTGTCCCTTTGAATTTTAAAGCTGTCATCTGCACGACCCTGTGTGCAGGAAAATTTATGGACCCGGCCAATACGGCGGTAGCGTCATAACATGGAAAAATAGATAACTATAACGTGGAACTAAAATGCAACGGGCCTTATGCCGTCGAAATTGAATACTACTACAAATAATTATTGATGATATTCTCTATATACTCTTGTCTGCCGCTCTTCGTAGCTGGTTCACCGTTAGTTACGGCAAAGTCACGCAGGCTTTCCAGCGTTGCCTTTCCGGCTTCGAAGGTTTTTGCGGCCTCGCTATCGAAGGAAGCATAGCGTTCCTGACGGATGCTGCGGTAAGCGCTTTTTTCCAGGATGGCGTCTGCGGTAATCAGCGCACGGGCGAAAGTATCAACGCCACCAATATGTGCATGGAAAAGATCTGCTGCATCTGTGGAGTTTCTGCGGATTTTCGCATCGAAGTTAATACCGCCTCCTTTGAAGCCGCCGCCTTCCAGGATAATCAACATCGACTCTGTGAGTTCATTGAGGTTGGTCGGGAACTGATCCGTATCCCAGCCATTCTGATAGTCGCCGCGATTGGCATCCATGCTGCCGAGCAGGCCGGCATCAATGGCTACCTGCAATTCATGCTGGAAGGTATGACCCGCTAATGTAGCGTGGTTGACTTCCAGGTTGAGTTTAAAGTCGTTCAGCAGGTCGTACTGACGCAGGAAACCGATCACTGTTTCAGCATCGTAGTCGTACTGATGTTTGGTAGGCTCACAAGGCTTAGGTTCAATAAAGAACGTACCGGTGAATCCTTTTTTGCGGGCATAATCTCTGGATGCCTGCAGGAATCTCGCGAGGTGTTCTTTTTCCCGTTTCATATCAGTATTCAACAGGCTCATGTACCCTTCACGGCCTCCCCAGAAAACATAGTTCTCACCGCCCAAAGCAATGGTAGCATCCAATGCGGCTTTCACCTGTGCGGCCGCATGTGTGAGTACATGGAAATCAGGATTGGTAGCGGCACCATTCATATAACGGCGATGGCTAAACAGATTAGCGGTACCCCATAACAGCTTCACGCCACTTTCTTCCTGCTTTTGCTGCAGGTATTGTGTCAGCGTTTGCAGGCGCTTATCGTTTTCGTTAATATCGTTGGTATAATCTACTACGTCCACATCGTGGAAGCAATAGTAAGGCAGATTTAATTTGGTAATCATTTCAAAAGCCGCATCGGCTTTATCTTTTGCACGTGCAATGGGATCAGGATTTTTATCCCACTCAAAGATGTGGGTGGCTTCACCGAAAGGATCGGCGCCTGTACCGTTGAAAGAGTGCCAGTAAGCTACCGCAAAACGCAGCCATTCTTTCATGGATTTGCCGGCTACTATCCTGTTTTCATCATACCAGCGATATGCCAGCGGGTTGTCACTTTGTACAYCCTCATATTGAATGGCCGGAATGCCGGCAAAGAATTCCTTATTTCCTGTAACTATTTTCATAATCGTGCTTTAGTTTAGCAAATATTGAACGATTTTAAACCGTTTGCAACCGCTATGTTTGAAAGAAAATATGCTATCTTATCAAAAATTACCAGAAATTAGTAGTTTGTTTGATAAAATGAGCCATTTTACGGACCATGAAAACAATTCTTCAGAAAATCACCAATGATACCAGCCAGAGTTTTGCCTGCAGGGTATATCAAACGCCTCAGTTTGAAACCAGCTGGCATAAGCATCCGGAGTATGAGCTGATCCTCATATTAAAAGGGCATGGCACGGCAATGATAGGTGACTATGTGAGCGACTATTCCGTCAACGATCTTTTTTTTATTGCCGGCAACCTTCCCCACTGGTTTAGAAAAAATCAGCCTAAAATGACGGGGGCCGCACTGGTCATCCATTTTACCAATGACTGTTGGGGAGATGGATTACTGGAAATGGCAGAGATGAAAGCGATTCAATCCCTGTTGCAAAAGAATAATGGCCTGCAACTGGAGAAGGGTTTGAAAAAAGAGATCGCTGAAAGCATGCAGCTGATGCACCGTAAAAAAGGATTTGAGAAATTGATGTTGCTCCTGCAATGCCTGCACCAGATAGGACTTTCCACACAATATAAAATTCTGACGGAAGACTTCAACGATACTGGCCACGTAGTAAATCCCATCATCGAAAAAATTATTGACTTCTCTTTTAAGCATTACCAGGAAAAGGTAACGCTGGAACAGGTAGCTGCCATGGCTAACATGAGCGTACCCAACTTCTGCCGTTTTTTCAAGAAGAATATCAAGAAAACGTATTTCGATTTTCTGAGAGATCTGCGGATCAGTCATGCCTGTAAACTGCTCACGGCTACCACCCAACCCATATTGGACATCTGTTACGAAAGCGGATATAAAAGCTGGGCGCATTTCAGTAAGCAGTTCAAAGAGGTTAAGCAACAAACACCCAGTCAGTATCGAAAAATGTATTTACCTTAAAAGTGAGAGTGAACTCCCAATGATGGATGACGATGGCAATGAAGATGTTATTCTCTATAAAGGATAAACATTGGAACACCA
Organism: Chitinophaga sp. 05T412; assembly: GCF_056396465.1. Taxonomy (NCBI): domain Bacteria; kingdom Pseudomonadati; phylum Bacteroidota; class Chitinophagia; order Chitinophagales; family Chitinophagaceae; genus Chitinophaga; species Chitinophaga sp. 05T412. The sequence continues at coordinate 304,862 of NZ_JBFTLN010000007.1, forward strand.
GGTGTTCCAATGTTTTAAGCTATATGCTGTTTCTATAATTTTTTAGTCAGATAAATCTGAGGTGCTTCCTGTAATTTTTCTTTTGCCAAAGCGCCAAACGCAAGGATGTACGGTTGTTGCCCGTGGCTATCCAGTCCTTCCTGGTTTTCCCATATCTCATAGAACACAAACACGTTTTCGTCGGTGGTTCCCTGGTGAAGGTCGTATTGAATACTGGCGGCCTCCTTTCTGGTTTCAGTAACCATATTTTGCAATACGGCTAATACTTCGTGGCGGTATGCTGGTTTCGCTTTGATCACAGCGGTTAGATAGATGTTCATGCTAATTGTTTTTCTGAAGTGAATACGGTGGCCAGATGTTGCAGATATTCATCGTGGTAATTATTTATCCGTTCCTGTGTGGCATTTTTCTCCATGTCATGGAAGTGAAATCCGGGTACCCGATCCATGCCTACAAACTGGTTCATTTTATGAAAGCCAAACATCACCCCTTCGTCTACGGAGTGCTCCTCGAAAAACTCCCCGGGAAGCGTGAAAGCAGTATCGGGTGCATTCCAGGTGGTATTCACCATATACTTTTTCCCCTGCATTAATCCGCCGGTACCGTAGTTGATGGCGGGGTTCTTCCTGCTGCGGCCATCGCTGGCATACATTCCGTTTTGATGACCTGCAGTAAATACTTCATCTATATATTTCTTCAAGCCGTGAGGTACCTGAAACCACCATACCGGCACCTGATAGATAACCAGGTCAGCCCATTTGAAATGTTCCACTTCGGCTACCGGATCGAAATCCTGGCTGGCATTAGATATCCGGAACTCATATCCCAGGCTGGAAACGAACTGGGTGGTCCAATTGGCTATTGTTTCATTAAACCGGCCACCTGAATGCGCCATTGCCTGTCCTCCGTTAACGATAAATATTTTCATGTTTTATTATTTTTATGATTGATAGTGCAAATTTCTATCAGTTTTTTATATCACACAAATAACTTAAATTACACTCATCTATCAGAAAAATTATAGTTATGCAATGGAATCTGGAATGGCTGAGAACGTTTAAAGCCATCTATGAAACAGGAACGCTGTCCGCAGCAGCGCAGGCGCTCTTTATCTCCCAGCCTGGCGTAAGCCTCCATTTGAACTCATTGGAGGCATATACCGGCAATAAGCTGTTTGACCGCGCAGCGCGGAAAATGGTGCCTACTGAAAAAGGGAAAATCTTATACAACTATATACTGGACCCGCTGAAAAAGCTGGAAACGGGGGAAGAAGAGTTTTATAAACGCGCGGAAGATGAACGGGTGACCATTAGCCTGGGCATGTGCTTCGAAACCTTCCAATATACACTGGAAGAACATATTGCCAGCCTTCCGTTTAACCTGATCATCAAATTCGGCGACTATCCGCAAATGCAACACGACCTGGATACCGGCTCCCTGGATCTGATCATCACCCCGCAAACCGGGAATCAACAGAATATAGCATACGTCCCCTTTTCCAAAGAAAAGATCGTATTGATTGCCGGTAACAAAACAGATACTTCCGAACTGGAAGCCTTGCTGGCCAAAGGTAAATTGAAAGAAGCCACCGGGGTATTGAAACAACAACGCTGGTACAGTACCGCTGCCGATATGGAACACCTGAAAGGTTTTTGGATGAAACAATTTGGAGAACATCCCGATTTCAGACCCAACTTCATTGTGCCTAATATCTGTTCTATTATCCGCTGTCTGAGCAACAACACTGGTTTCTCTTTAGTACCTGATTTTCTATGTGCAGATGCGATTGCAGAAGGAAAGATAAAAATAATATGGGAAGGCACTACACCAGTAGAGAATACACTGCATTTTGGCACGCGGAAAAAAACCATGTATCAAAAGGAAATTACACAACTGGAAACGTTGCTGAAAGAAAAATGGATGAAGTAGTGATATTGTCAGCCAGTTTCTATTACTTTTATGCGCAACTTTATCATTTAAACGGACTGAAATGAAATTTTTCACTACGACCTGTCGACTGGCATTAGTACTCGTTCTGGCATTATCCTTTGGCAAAGCAACCKGGCAAACTGGTAATAACAAGCTCCTCGGCGTTAACCTGAAAGAAGCTACTGTATTAAGTACACAGGTAGCCCAGGCGCTGAACCTCACCGTGGTGATGCCGCTTTCTAATCCCAAGCAGGGAGATTATATACAGTCGTTCAAAGATGCAGAAAAGGAAGAAGCTAATCTCTATATCCGATATGCTGTTTTCCAACTGGGTCCGGTAAATAATATTCTCATTTGGGGAGATAAGAAAATGTTATTGCAGCTATACAAAGCGCTTTTCGACAAAAAATTCGCGCCCGATAACCCCAATGAGGTAACGGCCAGTGTTACCCGGGGCAAAGAAGTTATTTCCCTCGTGTGTGGATTGGAAGATGGTAACATCAAAATTGAGCCTAAAGAAAAATAATACGATCATAAAAAAAGCGACAGCCCCGAGGCTGTCGCTTTTTTTATGGGTTATTAGTAGCCTTTATTCTGTGTCAGGTTCTTATTCAATGAAATCTCATTATTGGAAATCGGCAAAAACATAAACTTCGCTTTGTCATAACCGTTCGCAAACTTCGTTTCAATCAACCCGCCATCAGCGCCACGTACTTCAATCGGATAAATATCCGGACCTATCYCCCACCTTCTTACATCGTCCCAGTACAGTCCTTCCAAAGCAAATTCAATCCTTCTCTCATGCCTTAACTTTGTCCGGGCATCTGCCTGTGATAAATTCAGTGGCAACGCCGTGATCTTTACATCCGTGCGGGAAGTACGAATCTGGTTAATCAGCTGCAGCGCCCCAGAGATATCCGTTCCCTTTTCAATCAACGCCTCCGCTTTGGACAACAGCACATCGGCATAACGGAAAATAATAAAATTCAATGGCTCCTGCCCTGCCACTACCTGCTGCGTTTCAATGGTATATTTCCGGATACCGAAACCTACTTTCTGGCCGGTATGGTTTTTAATTTCCACCGGGTATAGTTGTCCCTGGAAATAAGCGCCCGGACGCAGAATGGTGAAGTCCAGCCGCGGGTCCCTGTTAGCATAGGGTGTTGCCGGATTAATCGGTGATCCGTCGATCGTTTCATAAGCATCCACCAGGTTTTGAATAGGCGCCACCGAATTAGATCCATCAATACCATATTTCATATTCTGTGGCTGCCAGTGGCGATCAAAGAAACTGCCTTGTTCAAATGGTCCATCCATATATTCCACATCAAACATTACTTCTGCATTGTTTTCGTTGGCTAGCTGAAACAGGCCATGATAGCTGGGGAACAGGCTATACTTCTTCAGTCCATCTATTTTATCCGCGTACTCCAGCACCTTATCCCAGTTGGCTTTATAGAGGTATGCCCGCAATTTCATAGCATAGGCGGCTCCCAGTGTAGCCCTACCCGTTATAGGCGCGGTAACCCCTAAACGCTTAATGGCTTCATCGTAATCTGTATGTACCTGCGTCCAGGTTTCGTCTTCTGTGTTGCGTTTCAGCGCACGGGCATCATCTGCGGTAATGGATTTGGTAAATACGGGTACTCCTCCGTAGGAATTTGCCAGCAGCGCATAGAACACGCCTCTTAAAAAATAAATTTCTCCGGTCATCTGTACTTTCAGCGCACTATCCATGGGCACTTTCCCGATGTTTTCCAGGAAAGTGTTGGCGCGGTTAATACCGGTATAACATTGTTGCCAGCGGCCACTTACAATACCGCCATCATTGGCGGAGATGGTACCATTGCCTACCTGTTTTTCCATACCTTCCCAATAAGCCCACTGATAAGCATTGGGCGAGCAGGCATCAAAACCGCCGCCATAGCCATATACAAATGATTCATGCAAAGTATTATAAACGCCATATAAGGCCAGGTTAGCATCAGATTCACCTGCCCAGAAATTGCTGGTAGTGATTCTATCATCCGGTGTTCTTTCGAGGAATGATTTGGAACAGCTGGTTGTCAGTAACACCATGACCGTGGCTATCAAAAATATATATCTCATAGTCCGTTTTGTTTAGAGTTGCAGATTAATACCAAAAGAAGTGATGAAAGGTGTTGGATACACGGCGCCGCCATTGCCGAAAGTGTCCTGCTCAGGATCAAAGCCGATATATCCTTTTGTGGTAAAGGATGGCAGGTTCTGCGCATTGATGTACACACTACCTCCTTTGAAACGAATCCTTTCCAGCAATGCCTTTGGCAACGAATAAGACAACTGGATATTTTTAATTTTGAAGTAACTCATGTTCTGTACCCAGAAAGAAGATTCATAACGATTCCAGGTATCATTTACCACAATACGCGGCATGGTATTGCTATGATTCTCTGGTGTCCATGCGTCTTTCCAGCGGGTGAGCAATGTACCGCCGGAAATACCCAACGGGGTGGTCCAGGCGCTTTGATTGTAGCCATATATGCCTGCCATACCCTGCGTAACGATGTTCAGGCTCCAGTTTTTATAATTAGCTCCGAGGGTAATGCCATAGGTATATTTAGGCAAGGTATTACCCAGTGATTGTTTATCGTTGAAATCGAGTTTGCCGTCGCCGTTCACATCTTCATACTTCAAATCACCGGCTTTGGGGATATATCCGTTATTTTTCATGTAGTCACCGGCTTCTTTATCTGACTGAAAAACACCGATAGATTTAAAGCCATACAACATTTTATAAGGCACGCCTTCTCTCACCAACCACAGCTGATCAGGCGCATTTGCGCGGAATTTGGTCACTTCATTTTTAATATAGGTCACATTGGCGCCTACATTGTAGCTAAAGCCGGAGCCATATTCCGGGGAATGATAGTTCACGGAAAACTCGAAGCCATCGTTACTCATCTTACCAATATTTTGGATTGGCGCGGTAACTTCTCCCAAAGTAGTAGAGATCGGCAGCTGTACCAGGATCTTGTCTGTTTTCTTACTGAAATAATCCAATTCAAAAGACAGCGCATTGTTAAACAATCCTATATCCAGTCCGATATCTGTGCTGGTAGTGGTTTCCCAACTGATGTTCGGATCTACCAGCGAAGTGATGGCGGCGCCGGGAGCAAATTGTCCGCCTACCGTATAGCTGGTACCGTTAGACTGCGTTACAGATCCAATATAGGGATAGTTGTTGTCCTTGATATTCTGGTTGCCGAGTTGGCCCCAGGAAGCGCGTAATTTCAGCTGGCTGATGGCCGCAATATGTTTGATGAATTCTTCTTTTTCCATGGCCCAGCCGGCAGACACTGAGGGGAAATACCCCCAGCGGTTGCCCTGTCTGAAACGGGACGAGGCATCTGCGCGGAGATTGGCTTCCAGCAAATATTTTTCTTTATAGTTATAATTCAATCTTCCGAAGTATGCCAGCATCGCCCATTCGGTAGTATTACCGGAAGCCTGTAAATTGCTGGTACCGGCATCTACCTCATTCAAGCCTGATTTTGGCGGATCAGATTTTCCGGCATACATGGATTTCAGCTGATCCGCTTCTGATTGCGTACCCAGGATCGCAGAGAAATTATGTCCGCCGCCTAACGATTTCGTATAGTTGAGGGTGTTATAGAATACCCAGTAAAACTCTTCGTTGTTAGCGCGATACGGCGATATCTGTGAAGGATAGTCCAGTACTTTATCCTGCACGCCACCAGCGGTATACACGAAATTCATCTGATTGTATTTATCCTGGCGGTTGTTATTAAACTGCCCGGTAAACATCGTTTTAAAGGTCAGGTCTTTTGTGATATTGGCGGTAGCATTGAGGTTGGCCCTGAAGAAGTTGTTAGCGTACTGACTTCTGCCATTATATAAATCCGGGAGCGGGTTACGCGAATCCACAATGGGCGAGCCGTTGGGTTTCAGCGCCTGGGTAGCACCAAAGCGGCCATCCTTCGTATAAGGCGCAATAAAGGGATAAGCGCCATTAGACATGATGTAATACACGCGGTCGATGCCCGCTACCGGGCTGTTAGTGATTTTACGGGTAATTTGTACCCGGCCGCCTACTTCCAGCCAATCTTTTATTTTATTATTGAGTGAGAAGTTAACCCCATAGCGCTTACTGTCTGTTTGCTTGATAATACCCTCCTGTGAAAGATAGTTGGCAGATAGGTAAAAGTTCTGTTTGGAAGAACCGCCTTTTACAGAAATATTATGTTCTGTAATGGGGGCGGTGCGAAATATTTCCTTATAAAAATCAGTGTTGGGGTAGAGATAAGGATCGTGATTATTACTGAAGTCGTCGATCACATTTTTCGGGAACAAGGGATCACCGCCGCTATTGACTACAGCAGTGTTCCACATGTTCATAAATTGTACACTGTTATTGATACGGTCGTATTTTCTGCCCAGCTGTTGCAGGCCATAATAGCCGTTGTAAGAGATGACGGGGTCCATATTGTAATTCCCTTTTTTGGTAGTTACCAGCACGATGCCGTTGGCTGCACGCGAACCGTAAATAGAAGCAGATGCCGCATCTTTCAGGATGGTGATACTGCCTATATCTGCCGGATTGAGTTCTGCCAGCTTGCCTTCGATACCATCAATCAGGATCAGKGGATCAGTATTGTTGAGGGTACCGAAGCCGCGGATACGTAAGGTAGCGCCATCGCTGCCGGGAGAGCCGGAGTTCTGGYTTACAAAAACGCCKGCCACCTTGCCGGCCAGCGCCTGGCTGGGATTGGTGATGGGCCTGTTTTCCAGGGCTTTGTCATAATTAATAGTGGCGACTGCGCCGGTTAAGTTAGCGCGCTTTTGGGTACCATAACCTACTACCACTACTTCCGATAATTTATCAGCAGATGACTTCAGCGTTATCGTGAGTGGCCCCGCAGATGTTACCAACATTTCCGTTGGGGCATATCCGATAAAGGAAAAGATCAGTGTTTCACCGGATTCCGCTTTGATACTGAAATGTCCGGCGTCATCGGTGGTGGTACCGGCTTTACCGTTTTTTGTTCTTACAATAACGCCGGGCAATGGGTTACCGTCTTCTCCCACTACTTTTCCTGTGATAGTCATGGCGGGGGCGGCGGCCAGGCTGGCATCCATTAAGTTGGCCGCAGGTCTTTCTTTAATAGCGATGACGTTTTTCTCGATGCTATAGGTGAGTACCTGGTTTTTAAAGATATTATCCAATACCTGCAAGATATCCTGATTGTTCACTTTGAGCGTTACATGTTGTGCTTTTTTCAGCACATCCATTTTGTACCAGAATACATAATCTGTTTTGGCTTCAATTTTTTTGAAGACTTTGTCGAGTGGTTGATCGTATACATCCAAACTGATTTTGATTACCTGCTGCTCAGCTATGGTGCTGCTATACAGGCAGGTCAATATACAGGTAAGCAGTAACAAACGTTTACGGACATGACGTCCCATTAAAAGAAATCTTTTTACAGGTAGTTTCATACTTTCCTTATTTAAATGATGAATGATGAAGCCGTTGATGAGGCGGTCACACTGCCATAGCGTAATAATGGCTACTCTACGATGATTTTGGTTCCATTGAAGGTAAACCGGGCGCCGTTTACTTCCAGTCCGCGCAGAATTTCCGGCAGGGTCATGCCGGGATATACTTTTCCGTGGAAAGATCCCTGCGGGGATGTTCCTTTAAAAATGACGTCCACATCGTACCAGCGTGCTATTTGTCTGAAAACTTCTTCCAGCGGTGTGTCGTCGAATTGGAGGTAGCCTTTTTTCCAGGCGGTTACCTCTTCCAGATTTGGTTGTGCTACCGACAACTGGCCGGTATGATTTAATTGCGCCTGTTGGCCAGGCCTGATTTGTATTTTATGTTTATCGGTTTTTATCTGTACACTTCCTTCCAGTAAGGTTGTTTTTACAGACGGTTCATTCGTATATGCGTTGATGTTAAAATGCGTTCCTAATACCAGCACTTCTACTTTCGCTGTGGCCACACTAAAGGGTTGGTAGTTCCTGCCATGGGCTGTCAGCTGTTGGGCCACTTCAAAGTATGCTTCTCCCGTAATCCCCACTTTCCTGCTTTCCCCGGCAAAAGCAGCAGGGAAGCTGATAGACGAGCCGGCATTGAGCCATACTTTTGTGCCATCGGCCAGCACCACCATATATTGCGATGATGGAGGCACCGTTAATTCATTGATACCCGCTATTGGAGGCAATTCCGTTCCCGTTACCTGATACCGGATTTCGTTGGTATCTGTTTTGGAGATAGTTACTGGTCCTGCCTGTATTTTTTGTCCCACCGCCAACGTTTCCAATGTGATTTTCCGGCCATCAAAAAGCGCCAGCATGGCTCTGTTACGGGAAACCGTTTCCTTTTTCGCCCGCATCGCCATCGGAGATGGCTTCCTCCACTGATAACCACATATCACGATAGCGCCCAGCACTGCAGCCGCTGCAGCCACCCGCAGCGCTACTACCCGCCAGCTACGACGAGGCGGCACGTCCTCCTTATCCGGTTTTCCCCGGAGATGCATCCTTTCCAACACCGCGGCTTTCGCAGTGTCTCTGTACATGATAGCATCGGGCGACTCCTCTTCTTCAAACAACGGGGCATGCGCTCCGGATTCGGCCAACCATGCTTCTATGATTAGCTGCTCTTCCGGAGAAGCAGTACCATCCAGGTACTTACCCAATATTTTGATATCTATCTTATTATTCAAAATATAAATCCTGTCCCAATACTTTGATCTTACCTATCTATAAACGAACAGAAAAGAAAAGACCGCTATTGCATTTGTGATTTTTTTTTGAGTATTTTTATTCCGCACGTGAACAACAACATGAAGCCGTATTCCAACATCACCGACAGCGATCTGTTCCGGTTACTAAAAGAAGGGGATATTACTGCATTCGAAGCCATTTACGACCGTTACTTCATCCGCTTATTGAATACCGCGTATAAGCTGCTGGGTAACAGAGAAGATGCGCTGGAAGTGGTGCAGGATGTGTTTGTTCGGCTATATACCAAACGTGCAGGGATAGAAAATACCGATCATCTTTACGCCTATCTGCAAACCATGCTGAAAAATGGCATGATTGACCGCTTCCGGCAACGGCTACTACGACAAAAACAATATGCCGCCCTGAAAGAACAGGCACAGTATCAATCTGCTCATGCCGGTGAACCAGCCATCGACAGCAAAAAGCTGGAAGAGAAAATACATTATATCATCAATGGACTGCCCGAGAAATGCAGGGAAGCATTTATCTTAAGCCGGATGCAGTATTTGTCGCACCAGGCTATTGCGCATAAAATGAGTATTTCAGTGAGCACCGTGGAGAAGCATATTGTAAAGGCGCTGCATGTACTGCGGCAGCAGCTGAAAGAACAATAGGCCGTCTGGCGCGTTCAAAGTCGATGAATATACCTTCCTGTTCCGTTCTTCTTGCTGTCGCCATGTATTAACTTATATTTAGCGCTACCACCCTCCTGATTTTCCAGCTGATCTTATATATTTGCCCATATTATACCTATACTCAAACAGATGAAAACATTCCTGCTGGCTGTAACGCTTACCTGCTCCAGTCTTTCAATATGGGCACAAGATAAAATTACGGATGAACTGAAAACGTTATCCGAAAGCAAACAATTTGACGAGATTACTAAAAAGTATACCAGTAACGTAAGTGACTACACGGCAAAATCACTCTATTATATAGGAGCCGCATATTTCATGAAGGAGGATAGTGAGGGTTGCATCAAATACCTGGATCTCTCTATTGCCAAAGACCCGAAAGATCCAAAGCCTTACTACTTAAAGGCGATGACCTTCTTTTACATGGAGAAGTTTACCGAAGCCATTATACTATTTAAAACTGCGATCAGTCTACAACCAGATGATGCCGAGAATTATAGTGCCCTGGGAGGTGCTTATTATGGCCTTAAACAACTGGATGATGCAACAGCAGCCTATACCAAAGCCACTACGCTTGATAAATGCCCTGACGCAGCCTATAATATGCTGGCACAAATCCTAACAGAAAAAGGTCAGCACATCAAGGCACTGGAAGCCTATTATGTGGCAAAATCAAAGATACCTCAGGACGCTCCCTCCTATATCAATACCTTGTACAATATCGGGCTATTGGAATACCTGCATGGAGATCTTAATAAAGCAGCCACCTCTTATTTAACACTACTTCAATTGAGTCCGGACGATATAGGTGTTTATCCTAAATTAATACAGATATATTATCGCCAAAAGGACTATGATAAGGCTAAGCCGTATAAAGACAAACTCTATGAGGCATCCAAAAAAGGTAAGCTGCCGGATCATCTGAAAGATGATTTTTGTATTGACCAGTTTAAATGGAAAGATTATGATGTAATCGTCTATGAGCGTTACGAAAATGAGAACAAAGGCAGAATTTATAACAAACAGCTTTTCTATGTAATGGATAAAGATGGCAACACCGTATTGCGTGTACAAACCGAATTTTCGCCCATCTCTGTTGAATTAAAAGGTCCCAAATACCTGCTCTGCGCCACCAAAGGGAACACTCATTTGAATCCGGCTATTGGTGTAAATGACGACACCAAATATGACGACCTTAAATCCTGGGCGGTAAAGCTTTTTGAAAAATACATGAAAGAATAATCTATAAGGGAATTAACATCCATGGGGCTCTTTATGTTCTTTATCCTTACAATAGTCATCATAGATCCATTTACCCGGTAATTTCTGGAGTAGGAGAATTTACTTTTATTTCTTATATTCAAGTATTAATGAGTAACCTGTTCTCTAACCCTTAAATAACCATTTATGCGACCCATTGCTGTACTGTCTTGTTTTTTTGTATTCACCTGTCAAATCGTAATAGCCCAGACAAATTGCGATGAGCTAAAGAAAGAAAATGAATACTTAAAGAAGTCATTGCAAATTAATACGCCTACTAAGACGGTCACGGCGGCTAAGATTGACTTCCACTTCATCCGCTGCGAAGGAAATACAAAAGCACAAACGATTAATGTGATCCTAACACTAGTGAATCATGATGCAAACAGAAGCATACTTGTCGATCCTATCCGGGTTGTGGACGTTGAGGGCAACGAGTATAGAAGTGAAGAAGTACTACTGGGGACGCAGGATCGTAGCAATGATCTATATACCGATACACCACTTAAAACAGTCATAAAAATATCCAAAGTATTGCCCGCTGTGAAAATGCTAAAAATATTGCCTATTAACTTCTTTGACCCAGCTCCAGGTACCGGACATTTTAGTCTTGAGTTAAAGGACTTACCAATTACCTGGAAATAATTTTCATTGGAGAGCTATATTACCTTTAACAGATATAATGAGGCTGTCCGGGTTTCCGGACAGTCTCATTATATCTGTATCTAGCCTAATTAAAAGAGTACGTAAAGAAAATTCCCGCCGGGAAATTCGTGTAATTCTTATAATTAGCACTTACAGCAGCTTTATTGCTGAAGTTAAACACGCTGATATTATTAATCAGGTAATCCCAGCCATAGCCTTTCATGGTATTCATATATACTTCGCCAGTCACCGGATGCACGGCAATGTTGTTATACACAATATTGGCGTTTTCTACCATTGATTTTGCATCCACCATAAATTCTGTGGAGCCCATGCTAAAAATATGACGGTATATTTTGGTGCCGGCGCCGCTAAAGTAAAGTGTATCTCCTTTGGCTGTAATGCCTGGCGTAGCGCCCCAACCGGCACTTACACTACCCGCAGTAATATCGTTGGCTTTGATTAAAGAGTAGTCCCTGTAATTGATTTTGGAAATTCTGGCGGGAGATCCGGTGGTAGATACCCAGAGGTTACCATCACTGGCTTTTATCACGCCACTCACACCGGCTTTCATATCCAGCGCATAAGTGAGGGTATCTTTATTAGCTTCTACTACGTATACTTTTGATCCGGCAGCGGCGAAGATCTTATTATTGGAAATGGCCATGGTCATCTTTGCGGCAGACCGGGTTCCCTTGATGAAGGTCAGTGCTTTGGTAACGGTGTTGAAGCGATACAAACCGTTATTGTCGCGGATAATTACATTTTCTTCATTCAGCACCGCCACATGTGTAGGCCAGCTGAGCGTTGCCAGTTCGTCGTTGTAGGCCGCTTCCTTTTTTAATGTTTCCGCATTGGCCACTACCAGTAGCCCATCATTATTAAAAGAATTTCCCATGGCATTTGATTTACCATTTTGGGAGATGATATACACTTTGTTGTTATTGATACATAAATCCTGCGCCGTATTGCCCAGATAAGTACCATTGGCTTTAAAATAAGCGCTGTCCGTTACAATGCCGCGGGGACTGATAAAGGTCAATGATCCATTCTCTGTGGTCATGTTTCCTTCATTTAATACAAATGTGCCGTATTTGTATTTTCCGTATACAGTAATAGCTGCTTGCGCCGATGTTTGCTGGTTATTACCAGAAGCGGTTACTTTAATGATATGTTCTCCTAAATCATTGGACACAAATTTAAAAGTGGTATCACTTACTCCTGCATCCTTACCATCTACCAACCAGGCGAAGGTACTGCCCTGATCTGCTTTCACTTTAAAGAACAAGGTATCTTCCTGCGCCACACTGTTTTGGGAAAGCACGTTTACAATTTGCAGGCCTGTTCCATTCGGCATTGGTACAGTGTTATCTTTTTTTGAACAGGATGCTGCCACAATGGCGATCAATGCCCCGGAGGCTAAAACGCTTTTTTTCATAAATTTTACTACTAATGGTTGTTCTCTTGATGCTATTTTGATATTTAAAAAAACTGACCTTATTACGATCTTCCGTTGTACCCTCTCCTCACCTCTTCAGATTTTTTCACAAAAAGGGCCCTCCCCGCGGTATTCGCAGGTGTTACGCTATAAAAATTCCATTCGCTACAGGGCACACGAATCAATGCTTAAAGACGCTATAAACAAGTCTTTAGTGCAGTTGACAGTAGGCCAAAATGATCCGATAGCCTGGCCGGACGACATATGAAAACAATAAGACCCTGAAATTATTTCAGTGCAAGTTGTTATCTAAAGCCTCATCCCCGAAAGCTTTTGAAATATATCTGCATTGGCAGGTCTCCTGGCTGGTTCTCACTTTAGACGGCCTTCCCATTTTTTTATTCGCTAAAAAACAGTGGCGAGTAGAATGTCAAAGTGTTGTGATAGAACTTACAGTAGCGGGTCTGCTCAGGATTTCCACCTGATTCCCTATTAATTTTAACATCCTGAAATGGGTGCTAAAAACCTAATGCGGCGTGAAAGTACGATAAAATCCTGATAAAGAAGAGGATAGATAAAAAAGAGGAATGGGTTACCGCTTAACAAAATCCGCTATGCGCTGATTCGGCTCCAGGTTTTCACRCAAATAGTAAAATACCGTATCCGTATTAAACGATATTTTTTCGGCAGCAACGATCACGTTGTTTTTGTAATCTTCTGCTTTAAACATAAAAAGCGTATACCCCTGTTCTATTTCAAATTGCAGATTCAGTTCATCTACATTATCCGGCAGTACGAAAACCGGTTGACTGGTATCTGAATGCCAGCCGGAGAAGAATCCATGAAAAAAGAAGACGCCCTCAAATACAATTTCCAGCTGATGGTAATAACACAAATCAGTACTGCCGGCAATGATCAAATTATGACCGTCATATTTATAAACATGAAAATCCAGCCATACATCCTTTCGTATGATGCTATCAATCAGATGCACTATTTCGGAAACATAGGTCGTTGTCATTACTTTATTTTTGCGATCATGCCCTGCTATTAATCCTCAACTCAAACACGCGGCCATTGGAAAGATTCACCTTTACATTCCAATAATAAGTGCCGCCATCTTCTACCTGAATAATTTGCTTTGTCAGATTAGCTTTCAGTTCGTCCTCCGGCCAAAAGAAATTTATCCAGATAATTTTCTTCCCGTTTTCACCGATAAATCCAACATACTGTTTGCCATAAAAATCCCAATTATTCCGGAGGGATTTTAACGTTTTATTGTTCATTTGCTGGAGCTTTTCCCTGACAATATCTGCTGCACGTTTTGCCTCCGCGGGGGTAGGCGTAAACCGACCCGTTGCTTTCGGATATATATCCTTAGCTGCTTTATGGCTGGCAGGAAATATGTGGCTTACGGTCCCGGTTTGCCCCAACACGGTTTGGAAACAACATAACCCGGCAATGATCATCATTAGTATAAAACGCTGCATCTTTTATTAGTTTATTATCCCTCTCTGAACTGCGTGGGCGTAATCCCCGCCTGGGCTTTAAAGAAATTAGAAAAATACGCATGATCTACAAAGCCCAGTTCAAAGGCGATTTCTTTAATGGATAGCTCAGTGATTTGCAACAGCCGCTTGGCTTCCAGCAATACCCGCTGCTGAATCAGTTTAGTGGCGGACACCTGCAAATGATTTTTACAAAGAATATTTAAATAGTTGGCCGAGATATGTAGCTGCGCAGCATAGAACCCGACTAGCTTTTCCTGCTTGTAAAATTTATCAATCAACATATTAAATTTTGCAAGCCTGGGGTTCGACTGGAATACTTTCAGATCAGTAAAAATATTCTCGGCTTCCTTGCTGACAATAGCTGCAATCACAGCGGCTCTGGCGCTGATCACTTCCTGTACGGAATTTGGCGCACTCAGTTCATCCCTGATAGCATCAAATTCATATTTCAGCAATTGAAAATTTTCGTTGGTCAATGAGATCACCGGGTGATTCATATAATTCGAAAACGAATAACGAAAAAAAGACGCAAAGCGCTCGAAGAAATTTTGCTGTATCATCAGCTGATAACCGGTTGTATTGGGCTTAATACTCCAGGTATGTACCTGACCGGGAAATAATACATGTACTTGTTTATTACCGATGGGATAGTCGTGGAAGTCGATATTATGCACGCCTTTAGCGGATTCAAACAGGTTGATAATAAAAAAGTCGTGCTTATGCGGCTTCTCAATATGCCGTTCACCATGGAGTTCATTAAAGAGGAATTCCTCCCTGCCAGCCAGCTGACCTTTTCTGAATTCCTGTAGCCCCAGAACAGGGATATAGCCGGTGTCGTCATATATCATCATATCCGCGAATTAAGTTGCCCGTTGAACTTGTAAAATATGACAATTTACCGCAAAAAAAATGGATTGGCGGTGGGCCAATCCATTTTTTCAATAAGATCATGCGGTTACTTCTTAGGTTCCGCGTGTGTGGTTGGTGTATGGGCGGTTAGTTTTTTTACATGCTTCATATCAATGAAATTTTTAAGCACTACAAAGGTATCTGCCCCGTCTGACGAAGCTTTGCGTTTTTCATCCCAAAGCTTGTAACATTTATCACGGGGCAGATAACGGGCATTTATCAGAATACAATATTTCCTTGATGCACTAATGATTTTACCGGCGAAACCCTTGATACTACTTCCGCAGAGCAGGAGGCATCCATGAATACCAGGTTGGCTTCGTGGCCTGCTTTTGGCCACTGCTGATTACCTTTATCATCCAAAGGCAATACATACCGGGTGGCAAAACCCAATGTTCTGGACAGTGCCCATTCAGAGCTATAGCCGTACAGGCCTGCTATAAGTTTCGCTTTTTGCAACATGTGTCCCGGTCCGAAGGTGTTCCAGTGATCCTGGATATTATCGTTGCCGATCAGTACTTCTACTCCATGTTTTCTCAGCACCGGAATAGGCATGATGGTACCGCCGAAAGGCACAGACGATACAATACCAACGCCGGCTTCTGCCAGTCGCGCTGCGATGCGCTCTGTTTCTACGGCGGATAAATGTCCCAGTGCAAACGCATGGCTCACGAAGGTTTTACCACGAAGCACGGGATTTTCGTTGGCCTTGTTGATCAGGTATTCAATTGTTTTGATACCGGTTTCGCCTGCTTCGTGCAGGTGAATATCAATGCCTTTATTATGATCTATGGCGAGCTGCGTGGTGAGGTCCATTGTTTTTTCGATGCTGCCATCGATGGAATAAGGATCTACACCACCGATGAAATCGATGTTCATTTTCACGACTTCTTTCAGCAGCGGAGCGGTATTGGTATAAAACACGCCATGCTGCGGGAAAGCCACCAGCTCTGCTCCTGCTGTTTTCTCTTTATGCTTCAGCGCTATTTCCAGGTGCTTTAGGGAGTCAAAGCCAGAAGTTGGGTCTACATTGAAATGAGAACGAATAAAGTGGGTACCGTTCGACTGCAGAAATTCGATTAATTTCTCTGTGCGCGCTACGGAAGTTTCCAGCCATTGCGGGATCATCTTTTGCTCGTACGCAATCTGATCCTTTACGGTTCTTCTTTTTGCCGAAACCGCCTGCCAGGGCAAGCCATAAAGCATTTTATCCAAATGGGCGTGCATGTCCTTAAAGGCAGGCAACATCAGCCAGCCCTTCGCATCAATGGCTGTTTTGGAGGGATCATTGGGGGTAATGGCTTTAATTTTCCCCTCCGCTACTTCCACACAGAAAAGCGCGGTCTTCGTCTTCACTACTTCTTCTCCCTCATACTCGAATCCCGTTTCCAGCAATACATTTTTAAATGTATAGTGACTATCGTTTGCTATTTTATCCATTGGTTCCATTTTTTACTATAGCAAAGTAAGGTCTTAATCGCCCGGGAACTTTGTAGGATCTATGCAGATACTTGAAAGATTTATCACTACCTCCCAAAAAGTGATAAATCTTTCAAGCCATGTCATGAATCCTTCACAGAAAAAAAGCCGGCGAATATTAGCTTTGTAAAAAAATGACTGGGACGATGAGTAAAACGGAAATATCCCGCAAGGAATTTATAAGGATGTCCGGATTAGGACTGGCAGGCGTAGCCTTCGCCTCCGGCTTACTGGGATCTGCAACGGCATTTGCCGGCGAGGCGACTGGCAACGGCGGTAAAAGCTACCTGTTGAAAAACGTACGGCTGGAAACAGGATTTGTGTATGAAGAGGGAGAGGTAGTCCACACCAACACGGAGTTATTCTGCGTTGAAATCAAAGACGGAAAAATGAACAGCATTTCCGCCAATAAACCGAACGACTCCAAAGCTATTGATGCCAAAGGCTGGCTGATGTTACCGGCCTTCCGGGACATGCATATCCATCTCGATAAAACATTCTATGGCGGCCCATGGCAAGCTACCAGAAGAGGCCCCGGCGGGGTGAAAGGGATGATTGCCCTGGAACAGAAAATCCTCCCGGAAATGCTAAAAACCTCCACCTACCGCGCAGAAAAGCTGATGGAGCTGCTGCAGTCCAAAGGTACCAACTTCGCCAGAAGCCATGTAAATATTGAGCCTACGTCAAAACTGCAATCGCTTACCAACCTGTTAAAAGCACTGGATAATAAGAAGAACTCCTTTGGTGCAGAACTGGTAGCATTCCCGCAGCATGGCGTATTCTATACTGATTCCGTTCCTTATCTGAAAGAAGCTGCCAAAATGGACATTGACTTCATCGGTGGACTGGACCCTTTCACCATTGACGGCGCTATCGAAAAAACGATCGACTTCACCGTACAACTGGCACTGGACAATAAAAAAGGTATCGATATCCACCTGCATGAATCAGGAGAATCCGGACTCAAAACGGTAGAATATCTCATTAAAAAAGTAAACGAAAATCCGGCACTGAAAAATAAAACATTCCTGAGCCACTGCTTTGTGCTGGGAAGAATTGATAAAGTGAAACAGGAAGAAATTGCGGAACAACTAGGCGCTGCAGGCATCGGTATCGTTTCTACTATTCCGTTTGGCGGTCTCATTATGCCTATACCTACCCTCTACAAACACAACGTTACCGTTATGACCGGCAACGACAGTATCATAGACCACTGGAGTACTTTCGGATCAGGCAGCGTATTGGAAAAAGCCCATACCATGGCGCAGCTATACGGCTACTCTACAGAATTCAACCTGTCCAGAAGCCTGAAACTGGCTACCGGCAATGTGCTTCCACTGGACGACAAAGGCGTACAACAATGGCCTAAAGCCGGCGACGCAGCGGATGTGGTACTGGTAGATGCCAGCTGTTCTGCGGAAGCAGTATCCAGAATATCTCCGGTAAGATCGCTGATTAATAAAGGACAAATAGTGTATTAAAGATAGTGTGTTGGAACAGTGAGCGAAAGGCGGGGAAGTTATTTCCCCGCCTTTGATTTTATACATCTACAATTTCAATTTCAGTCCCCCATTTACCACGAAGCCATCCAATGGTGCATAAATATCCCTGAAAACAGGATGGGTAACGGTCCCTGTATRGATGCTGTCGAAGCGGGTTTGCCGGGTATCGAGGTAGTTCTCAAAATTCACGAACAGGGAAAATTTCTCCCATAGCTTCTCTGCCATAAATCCGCAAATCCAGTAAGGCTTGCCGGTGGTACCATCAGTAAGCGTCTGTTGACTATAGTAATAAGCTTCCAGCCCCAGTTTCCACTTTTCCTCTTTTTCATACATCAGCACATTATTCAGGCGGTGACGGGCGGTGAGCGGGTTTTCGCGGATAACACCCTGATCATTCAGGCGGGCATCTGTGAATGTATAGCCAACAAATAGTTTAAAATCGCCGTATCCGAATTTGACGTTTGTTTCCCAGCCTTTCGTATCCATAAACCCATCTGCATTTTCCAATCTGTATAGATTTCCCGGAGCACGCTGCAGTAATAAAGGATGATTAATGTGCGTATAGAAAAACAATTGATTAATGCTAAAACTCACTTTGTCATTGAACAGCGACGTTTTATAATTCAGATCAAAGTTAGCGCCATAGGATCGTTCCAGCTTATTCATGTCTGGATTAACCGGCAATACAGATTTGTATTGTATACGTTCTGTTTCCTCTGTGAATATAGTAGGTGTTTTATATCCAAGTCCGCCTCCTATACGGGAAGTCAGCTTGGGAGATATTTTAAACAGCGCAGATATACGTGGAAGCAGTACCAGGCCATAGTCGATTACATAATCACCGCGCAGGCCTGTTTCCAGCTGTATCTGGTCGCTGGCCTTCCAGGTATTTTGCACAAAAGCGCCTAACGTGTTTTGCTGATAGTCGCGCTTAGGCAGTGTATCCTTTTGTAACTCCTTAAAATGATCCGTATATACATTCACTCCGCCAATCCAGTCCATACGCTCCCGTTGCCGGTGCCAGGTAGCTTCTGTGTAAGTAGACCACTGCTGCCCGTCAAATACGTAGCCAGGAATAGCAATGGTCCGTTTGAAGCTGCTGATGGAATTTTTCACCGTTAAGCTGTTGCCTTCACTGAACGCGTGATTGAATGACAACTGTGTGGAGAAACGATTACTCTTATTTTGCTCATAATAGCTATGGGTGCTGTCGCCCCGGCCTTTGATATACAGCATATCGCCACCGGTTCTGTCTTCTGTAATGAAGTTAACACCCAGGTCCAGCTGCGTTTTCGGGCTGAAGTAAATAAACAGCTTTGGATTGAATACGTACCTTTCGAATTTGGGTATAGCGGAAAACCCCGTGTTGGAAGGGTCGTACGCCTTATTGCTGTTCCTGGAAGCAAAAACAGTGACGCCCACTTTGTTAAAGCGTTGTCCGTAAAATCCGTTCAGATCCAGTCCTCCGGCCGAGGTACCATTGATAAGAAACCGGAGCTCTTTTTCAGTTGTGGGTACTTTTGATACCAGGTTCACCAGGCCGGCGATGGCGCCGCCACCGTATAATGTGGAGGCAGCCCCTTTTATGACCTCTACCTGTTTCAGGTCCAGCGGAGGCGTTTGCAATAATCCTAAACCTCCGGAAAAGCCCGCGTACAGCGGGAAGCCATCTTTGAGTAGCTGCGTATACCGGCCGTCGAGGCCCTGGATACGGATACTGGAATTGGCAGAGGTAGCAGATACCTGCTGCGTTTGAATACCCGTACTTTCATTCAGCATCATGCGGATATCGCCGGGTTTCATGTTTCCTTTCTCTTCCAGTTCTTCTCCCGCTATAAATTCAACACGGGTAGGTATATCCCGGATGCTACGGTTACTGCGGGTAGAAGAGATCACTACTTCATCCATTTCTTCCCCGGCATGTTCAAGATACAGTGTAACTGTATCAACCGTCAAGGGGAACAAAAAAGTATCCGTCTTTTCCTGATATCCTACATAAGTACAGGTAATAGCATGCCGGCCATTGGGAATCCCTGTAATGGTGACGATGCCATTACCATCTGTTTTAGCGCCTTTCCCTGTACCGGTAAGTTGTACCGTGGCGCCTATCAATATTTCTTTGCTGTCTGCGTCTTTGATGACGGCAGTGAATTTGTTCTGTGCCAGACACACGTGAACAAAACACAGCATTACTATAGTGCTAAGTGTCTTTAACATGCTGCTTCTGATAAAATCCAATAAATGAGTTACGCTACGCGATCCGCGTAGTATCAACTGTGTGAGAATAATCAGCAGGAAAGCTGGGGAGGCTGCCAGATAACGGTGGAGAATTCAGGGAGAGCGGGTTCTCTGCGATCGTAGTATACGTTCCTTGCCAGCGGCATTGCTGTGGGCAAAGGTTTTGCAATTTCCGGTACTACTACCCCATGACAGGTATTACAGGAGAAAAATGGACTGCAGGGCAACTCCGGCTTGCGATGGTTTTCATGTTCCTGGTGTTGCGGCGCCCCTTGAACAAAGGCAGTTTCTTCTTCACAACAATAATCATCTCCACAGCATGGAACAGCCGAGAGCGTTAATATGTATATGGAGAATAGGAGTAGCCACCACTTCATGGGACAAATATAATGATGATCTGGTAGTATCGCAATAAAAATCCCCCCGGAGTAGCCACTGCTTTCCGGGGGATGGTATGTTGGCTAAAGCACCTTAAAACTTCAATGCCTGCATAAATTTCGCGAAGATGGTATTGTTATGATAAATGCCCATAAATGCCTCCGCTCCTGGTCCGTAGGCGAATACCGGTACCATTACGCCCGTATGATCATCCGTAGAAAATTTACCACTGATCTTGCCGGTAGTAAGATCTCCTTCGGAGATGGTAAGGCCACCCGTTTCATGATCTGCGGTCACGATAACGAGTGTTTCTCCGTCTTTATCTGCAAAATCCAGTGCGGCCTTAATGGCTTTATCAAAATCAATCACTTCTTCGGTAACATATTGCAAATCGTTCGCATGGCCACCGTCGTCGATTTTGGAACCTTCTACCAGGAGAAAAAAGCCTTTCTTATTTTGTTGCAATAGCTGTAAGGCTGTATTAGTGGTGCRTTCCAGCTGATTGCCTCTTTCGGCCACCCGCTCCTCTTTTACGAGGCCCACCAATTTCCCCTGTCTCACGGCAGTAATATCTTCCGTAGTATGCTTTACCTGATAACCCTTCTGCATAAATTCCGTTAGCAGATTACGGCCGTCTTTCCGTTGGTCGAAATGTTCACGGCCCGCGCCTATCAGCACATCTACGTCTGATTTTACATAATCGGCCGCAATCTCCGACTGCATTTCCCGGGATTTTTCATGGGTAGCAAAAGTAGCCGGAGTGGCGTCTGTGATGTCGGTGGTTACTACGATGCCGGTCGACAACCCATGCTGTTTGGCGATTTCCAGAATGGTAGGTTGCGGATGCCCCGCCGTATCTACGCCGATAGCGCCGTTATAAGTCTTCTGCCCGATCGCAAAAGCCGTGGCGCCTGCTGCCGACTCCGTCATGTAGTTATTGGCGGAGTTGGTCCGGGAAAAGCCGATGCATTTGAATCGTTCGAGGTTCAGAGAACCTTTATTAGCAGTTAGTCCCGCGTAAATCTGTGTAGTGCCCATGCCATCTCCCACCATAAAAATGATATTTTTAATTTTAGGGAAAGATGGCTTTGCCGGCTGTTCACATGACATTGCAAACATTGGCAGGATGAACGCGGCTACTATATGGTATCTTTTCATGTAGTGCTTTTATACTATAAAATACAACGGCTGTAATTAAAATCCAGGATTTTGTTTTAATACTCCCTGGCTCAGGTTAATCTGCGACTGCGGTATCGGAAATATTTCGTTCACCCCTTCTTTAAAAGACGCGCCCTTCTGGCTGTTGTATTTCTTCGCAAAATCGCTTAATACCTTCGCAGCGCGATTCGTACGTACCAGGTCAAAAAAGCGGAATACTTCTGTGGCATATTCTACCCGTTGTTCTTTCCAGATCGCCTGTCGCAGTGTTTCTTCACCGGTTGTGGCTACATCCGGCAGTATCGCGGTATTACCTTCCCGCGCACGGGCTCTCACCTGGTTCAGCGCCTGCAATGCTTCCTCGTGGTGGCCATTTTCATTCGCCGCCTCTGCATACCACAAGAGGATTTGTCCTAAGCGGAACACGATCTGATCTTTGCCGGAGCTTTTAGGCTGATCCGGCATTTCATTTTTCAGGATCAGGTATTTCGTACATAGGTAACCGGTAGCACTGGTACCGGTATTGCCGATAGTGCCATCTGGCAGGATATCGCCGGTTTTGTATACCGTGGCCTTTTTGCGGGGATCACCCGGTTCAAAGGCATCTACCAGGTCTTGCGTAGGATCATCATAGCCCCAGCCATAGGATAAAGGTCCGCGGGTTCTGCCATCGCCGTCGCCGGAGCCTTCTTCATCATAAAAGCGGGCGTCATACTGGAAGTTGATTTCGAAGATGGCTTCTACGCCGTACTCTCCATCAATCGTGAAGTTGTGATAATATACCGGGTCCAGGCTATACTGATGCGAATCGATGATCTTTTTCGTCCACGTTTCTGTTTCCGTGAATTTCCCCTGCATGAGGTATACACGTGCCAGCAAGGCCTGTGCAGCGCCTTTGGTAGCGCGGCCGTAGTCTGATTTGTCCTGCTCACTCTTCTGTGGCAATACAGGTTCTGCCTCCAGCAAATCGGCTTCTATTTGTTTATAGATGTCTGCTTTGCTGTTTCTGGGGATGTTGTAATCGGTCAGCATTTCCTTCAGCATCAAGGGTACGCCGCCGAAGATTTGCACGAGGTTGAAATAATAGTACGCGCGGAGAAATTTGCCTTCTGCCACATATACTTTCTTTGTTTCTTCGTTCATCCCGTTTACGTTAGGCGCTTTCTCCACCACGATGTTAGCCGCGTGGATACCCTGGTACAAAGTAGACCAGGCATTTTCGTAGAAAGGATTGGTAGCGTTGGCAGTAAAAAATTCTACCTGGATCATATCGGGGTTATCGCCGCCATTGGCCCTGCAGTCATCCGAACATACATCGCCAAATACCCATCTCACATAGCCGGGATAGTTAGTACGGTAGTTAGATTGTAGTGCTTTGTATGCCGCAATCAGCCCTTGCTTTGCCGTAGCAGGCGTGGTGAAGAATGTAGCAGTGGTTTGCTTGCCGTGCGGTTCTATCTCCAGTAACTTATTACATCCGCTAAAAACACCTGCTACAAGCAACAATATCGTTATGGTAATTCGCTTCATCATGAGATCAATATTTTCGGTATTAAAAGTTTACATTCAGACCAACGGAAAGTGTGCGTGGACGCGGATAATAAGCCCGGTCGATGCCCACATCGAGGGGATCGCCATCATTACCGTCGCGCATACCTACTTCCGGGTCAAAGCCCTGATATTTGGTGATGGTTAACAGGTTTTCTCCGCCTGCATATACCCTCACTTTAGCAATACCCCATTTCTTCAGCAGCGAAGCCGGCAAAGAGTAGCCCAGCTGCAGGCTGTTGAGGCGCAGGAAGCTGCCGTTCTGAATAAACCGGTCGGAAGGCCGCATGTTGTTATTGGGGTCCAGGAGGGTTACGCGCGGCTGTGTGTTGCCGGAACCTTCGCTGGTCCACGATTGCTCCTTATCCGGCGCAAAGTAGTTGGAGATGCCCGAGGCATTGGTGTAATGTTTCCAGCCAGTATAAATCTGGTTGCCACCACGACCGCTGACACTCAGATTCAGGTCAAAATTTTTGTACCAAAAAGAAGCGGAAAGTCCATAGTTACGCGTTGGCCATGGGCTACCAATATAGGTTTGGTCCTTGTCGTCAATTACATGATCGCCATTCAGATCTTTATAACGGATGTCGCCGGGAGCGGCGCCAGGTTGCTTTGCAGCGTTATCTATCTCCCGCTGATTCTGGAAAATACCATCGGTCACATAACCAAAGAAACCACCAATCGGATGACCCGCCATCGTTTTACTTACTCTTACCCCGCTGGTAATTTCACCGGCGTAGAAAGCAGCGCCCTCATTCATGAAGCTGGTTACTTCATTGCGGTTAATGGAATAGTTCAGAGAGATATCATATCCGAAATCCTTTTTACGATTGCTATGGAAGCCTACCGTAAATTCAAAACCTTTGTTCACCACATTACCACCATTCACATACGGCGCTTCAGATACGCCCACAGAAGCCAGGATAGGGAGTCGTACCAAAATACCAGAAGTTGCACGATGATAATAATCCGCACCCACGGTAATACGATTATCGAATAAGGTAGCATCCACGCCGAAATCCGTCTCCCTGGTAGCTTCCCATTTCAGGTTCATATTACCAATGCTGGAAGGCGTGGCGCCGAGCAGGACTTCCTGCTCTTTGCCGCGGCCAAATGGATATGGGATATTCACTTTAAGTGTAGACACGGTGGCGCTGGTAGACAAAGAGCTTTCATTTCCCAGCGAACCCCATCCGCCACGTAGTTTCAGGTCGTTGATAAATTTCATATCACGCAGGAACGGCTCATTAGATAAACGCCATCCGAGTGAGAAAGAAGGAAACGTTCCGAAGCGGTTGCTGGCGCCGAACTTGGAAGACCCATCCCGGCGAACATTCACCGTAGCGAGATAGGTGTTTCGGTAGTTATAGTTCACACGGCCAAAATAGGATAACATACCCCACTCATCGCCGCCACCGCCAACGTTCATGCCGGAGGAGGCAAGGTCCAGATACTGCAACGACTTCGTTAAACGGGCATCTGCCGGCAGGTTTTGTCCGTAGGCACGGATATACGAATCGTAGGAATGTTGTGCGGTCATACCCAGCAATCCATCGATGTGGTGCTTACCGAAGCTGCGGCTGTAGTTCAAGGTATTTTCCCAGGCCCAGTCGGTGCCATTAGACGCTTCTTCTTCCAGGCTGCTCACATCTTCTTTCTGTGAGTTGGAGACAAAATACACGGGGATATAAGAGCGTTGGCGGCCATTGCCTACATTGATATTGAACTGTGATTTAAAATTCAGTCCTGGTAAGAGATCCGCTTGTGCATACAGTGATCCCATCAGCAGCCATCTTTTATCGAGGTGCTGGATATTCTCTACCGCGGCAACAGGGTTATAGGTATTGGCGAAAGGAGATACGCCATAACTGCCATCCGGGTTCTTTACCGGCACGGTGGGCGACATCTGCATCGCCGTGCTGATGATGCCTCTGGAGTCGCTGTCGTAGTCCGAAACGCTGTTGCGGGTGGTGAATGCATAGTTCATGTTTTCACCGAATTTCAGCCAACGCTTCAGCTGATGTGTGCTATTAAGTGATACGCCTGTTTTCGTATAGTCGGTACCGATAACCGTTCCTTTTTGTTTCAGGTAACTGGCGCTCATACGATATACAGACCCTTCCTTTCCACCGGAAAAAGCCAACTCATACTTGCTCACCGGTGCAGAACGGAAAACCGCATCCTGCCAGTCGGTGCCCTTGCCATAACTTTCCGGCGCATTTTTAAACACCGGGTCCATGCCTGCTGATACCAGGGCGGCATTATAATATTTTACATAGGTAGCGGCATCTGTAAGCGGGAGCTTTTTGTATACCTGTTGTATACCGGTGAAAGTATGCAGATCAATTTTCATTGCGCCGGCGCTGCCTTTTTTAGTGGTGACCAGCACTACCCCGTTAGCCCCACGGGAGCCGTAGATAGCCGCTGCAGAAGCGCTCTTCAGGATTTCCACGGATTGAATATCTTCCGGATCAAGGTTATTGATATTGCCGAATGGATTACCATCTATGACATACAATGGATCGCTGTTGTTGATGGTACCTATGCCTCGGATACGGATCATCATGCCGGTGCCGGGTGCGCCGGAGTTGTTGGAAACGCTGAGTCCTGCTACCTTTCCTACCAGCGCCTGGTCGAGGCTACCTACAGATCTGTTATTAATTTGATCACCGGAGATGGAGCCTACTGATCCGGTGATATCTTTTTTATCCTGGGTACCGTAGCCAATCACCAGCACCTCATTCAGGGCGCTGGAAGCGGGTTTCATGACAACAGATAGCTCCTGTTCTTTGCCTTCTTCCACCTGTACTTTCTGGATTCGTTGCGGGGCAAAGGAAATGAAGCTGATCTCTAATGTATATGTGCCGGGAGGCGCTTCCAGGTGGAAGCTGCCATCTGCGCCGCTGACGGTGCTTTTATTCAGCTCCGGGATGCGGATGCTGGCGCCGGGAAGTACGTCGCCCTTTTCGTCGGTCACCTTCCCGGTGATCTTTCCCGGATTTATCTTTACCGGCTTCACTTCTTTCACAATCACCACTGTTTGCCGGATGATTTCATAGCGATAGCCGCTGTTCCGTAGTAACCGGTGCAGGATATCGCTGAGTGCTACGTTGTTGAAGCTGGATTCGGCGACGGTCTTTTCATTCAGTGCCGCCTTATCGAAAGCGAAAGACAATTTGCTGGCGGCTGATAATTCCGTGATGGCAGCGGCCAGTGTTTTGCCCTTCAACTGAATCTGCAGCCTGATATGGCTCAGATCCTGGGCAGTACCGGTAGCAGCATGCAAACAAAGTGTTCCGGCCACCACGATACCCAAAAGAAGTACAGAAACTCTCATAAGATGTTTAATGGACCCCGAAAGGTTTTTTTTCATAATTTCGAATCGTTTAAATGGTGATAAACTGTTTAAATACGCCGGTATTCACAGACCTTCCCGGGAACTGAATACCGCGCTAACTGAGGACGGAAGTTGTTTCCAGCAGCTTCCGTTTTTTATTGTTGTCAATGATTTACCAGATACTGATGACCCGCTCCTGTATTTTATAATGCGCCTGTGTGATACCACATACAATCCGCATCACATCGTCCATTTTACTGCTGGTCATGATGTTCATAGAGAAACGTACCTTCCGGATATCGGCTCGTTTGGTTTCCAGGTGATAGCCGAAATTGTGTTCCAGTATGGCTGCGAGTTCGTCGAATGAAACGCCGTCGAGCTGAATGCTTCCTGCTCTCCAGGTATTCGCAGCGTCGGCATCTTTTGTTTCCGTAGCAAAAGTATGATCCGGTTTGTGGTAGGTCAGTTGTTGATCAGGCAGCAAAGTGGCCAGGGTATTGGTTCCCATCACCACTCCTACTTTCCCGGTGGCTACGTTGATACGGATGTTGTTCAGTTCGGGATATGCTTTGATGTTGAAAGAAGTGCCCAATACAATAGTGCTGATGGTATCCGTATGCACTACAAATGGTTGTTCCGGATGTGCTGTCACGTTAAAGAAGGCCTCCCCTTTTAGGTATACATCGCGGCGCCCACCTTTGAATCCGGACGGATAACTCAATGTACTACCGGCGTTCAGCCATACTTCGCTGCCATCGGCCAATATCACTTTGAGCATTTTACCAGCGGGAGAAACGCTGCTGAGTAAAGGAGCTTCGACTGGTGTAACCGTTGCCCGATGTTGAAAGAAATACGCAGTACCTCCGGCGAGTCCCAGCAGTACCAACACAGCAGCCGCGATACGGTAAAACACCATATTCCTTCGTTTTGGCGCTGGCGCTGGCAAATCGGGCATATCTGCCGTTATCTGGCTATAGATGCGGTTTCGCAGCCGGGTGCGTATCAGCTCCTGCTCTGCAGCATCTTTGAATGCGGATTGGTTGTGGTGATCGAAGGAGGCATACCACGCTTCCAGCTGGGCTGTTTCTTCGGGCGTACAATTTCCCTGCGCTTCTTTCTGTAGTAAATCAAGTAGTTCGCGTTTGTTCACCTATGCTCTTTTATAAACATACTCGAACAACGTTAACGGATGTACCGGTCGATTTTCAGGCTTAACATTAAGGTAACATAGCTCAGTGGCGGGAGAACAGTGCTGCCGCCACTCCCATGATGATATAGGTGCTGGCATCGTTGGCCAGGTTGTATTGGTAGAGTACTCTGCGTATTCTTTTAATCGCGCCGCTGATCTGGTTTCTGACCGTTTGATGAGAGATGGCCAGTTCATGGGCTATTTCTTCGTTGGAAAGCATTTTCTTTCTGCTCATCAGGAAAACCGTTTGCATCCGTTCAGGCATGCTGCTGATTTCCTTCTCCAGTAAAACTTCCAGCTCCTTACGCATCAGGTGTGCGTCGGTATGTGCGATATAGCGGGGGGCGGTGAAAACCGCATTTCTCTCAAAAGCTTCTTTCAATAAATTCTTCCGGTAAAAATCAATGATTCGTCCTTTCAGCGCCTTGTGCAGATAGGCACGGATAGACCCTTCCTGCGTAATCACCAGCGGATTTTTGAGTAGCGACAGGAATACTTCCTGCAGGATATCTTCGGCATCGGGCGCAGATACACGCCGGCAGGCAGCTTCGTACAGCTCTTTCCAGTACAGTTCATAAATTTCATCAAAATGGGGGCGGCATTGTTCGCCTGTTCTGCTATCTGATCCGCGCATGCTACTTACTGTTAGGTGTGATAATGCGTCAGCAAAGCTCTGGTATGAAAGATAAAGTAGTAGCTGTTTACAATAATTTAATGTGGGGAGATGAAGCAGGAGCAGCTGTTTTAAATTATCAAGTAGTCATTTGTTATTGTCTTTTCATTAACCGTGGGGCTTTTTTTATGCACTATTCAAAAAAATGTAAAGTAAACTTGTCTTTTTAAAATGTTTGCTTATCTTTATGATAATTAAACCTAACATTATGTTGACCAAATCAAAAAGCTTTACACGGCTATTTACGTTTCAAAAATATGTAGGTATCCTTTGCATTCTCATCGCCCTACCTGTTTTTTTCTTTGATACGCATAACAACATGCTGTTGTTATTGGGCCTCTTTATATTGTTTACTGCACCCGGAAAATATGAAGATGAGAGATCCGTGAGTTTGAAAACTTCTTCCCTTTATTTTTCTTTTATATTATCTTATGTGTTCAAGATGCTGACAGTAAATTTATCGTTGCCCTTCGCCCTAACAGACGTTAATCATTTTATGATATTGGTTTTTTCACTGTCGCTGACCATTTACTATATCCGGTTTTATTCTTTCAGATAATCAACGCAACATGACGAATTCAATAAAGGTGGAGCGTGCAAAGAAAAACCTTACGCAAGCAGAGCTGGCAGCACAAGTAAATGTATCCCGGCAAACGATTAACTCGATTGAGATCGGTAAATTTATTCCGTCAACTTTGCTGGCGCTGAAGATTGCGCTTTTTTTTGATAGTACCGTGGACGAGATATTTAAGTTGGAGGAGAAGGATTTGTAAGAAATTTAGTGCCCGGGTTCCTGCGCTTTCCGTGGCAACCAATACAACATCAACGCTACTACCATCAAACAACCAATTCCTGCCATAAGTCCGTAACGCAATGCACTGGCATATATCATCAGATGCTGCTTAGATTCCAACACCGCAAAAAATATCCCGCCAATAATACTAATACCCAATCCGGAAGCGGTTTGTTGGAAAGTGGAGAAAATACCAGACGCTGCACCTGCATCTTCCACGGGCACATTATCCAGCACGATATTTAACAAGAATGGCAGCACCAACCCATTACCCAGCCCATATATTGCAATAAACAACACCGATAACCACGGGCCAGGACTACAAAATATCTGCAACAGAAAAGCTACCAGGATGATCAATAAACCAGTCTGCAGCACGCGCTTGCCATACCTCACCAGCAACCGCGAAGCCACCACAGATGACAACATGAATAGTAACGCATGTGGAATAAAACAAGCGCCACAGACCAATGCAGAGATACCCAATCCATTTTGCAGGAACACCGCCATCATCAGCAGGTACGCCGTATGCAACATAAAGTGAAACAGCACCGCCAGCAGGCCGATGTTAAAAGCCGGCTGCCTGAATAACCGGAGATTAATCAGCGGCATCGCATTTTTCTTTTGAGTATATATGAAAAAACGTAGCAACACCAACGACAACACCATTAGTCCAAAACTCCACCAGGGCCAGTGTTGCTCGCGTCCCTCGGTAATGGAATAAATCAGACACCCTAACGACGCCGTCAGTACTACCGCTCCCGGATAATCAAATTGTACTTGTGTTACCTTCTCCGTTTCCTGCAGGTAACGCCGAATGGCCCACATAGCCGCCGCTCCCACAGGGAGGTTGATAAAAAATATCAGTCGCCACCCTTCTATCACGAAATGTGTTTCAGCCAGGTAACCTCCCAGCATTTGCCCAATGATAGCGGCAATGCTCAGCGTGATTCCATACCAGCCAATAGCTTTCGCCCTTTCTGCTGCCACCGGAAACAACACTTGTATCAACGAAATAGACTGCGTTACCATGAACGCAGAACTTACGCCCTGGAGAAAACGCGCAATATTCAACTGCGCAGGCGTTTGACATAACCCACACAAACAGGACGTCAGCGTAAACCAACACATGCCCCAGAAGAATACTTTCTTTTTGCCCAGATAATCTCCTGCCCTGCCGCCAATAATTAAGAAACAGGCACTCCCCAGCAGATAGGAAGCTATCACCAGCTGTACTTCGCCATCGGTAGCATGTAAACTGCTTTTAATAGTAGGAATAGCAATATTGATAATAAAGATGTCTATCACGTATAACAGTGGCGCAGTAAGGATAATCAACAGTGCAAACCACTTATTGATAGCAGTTGGAGTAGTGCTCATATAATCGGTGTATTTTATTTACCGATACAAAAGTAGGCGCACCATATCCGGCTGGCAACCGGAAAAACGACAAGTATTTTTTTTGATGAGGATATTTAAGTGAGATTATGTTGAACTATGGCGCGCTGCGTGCGCCATAGTTTTCAATTGTCTGATGGCGCCTTTATGCCCACCATTTTTTGCCTTTTCGAAATAATATATCGCCCAGCGATTTGATTGTTTAACACCGTCTCCGTGTTGATAGCACAACCCCAAATTATAAAAGGACTTCAGATCATTTTTCCGTGCTGCCAGCTTATACCAATAAGCCGCCTTTTTATAATCTTCTTTCACCCCTCTACCATAAAAATAACAAACACCTAAATCTCTTTGTGCTTCAGTATCTCCCCGTTTTGCCGCATAAGCAAAGCACTCCGCTGCCTTTTTATAGTTTTGCGATACC
Organism: Chitinophaga sp. 05T412; assembly: GCF_056396465.1. Taxonomy (NCBI): domain Bacteria; kingdom Pseudomonadati; phylum Bacteroidota; class Chitinophagia; order Chitinophagales; family Chitinophagaceae; genus Chitinophaga; species Chitinophaga sp. 05T412. The sequence continues at coordinate 336,101 of NZ_JBFTLN010000007.1, forward strand.
ACTTCCCCCTCCCTGTGAAAGAAACCAATATTATATATCGACTCCACATGCCCCTGATCTGCGGCTTTCAAATACCAATCGAAAGCGAGCGAAGTGTTTTTTTCAACGCCTCGTGCAAAATCATAACAAGTGCCCACATAAAACTGTGCACGCTTATGTCCATTGATGGCGGCAGCGTACCAAAGCGCATATATTTTCTGCCAGTTCTTTCTTTTTGAGGGTGATTGAAAAGCAAGATGATAACCCAGGAGGAATTGCCTGTGCTGTTCTTTCTTACTGAGGGTATTTAACATCGTATATTCGTTGAAGTTATTTGATTCAATGGCCATTCATCTCAATGAATTTACTCATCCGCTTCTGCATTTTCAATGCCATACTCACCATATTCGTTCTTGATAAATGTTTCGTTTGTAGAGAATAAATAAAAGTCGTCTTTTACCAGCAATACTTTCTCAAACTGAAAATCTTTATAGCTCCTTAATTTTCCGTCGTACATTATTTTCTCCGGTACGTCCATCAGGTGCGCCTTATAGATTTCATCTTTATGCTTATTTTCTATGACAAGCATATCCAGCCGGTAATATTTTCCGTTTGTATTTTTTCCATCTGAACTAAATGTGGCTTCAAATCCAAACGAGGTCTCAATTTGAATAGTTCTGTCGCTAAGATCCCATTCGTAAGAGCAATGGTTGTATTCATGACTGATATAAAACGAATATTTTGGTGCGCCATATTTTTTCCGAAACTCCTCCAGAAAATGTGCGCGCAACCGCGCGGAGTCAAATCTTGCTTCCGCATAAAACGCAACAGGCTTCCTGCTTTTGTCGGTCAGCGTGTTGAGCGTGTTGAAGTATACATTCCCAAACTTCGCGATACTATCTATTCCCGGACTCTTATAAAGGTATCCAAAATCTTTCTGGGGGAGCCTGAACTTCATGACGTCCGTTATGGTATTGCTTATTTCATACCTAAAAGCCGAGTCGGTTAATTTTCCATCACGGGCACTATCATACTCTGCAAACTCACCCATCACATGTTTTGAATACAAGTTTGGCACATCTTCATTGAAAGATATCTTTTCAATATCAAAACCGTAATTCTTCTCCAGCACTTTCGGCAGTGGCGCCTGTGGCACTTTGGGTTTACAGGCAAAAAAAACGGGCAACACAAACAATAATAAATTTCTCTTCTTCATCTGCTACATTTAAAATATTAGACTACAATCAAGCGATTCCCCGCCAAGATAGCGATTCCGTTGAAATAATCTGACATGATAAGTTTTCTACTACCTCCAATAATCCGCCGGGAACAGATAGCTTCTACAACAAACAGCCCCGTCTGAGAACAGACAGGGCTTCACCCTTTATCGAATGTATTACGCTATTAACACTCCACTATTTCAGGAATAACTTACGTACCGCGCTGTTACCTACATCCAATACATAAATACTTCCATCTTTCGCTATCGCAAGCCCTCCGATACTGAAAGAGAATTTCGCTTTATCAAAGGCGCCATCCTCATAACCCCGGGCAGCTTTCATCATCGTAGTTACTTCTCCGCTGGCCATGGTGTATTTACGGATGCTGTTGTTCCATTTATCCCAAATGAGCAAATTCCCTTCCTGGTCTAACAGCATACCTGGCAGTCCGGCGCCGAATAGTGCTGATGAACGGGGACCATCCTGGTAACCATCGGATGACTGACCAATATACTCCTGCACATAAGGTCCGGTTGGAGGCACCAGGGAGACAAAGGAATTATAGGTATCATTCAGGAAATAGATATTGCCTGTCAGGTCCATTACAGGGCGGCAAACATCTGCAACGGTAGCGCCAAACACCTTTTCAGTAGCGCCATTGGCATGTACTTTCAGGATGCCGGAATACATCTGTGTGATGTATACTTCGCCTGCCTTGTTCAGGAATATCTGCCCGAAATAAGGCAGTCCTGCTTTAAAGGTAGACACCGTGCCGTCTGGTGTAATTTTCCGGATATTATTGGGAGTATTACTTTCCGCTACGTACATATTATCATTGGCATCGATCACAATGCCCGAGATGCCACCGAAGGTTGCTTCCGCCAGGGGGCCATTTTTGCTACCAAATTCATTCAGCTTACCTGTCCAGATAGCAGCATTACCATCCGGCGTGATTTTACGGATGGTACCATCTGAGCGGCTGGAGACATATACATTGCCTTTGGAATCTGCTGCAATACTGTTGTATGAAAGATCAATAAAGCTGCCTGAGTTCGGACCTCCGAATAATGTTTGCACACCGGCACGGAAAAACTCGTTCGGCGCCTTCGCTTCCAGTGCAGCGCGTTTTACAATCAGCTGACCCGAAGTAAGATTGGCAGGCGTTATTACCACGAGGGACGTTTCTGTAGCACTTTCTATGGTAGCAGGTACGCCATTAAAAGTGACCATATTCTCCGTAGCCACCGTACTGAAACCAGCGCCGGTAATGGTTACTTTCGTACCTGCGAGACCGGTAGTTGGGCTCACCTCCGTAATACCCAGGTTCTGGTCTTTAAACTGCGGCCCTTCTACTTTCTGATCGTTCACGGCTACATTCACTTTACCGTCGCCGGTGCCACCGGGAAGTATCAGGGTGAGTTTTGTAGGTGTAGCAGTTTTCACCGGTACGGCTGTACCATTGATCGTTACTATATTTTCATCGGCAACGGTGCTGAAGTTCAAACCAGAGATCGTCATATCAAGCCCTTTAGGACCACTCAACGGCGTCACCGACACAATAGCTGGCGGCGGCACCAACGTAAATGCAGGCCCTATTGTTTTCTGACCGTTCACCATTACTGCTACCGGGCCGGTGGCTACACCTGCAGGAGCTTCTACCAGCAACCTGGTGGCGGAAGCTTCCAGCACTTTTGCCGGCTTACCGTTGAAGTCAACCACGTTATTGGTTAACACGCCTTCAAAGCCTTCTCCGGATACTACTACCCTGGTACCTGCTCCGCCAGTCAGTGGCTTTATGCCAGTAACCGACTGAAAGCGAAAGTTAGCGCCGGAAGATGTCTTCCCATTCACTACCACTGTTACAGGACCTGTACCGGCTTTCTCCGGCACTTCTGCTACAATCAGGGTATCGCTCACACTCACTACATTGGCGTTTACGCCGTTGATGGTGACTGCTGCAGGGGAATTAGCATTACCAAACCCTTCTCCACTGATTCTTATTTGCATACCGGCAGCGCCATTCATCGGGAAAAAGTTGTGAACGCTCAGGTGCTGGTAAGTATAGTTACCGATGCTAACGGTTTTATCAGCTGTCACAAAAGTCAACTTCACTGTTTCCACGCTTTCAGGCGCTCGTACTACCAGAGAAGTGTCATTGGCGTTCAGCACTTCGGCGGCTTTATCGCCAAACATCACCTTCCCGTTMACTGACAAGCCAGTACCCTGAATGGTGACCAGCGTGCCCGCATTACCACTGTTAGGATGATAACTGTTAACTGCCAGCGGTATAACAATTTGTGAGTCTTTCTTCTTACAGCCTTCTATCAAACCAATAGATACTATCAGCACAAGACTAAATAAATACGTGATGATCTTTTTCATCTGTCAGGATGTTATAGCTATTTTATTAAAAAGTATATCGTACACCCAGCTGCATCTGGTAACGGGAGCCGAAGTAATCGATAGAATAAGGTTTACCCGGATCTGCAAAGTTGTAAACAGGATATCCTTCTTTACCCTGCGCCGGTGGATATAACGTAGGCGTTAATCCCACAGAAGCGGTACTGTTGAAGGTATTTGGAGAGAAGTACTGACGTCCCCAGTTGCCATTCAGCATATTGGTGAAGTTGATGATGTCCATGCTGATAGTGATATAATGCGTTTTCAGAGAAGGGAAATGGAATTCCTGCGCCAGGTGCAGATCACCCTGGATATTCCATGGTGTACGACCCATATTTCTTTCTGTAAATAATCCCCGTCTGCTACGCAGGTAAGCATTACCATCTACATACGCATTGAACGCTGCGGCCTGTTGTTCAGCCGTATGGCCTTCTACATCACGGAAAAACTTAATCGCTTCCGCTGTGGTGGGGATGTAAGCCAGGCTCACCTGCTGTGGCAGCCCCTGCACGCTGTTGTTCACCACACCATAAGTAAACGGGCTACCAGATTGCGCGGTACCAAACAGTCCCAGGCTGGTGACCAGCACTTTATTCCACTGCTTCCGGTAGTTAACGTTCATGACTATACGATGTCTGATATCGAAGTTGGAATATGCCAATCCTGCGTTGTTAGGGCTCAGCGCCTGGTTCAGCTGCCAGTTGGATTCCATCGAGTTACGGATACCGTTGAACAGGTCTTTACTTTTTCCGTAAGTATAACTACCCGTTACATATAGTCCGGAGGGGAAGGTTTTAGTAATGGTACCGGTTACATTGTAACGGAAACCTTTGGTGGTATTACTCAGCAGGTAAGCATTGGAAAACGCGGGGTTGATAGTACCTGAATAGATAGGCTGCTCCCGGTTTTTATCGTACGCATAATATTTAGGATTATCGGTAATATTTACCTGTTGGAAGAAGACATCCTTCAGCACCTTTGTCACAATACCCTCTACCGAGAACTTCCATTGATTTGCCGTAGTATAATCTACCGCGAGGCTGGCGCGCAGCACCTGTGGCATGGAGAAGTTATTATCTACCAGGTCTACCTGTGTTTTGCCTGCATTGGGATTATTGATGATGGTGCCATTGTCTTTGATGAAACCGGCAATACCGTCAGGTCCCGGTTTGATCGCATCTGATCCCGGTGCAAAAGGCTTCTGATCGGCACGCTGATCAAAAGAGCCATACCCGATACCGTTGTTGTAATAAGCGTAAGCCAGCCATGCAAAAGGAATACGGCCAGTGAATAAACCGGCGCCACCACGCAGAATCAGGCTTTGATTGCCCAACCAGTCGTAACGGAAACCCAATCGCGGCGAAATCTTCACCTTATCAAAAAACTGATTACGGACACGGCTCAACGGAGTATAGGCATAAGTAGTTCCGAAGTAGGGATCTGCCGGAGCATCAGTTACTTTCTCACTTAATGCAGGTTTTTCTGGTAACCAGGTATAGTCTGCACGTAAGCCAGGCATCAGCTTCAGCTTGTCGCTCACCTGTATTTCATCCTGTGCATACACGCTATGCAGACTGATATTAAACCTGGCGCCCGGATTAGCCTGGATGTAATCGCGGCTGTTATTGACGTAGTTGTAGCTACCGCGCACACGATAAGGATTATTGTTAAGATAATCTTCAATACTCAGGTAGTCTACTCTCCCATTCCAGCTGTTCACAAAGCCATAGTCGATATGATACAGCTCATTATGCGTACCAAACAGGAAGGTGTGTTTACCTTTTGTGAGGGTCACGTTATCGCTGATCTCTACCGTACGTTGCTTCATGTTGAAGATCGATGCTTCACGATCTGTACCGAGATAGATGGTGGTACCGGGTGTACGGCCCATGATCTGTACCTGCGGCAGTGAAGGATCACTCAGCGGATCACGGTAATCATGCACCGCGCTGTAACCTGCTACGAAGCTGTTACTTAACGTATTATTGAAGCGACTTTTCAGCTCCAATACGGTGCTGCTCTGATTGTTGGTTTGTTTATACGCCATGCTGCTGAAGCGGAAATCCTGCTGGTCGCGGTCCATGTTCACAGCGCTGGAAGTGATGGTATTATTACGTACCGATAACTGATGGCGGTCGTTGATGTTCCAATCCAGGCGGTTAAAGAATTTGGTGGACCTGGAGTTGGCGTTATAACTGCCGGCTGTTCCCGGATCGAAGATTTTGCCATAGCGGCTGATCGTTTCGTTACGGATGGCGTCTGCATCAGCAGCGCTGAAGATGTGGCTCGTTTCATCTTTACCGGCCATCAGTTGTGTGGGTTCGGTACGGCGGGTAATTTCTTCGTTGGTAAAGAAAAACAGTTTGTTTTTGATGATAGGGAAACCGAGGCGCACACCGGCCTGATAATCTTCAAAGTCGCTGTTCATTTTACCTAAGGTGCCTACCTTATCTTTCCCTGTGATGGCGGCGTTGCGGCCATAGGCATATACGGAACCGGTGAGGGTGTTGGTACCGCTGCGGGTGACGGCGTTGACACTACCACCGGTGAAATTACCAATCTTCACATCGTAAGGTGCCAGGTATACCTGCATGTCTTCGATCGCATCCAGGGAAACGGGGTTGGTGCGGGTGCTGCTACCCGGCTGACCGCTGGTACCGCTTTGTCCTCCGCTGGAGGGGCTGAAGCCGATCGCATCATTGTTGATGGCGCCATCGATGGTCACGTTATTGTAGCGGAAGTTGGTACCACCAAAGCTGTTATCTTTTGACCCCTGTGGCACCATACGGGTAATATCCTGTATGCTGCGGTTCACGGTAGGCATGTTATTGAGCTGTTGCTTGCTGATGTTTTGTCCTGCGCCGAAGTTGTTGGCACGCGGACCGGCCTTGGTGCCTTTCACCACTACCTCTCCCAGCTTAGTGCTTTGATCGGACAGTGTGATGTTCAGCAACTGCGGTTCACCGAGCTTCACGGTAATATTGTCGATTGCCTGCGGTTCCATGCCCATCATGGTAGCGGTAACCTTATAAGGGCCACCGATGCGCATACCATTGATGCGGTAGCGACCACCGTTGTCGGTGATGATGGGATACTTTGTTCCGGACGGGCCATGAACGGCAATAATCGTGACGCCGGGCAAGGGCTCTCCTTTGGCGCTTTGTACCTTACCGGTAAGGCCTCCGCCTGTTTCCTGCGCCAGTACTGCGAAAGGCAGCATCAGCAACAGCAAAAAGAAGCGTATATGTTTCAATGTAAAAACTTGCATGTCTGATTGCTTGATTAATGATGATTATTGCGTGATGCGTAAGGCGTTGTCTACAATATGCAACACGCCGTTGCCTGCATTCACATCCTGTTTGAGCAGATTTACATCTGCCTTGTTGCCGGGGCCTCTCAGCTGGATACCGGTGAAGGCGCCGGGTTGCTGCGGATTCGGGATGAGCTTTACCAGCACGCTGTTGTTATCCAGCATTCCCTGTGTGGTAGTATTTTTTCCGGCAACGGTTGTCAGGATGTAATCATTTACAAAGCGACGATCTGCTACAATGTGATATTTTGCAAAGGCGACCATCTCTGCTACAGGCGCGGCATTGATGGCTTCTACCGTAGCATATCCATTGCTGATCATAGCGGCATTATTGGGTGCGTACACCGTCACCGGTGATTTCCCATTCAGCAGTGACACCAGGCCTGCACGCTGTATCGCTTGCCAGAACAAGGTTAAGGAGGTCTCCGCTGCAATGGCATCTCCTATAGTTTCATACAAATAAGGTTGCAACATGCGGTCAATTACCTGTACCTGCCCGTTGGAAGCCGGAATGGAGGCCGCCAGCAGCCGGCTGCCGTTGATGGTCAGCACGGTATCATTGTCTTTAATCCAGCGCGTTACAAACAGCTTTCCTCCGCGGGAAGTGATCTCCTGGTTAAAGAGGAAAGGCATTTTATTCAGGTCGTAATTTCCTTCTACCGTATGATAAGCGCCAATAGCACTCATAAATGCCACAGAAGTACTTAACACGGCTACTGGTGTAGTATAGCCGGCTTTCGCAAAAGCCGCATCAGATGGGGCAAATACCGTGAACGGACCAGAAGTATTCAGGTCATCACGCAGGCTGGAACGACTCACCACCGTATTCATGATAGAGAGGTTGAAGTTATCGGCCAATACCTGTGCAATCCGGTTATTATCTTTTGCGGGTGTAGTGTCTTTATCTTTCGAGCAGCTGGCTGCTGTTAATAAGAGAATACCACAAGCTACTTTTATATTGATATTAAACTTTCTCATTAGAGCTTCACTTTATCGCTAAGAATCAGGTTATCTACTACATGTAATGGCCCTTGCAGAGTAGGGATATCAGCTTCCACTATATTAGCGGCAGGATGGCTGCTACCTTTTACCTTTACTGTAATTTGTGCGCCATTGGTGCCAAAGTCCAGGGTCATATAGTAGATAGGTACCGCATTACTTCCACTGGTCACCAGGGCAAAATTTCCCAGCAGGGCGTTATTCAGCTCGTTGGACCAGAATACGGCAGGGACACCGCTACCGCCACCATTAGAATTCCGCGGCGCGTACATCCGGCCCCACATGGAAAATGCCAGCAGCGAATCGGTTACAAACAGTCCATTGCGCATCTCTCCCAAATCTTCATCGAGGTAAGGCATAGAACGCTCATTTAATTGCATCAGGTCTTCTGCAGAATTGAAACCTAATTTTTTAAACGCTTCATTGGTCGGGATAAAGAAAGCATCGCTTGAAATAAGGTTACCCCGCTGGGTAGTCAGACCGGCGTACTGATTCCTTTCAAACACGCCCCAGCTCACCTCCTCCCACTTACTGTCCATGGCCTGAAAAATGCCTGACAATATAGAAAAGCGCGGGTCTGTATTGATAACATCTATCACAGTTTGTTTCGGACGTACCAATGGTTGATTGATTGGATAAATCACGCCATTCCGGGCATACACCGGTGTTATCTTACCACTCTTTTTTCCATTGATCAGCAATGATCCATCCGTTGCTACGCCGAGATACAATTTGTAAGCATAAGCTTCCGGGAAAGGCACGGAGGAGCCCAAACGTGTGATGGGTTCTTTGATGGTCCCGTCTCTCAACAAAGAATTGTGGCGCACATTTCCCTGCTGCGCCATTAAAATAGCGGAATCAACATATTCAGACATTACGTGAAAAAGCATCAGCGAATCCAGGTCTACTACTTTTGCCGTAGCGATCTTGTCTGCGGAGAAGCCTGCTGCCGTCATGGCTGCGTCGTCCGGAGCCAGGATGGTAAAACGAACGCCGGCGCCCATGGCTTTCAGGAGAGAATCTATATGACTTCTCTGCCAGGCGGCATAGAATAAATGCTGCGATGACTTTCCTAAAAGGGCGTTGAAATCGCTGGTAGCGCTATCTACAAATGGTACAGGCGTTCCCACCGGCGGGCGTTGAAACTCTGTTTTCCTGCAGGCCGTCATCAACCCCACCACAGCGAGTGTACAAAATATGATACGTTTCATATCAATAGCTTTTTGAACTAATTATTTCTTTAATGCCACGTTTGGCTTGATCACCAGGTCGGGCATATAGTGAACAATACCGTTGTCGGTGAGATTGTCGTTTTTACGGGAAGTATTACCATTCACGGTTCCCAGATTACCCCAGGCCGGATTTGCAGGATCGATATACGAAAAAGCGTATTCTGTAGCGCTGCCCAGGTACGTATTCTTGACAGCCGTTATCCGGTAAGTGAAATTGTCGTTGGCAATCTTCGTCTGCAATCCCTCTGTGCCATAGATGGCATACAAGGCCGGAAAATCAGTCAGGAACAGGCTTTTTTTAGGCAGTACATATACCCCGAAAAGCCGGGCTGTTACATACTTATCTGCATTATAGGAAGCTAGCGTCTCCATGGTGATGCCCTGTCTTTCCAGCGCGGCATTGTCCGGTGCAAAAACAGTAAACGGCCCTTCGCCTGACAGCTGTTCCCATAATCCACTTTGCTTAAGCGCCGCCATATACACACTGTATTCCGGTTGCGCCGCCAGGAATTGTTGCACGGTGCCGGGTATATATTTCATCACCTTATCCATTACGTACAGCATCCCATTTGCCAGCACTACGTTTTTCTTCACCGCCCAGGCGCCATTGACAAACAAATTGTTTTGCGCACTGGCAAAAGTCAGGTATACTTCTTTCCCAGCCAGATTAAGATATCTTACATCTACTCCATTGGAAGGAATCTCATTCACGGGTAGTCTGCGGCTAAGAATATGATACTGCATGGCCTTTTTCAGACTATCTTTATTGAGGCGTTGAAAATCTGATGCACGGGTAATGCCCAGCTCATTAAAAGCATTATTGTTAGGCGCCAGCAATGTGAAAGGTCCTTCTCCATTCATCTCTACAGATAAACCAGTATACTCCAGTGCGGCATTAAACAGTTGCAGGTCGTAATTATTTTTAACAAAATCTCCTGCGTGCCGGTAAGATTCCCTGGTATCAGGCACCGTCAGCTCATCATGCTTACAGCCGGTAGTAAGTACCGCTGGCAGTAAGGCTATGAACAGGCATGATTTAATATATTTAAGCATTGTATTACTTTTTATATTGAAAGAAGGACGGTGATTAATACACCGGTTTGGGATACCTGCGCTGAATGGTAGTCAGGTAGGCGGTTCCATTCACTACTTCAATGGTATTCACGGTAGCGAATGAACGTGGATTATAAGTGCCGGAATGAATGTTTACAATCATACTAGGCAGAAATAAGCCACCACGTTCAAAAGTTTGCCGCGTACCATTTCCATACATGGCCAGCAAACCATATTGCGCATCCGGATCATAATCCCGGTCGCCATAAGGCATCTTTTCCGGATCAAGTCCTGGTACCAGCAATGTAAAACGCTGCCAGATATCTGTAGTAATGCGATTGGAAGCGGTATCTGCAAACAGCGGAAAGCTATAGTAAGGCGCTATCCCATTACCAATACTTCTTTTCATTTGCCCCAGGTAAGCATACTTGTAACCGGGCAGTGTGGTCCATCCGCCTGGTTTACAAAGCGACATCCAGATATTGACGTCGTCCTTAATCCCGTAGCGCATCACGCCATCCATGAAACTGCCGTCCTTCTCACTTCTGTCGGCGCTCCAGAAACCGTTGGAGCTGTAGTTGTAAAAGTTCACATACACCATAGAATCAGACAGCGGAAGGAGATGGAAATTTTCTTTGCGAACAATGATACCCCTGGATTTTGTTTTGAAATCGGTTTGCAACACATGCATGGTATAAATGTCTTGCTCCCCCAACTCCAGCGTAGTATCTACCACCACATATTTACGGATAGCCGGCTCCAGTTCGAAGAACGGAATTTCATTCACAGGTCTGTAATAGAAGATGATGCGGTGTTTACCGGAAGGCACCTGCGCCCAACTGGACAAATCAAAACCATTCAGCACCGGCCCGGCAGGGACATTCTCTTTCCCCGGATACTCAGGGTTTCTTGTGCTGGTGCTGCTTCCGATATGTGATGGATACGGCGGTGCGTATGGATCACGTTTATCCAGGAAATCGCCTTTAATTTTTGCACCAATAGGGACTCCATCTTTATCAAAAGTGGGATCAATCAGCATACACATAAATGGCTTCCGCTCATCTTTATTTTCTATGCCGATTTTTGTATTAAAATCATTGAATACACGCAGATAGGCGGGCTTATCGACCTTCGTATATTCCACTTTGCTGCAGGAGCTGAAACCCCATACCAGCGCAGCCACGGCCAGGAAGTGTTTTATCTTCGTCATAACAATTACTTCGTATGTTTAATAATGATCATTTTGGCGTTCTTACCTTCCGGTTGATTAGCATTCAGTCGGCCTACTAACGCTACCGTATACACGCCGGGTTCGTGTATTGGCTTCACGCGAGTATACCGGTCCGGGCGGGCAACAAACGCGGTGCTTTTCAGCACGGGAATCGCCGGAATCCAGTTACCGGGGTATATGGTGGGAGAAGATTTATACACCATCAACTGATAAGGTTCTGCATCCTGTCCCTGGCGAGCGTACGGCTGATCCGTCACCACTGCACCCGGCTGAAGATTACGGGAACTGGTGGCAGATCCTGCCGGCTGGCCATTATCATACGTAAAGCTGGCATACGGCAAATCCGGACACAGGTTCAGGAAACGATAGTTGAACGGATAATTATGTGTCATCCTGCTGAGTGAGCCATCCTGACCGGAACCAGTGCTACCAGTAGCCAATGGATCATACCAGCTACCGGTGAGGTTATTCGCCGCCAGGCTGATAGCTGATTTGCCTTCGGGCGTTTTATAGAACCAGGCCGAGTAATTTTGACCAGCGAGGAAGCGCTGTGTGGCACTTGCCAGCACCGCTCCTGCTGCATTCACCGCTTCCACAGTAGCCTGACCGGTTACATATATGCCGTAATCCGTACCCGTTGTATAAGCAGCGTCACCGAGGTTTACACCATTTACACGGAAAGTCACCGCTCCTTCCTCCGCATTGGCCTGTACACCCTGCAGGCGATAGTAGTCGGTATTCAACGGCTCACTAACGTCTGCGAGTACACGAAAATCATTCTGGAAATAAGCAGCTGTTTCCCCGGGAACACCATATACATTCAGCATCGTTAAATGATCGATACCCACCACAACCGTGTACACACCACCGGGCTGGTAAGTTTTCACGGGAGCATAGGTAAGACCCGTGCTCACCGCATTGGGAAGACGGCCCTGCACCATCTTCATCAGGTTGGAAGTGGCTGGTTCCGACATGAAAGTGTTCTCCAATGAATTTCCGCCGCTGGCCCGCACTTCAATACCATCCGGCGTGAGCACCTTGAACTGGTAAGTGCCATATGGCAATTCCACATATTGCGACCAGGCTTGTGGATTCACATTACTGGTAGCGGTACTTACCGGTGTACCATCTGCATAAGCCAGCGTAAGTGGCTTCGCCACATCTTGCGCGCCCCATGAGGAATTGACCTGATCTGCCAGATTAACAATACGGATTTTGAAATAACCCGCCTTTGCCGGCGCCGTTACCTCACGGGGTACTTCCCTTATTCTTTCCACTTTTGCAGCCGTAAAAGGATAGCCTCTCATAATGAAATAATCCTTCGGCTTATTATATTCTTCTGTTATCTTAAACCCTAAAGAATCACGCCCCTGAGAGTAGACCCAATAATCCACAGATACATCCGCGCTTCCACTGGTGAGAAACTGGCGAGGAATCGTAAAACTGCCACCCAGCTTACCATTGGTGGGAAACCAATACGTACCCGGGTACAATGCTTCCTGACCAGCCGGTGGATTGAGAATCAGGTAACTGGTCAAACGCTCCCCGTTAACCGACAACTGATTATGATCCGATAAATTCACCAGGCGGATAGTAGAGTTTCCACCAGCGGCTTTATCAGGACGATTGTCGTAGGAATAATCTACCTTCTCTTTTTTGCACGACAGCATCCCGATTGTTAGCAACAGCAAACCGGCGGCAAAACGTTTATAATACATATCTTCCTTTTTAATGTTTTTTTTAGAACAACTTATAAGTGAATCCCATCATGATCTCAGCGCCACGTTTATAGCTGCGGTTGATATAGCGTTCTCCATACCAGAATCCACCGGTGCCCGGATTGGCGTACACCGTTTGAATGGCAGGGTTCAGGATATTCTTCGCATACCCTTTGAACAGTAATCTCTTACCCAGCTGTTGCGAGAAAATGAGGTCCAGCACCGGCGCAGGACGGGTATACAGATCAGGTTCTCCCGTGAGGTTTATCTGTACCAAACGCTCTCCTACCATGTTGAAGGCGGCAGTCAGGTCAGTACCCCACTTCGTGTTCTTATAGTTCAGCCAACCATTGATAGAATAAGGCGCCTGTTCAAACAGCGGACTGTTCTCCGGCGTATTTCTATCCAGCGATTTACTCGCCTGATATCTTGCCTCCGTTTTCTTAATGCTGCTTTGTGCGAGTAACAGGTTGGAACCGATGAAGAAGTTCTTAAACACCGGTGTTAATCTTCCTAAATCTTTTACCAACTCTAACTCCAGTCCCCATACGGTACCTGTGTTAGGATCATTCTGGAACTGAATAGTCGGATACTCCGGATACTTCGCTGCCAGTCCCTCTGTTTTCAGGCTGAACACCTTCACCAGCTGGTTGTTGATACGCTTACCAAAAGCAGATACAGAGATGACTTCGCCAGGATTAGGGAACCATTCCCAGCGGAAGTCGAGGTTCTCCGTATGTTGATTGATCAAATGAGGATTACCTACCACCAGGCCCATCTGGAATGCATCGAATTCAAACACATTGGTCAGCTCTCTCAGCTCCGGTCTTGCCAGGGTAGTATTGTACGCCAGGCGGAAGTTCATATCCTCTCTGTAGGTATAGGTCATATTCACGGCGTAATATGGCTTGTATGCCGTTTTATACACCGTATTCGGATTGATCATCATCACCGGCACACTGTTTCCCTTATCATCCTGCGCGGTTAACGACGGGTCCAGGAATACATTCGCTGTATCTACCGCAGATTGGATATTTGTTTTCTCGAAACGCACGCCACCGGCTACACGCAGATTACTGGTCAGGTGCAGATCCAGCATACCATAGTAGGCATTGGTTTCGAAGAAGCCGTTATAGTTATTAGGAGATTTCTGCGTATTGTAGAGGAAACCACCAATAGCATCCGCGCCTTCGCCGGTACCGCCGCCTGGCTGCTGGATACCGATGATCTTAGGCCCTACCAGCGCATCGAGATTACCGTTCACATCATACAATGCTTTATAGCGATTCTGCACGAAGTTGGAACCCGGCAGGAACATCATATTTTCCCGGAAGGTGCGGTCGCGGTTCAGGTAGTTGAAGCCGGTTTTGAATTCCTGCTTCTGTCCAAACAGCGGAAACGGAAATACCAGGTCTGCTTTGTAGTTCCAGTTGGTTTCGTGCAGCTGACGCCAGCGACGGCCATTGGGTTCTGCCTGGATGATACCATACGTACCATAACCATTTACATAGCCGGAATTCAGTGCATACAGATGTTCTGAATAAGCTTTCTGTCCGGTACCCGGAAGGGTATAAAAACCACCTCCACGAGGCATATAATCGGTGAGTGTCACGAAACGGAAGTCGGGATCATTTTGTGCAGAGGTAGAAGAAGCCAGGTTATAACTTAACCGTGGCGCATACTTTCCTTCGAGGAACTTATGCTCTCCCTGCAGGTTGAAAGTATTCAGGTTACGACGGGTTTGTTTGAGTGAGTAAATGGTGCTGTTCACCTCTCCCGGTAAGCCGGTGTACTCGTACCTTCCGTGCATGTTGACTGCCTGCGCTTCACTACCCCAGCTCCCCATATATTGCATGCTGATTTCATTGCGTTTATCGAAACGGAAAGTCAAACCAGTAAGTATCCCATAGTTCAATGTTTCTGTACCTGTGTTTTCCTTATAGGTCTGGTATTTACCCATGTACAGGTTATTAGGTGTGATATAGTTGGGAATATTTCTTGGGCTATACACATCGGAATTCCCAGTAGTCACCCCCTGGTAGATACTGTATTGGGTAAGATCTCCACCATATACATCGGTAGTACGGCGATAATAGTTAGCACCGGCAATGAGGCCCAGCGTCTTATTACGGAATACTTTGAAGCTGTTACCATAAGTAGCGGAATACAGCTGGTTGAGCGGCGCATTTTTGTAACGGGTAGTCAGCACCGGATCAAAGCCATGCATGATTTTATTGATGCGTGCCGCTTCCTGTTGTATCGCAGGACTCCCATTACTTTCAGAGATCAGCTTCTGAATTTGGTTCAGGCCACCAGGATACTGCTTAGACAGCTCCATGAAGTCGCCCGTCAGGTTTTTATTATTGACTTTATTACCGAGAAAGCCCAGATCGCTGTTGAAGAAGCTGTTCATGCGTCCACCAGGACCGATGTTGGAGTTGAACCCGGTTTGTGCAATCACTTCCAGTGTTCTCTTATCCGGTACTGATTTGGTTTTCAGTTCCACGATACCGGCAGCTGCATCTGCGGGCTTATCTGGCGTAACGGTTTTATAGATGGTGATATTATCGAGGAGAGATGCCGGTACGAGATCCAGGGGAATAGAAGACCTGTCTGGGTCAGAAGAGGCTAAGCGTACCCCATTCAACTGGCCGATCACGCTCCTGTCTCCCAAACCACGGATAGCCACATATTTATCATCGGTGATAGTGACCCCGCTTACCCGCTGTAACGCCTGCGTAGTGGTGATAGACGCTGTTCTTTCGATCTGTTGTGCAGAGATAGCATCCTGTACAATGGCCGCGTTTCTTCTCTCCTGCAACACCGTAATTTCTGTGTTGGTTTTACGGCGTGCCTGTACCTGTACCTCTCCGAGGGTGCGTGTACTCACTTCCAGCAGTACGGTGATGGGCCCTGTACCACCCGCTACCTTCACTTCTTTGGACTCATAGCCCATCAGTGAAAATACGAGCACCGCTCCTTCAGAAGGAATTTCTACCGTAAAATTACCATTGAGATCAGAGGCAGCGCCGCCAGCACTATTTTTTATACGGACGGATACACCTGGTAACGGATCTTTTGTTTTGCTTTCCAGTATACGACCGGATAGTTTCACCGGTATTTTTTTCCTGGCAACTACCACATAACCATTGAGCAGATGATATTCGAGCGAAGTACCACTCAACACGCCTGCGATGGCATCTTTCACTGTAATATCTGCCTTATGGAGATTTACTTTTTTGTCGACCGTAGCCAGCAGTGATTCCGGCAGCAGGAAATTTACGCCGGTTTCGCTTTCTATCTTTAGCAAACTTGCTCTTACATCTGCATCTTTCAGATCAAGATTCAGGCGACGGGAAAGATCCTGGCTCCTGAGGTTATCAGCGAACAACAGGCTTACGAAAGTAAACTGTGCTGCCAAAACAATAAATGAGCATTTCATCAGGAAGTAAATTTTGTGTCTGTGCTTACAGGAGGCAGGAGGAGAACCTGCACCACTGGGCTTTAACACAAATTCAAAGCTTTCGGGCACAGGTTCCACGAAAAATCCTAAAGGATCTTTTTTTAATCCTTTTTCCATACTTTTGAATATTGATAGTTAAGCCCGGTTTTATACCGGGAAATCTGTTAATAATTCGGCTGCTGCTGGTCCTGAGAAAACTTTTGGCAGACCGTTCAACTTTTAAAGCGTTCCTGCTGCGGTCCAACGCAAACAGGGACGTTTTTTGTTTTTAAGGTGTACTGTTAGTGCATATTTTTTTATTATAGGTTTAGTAAATAATTACTTCGCGGCCTTTTGCTGACCAGGTAAAATTATTGCCCACTGCCAGTGTTTGCAGGGTTGTTTTAAGCGCTGCGCCCGCGAACAAAGTGACCGTTACTTTTTCTTTTGCCTTTTTCGCGCGACTGAAATCAATCTTCACATCATACCATCTTTCCAGTGTGGTGGCTACTTCCTGCAAGGTTTGGTTGTTAAACACGAGGCGGCCGTTCTGCCATCCGGCTACATCTTCTGCACGAATATTTTCCAATGACGCCTGCTCATGATTCCAACTCACCTGTTTGCCAGCGGTGAGAATAGCCAGCTGTCCTTTGCTGCTGTCGGCCACGCTTACCTTTCCGGTGGCTACCGCTACCACCAGTGGCTGTCCTTCAAAGGCGGCAATCTTAAAAGAGGTACCCAGTACAGTAGTGGCAATGGTACCGGTATGTATGATAAAGGGATGAACAGGATCTGTAGCGATATCAAAAAATGCTTCTCCCCTCAGGGTAATTTCCCTGGTAGCGCCGGTAAACTGTTCCGGGTATTGTAATTGGCTGGCAGCTCCCAGATGAATGGTGGAGCCATCACTCAAATGAATCACCTTACGCTCCCCTGCTTTATTTTGCTGCAGGGTTAATAAGGGCGCCACCTTTTTTGCGTTCCCGTTATTAAAAAAGGTAAAAAATCCTGTTATCAGCAATATAGAAGCCGCTACAGCGGCAGCTATATAATAACGTTTGGTCAGCGGCTTTACGGCCTCTGCTCTCCCCATACGGGCACGCATACCCGCAGCCCATTGTTGCTGTATATCAGGATCTACCGGTGTATTCATGCTGTCGGCCATGTCTTGCTCCATTCTTTCTTCCAGGAGGCGACTTAGCATAGCATTACTTTCCGGCTGTTGCAGGTATGTTTCTACGATCCTTTTTTCTGCGTCTGTGCAGTTGTTATCGAGATATTTTATTAGAAGTGCTCGTGTAATATTTGCCATGTTATGCAGGTGAAAAACAACTCACCTACTATATAAAGGCCTAAAAAAATGTACGAGGGCTAATGGGAACAAAAATATTTTTTCAGAGAAAGAAGAATAAGATCACCACACCGGAAATATCCATGTAGTCCTTCAGTTCCGTGCGGAAATAAGTGAGGGAAGCTTTGATATGATTTTTAACCGTAAACAGGGAGAGATTCATTTCCTTTGCAATTTCTGCATGACTCATATTATCATGGCGGCTGAGTCGAAATACCTTTTGTCGTTGCTGACTGAGAGCATTCAACTTTTCCTGATACAAAGTAGTCAGTTCCATTTCACGCAGGCGGTTGCCGGCATCTTCAATGGCAGTATCGTCTGCAAAGTCGAGGGAGACAGTTTGTGAGGGGTTACGGGTTAACACTTTAATCACGGCATGTTTCATGGCCCTAAAGAGGTAAGGCGCCAACTGTACATCCGGAGGCAGCTGTTCACGTTTATCCCATAGCCAGAACATCAGGTCCATCATCGCTTCTTCGGCCCGGGCTTCGTCACGGATATACTTCAGCGCGTAATGATAGAGTTTACCGGAATATCGGTCGAACAGTATATCATAAGCCCTGGTATTGTTATTCCTGCATTCTTCCAACAATAATACATCCGATTGTTCAGCTAAGGGTAACCGCATAGTTTGCCGCTATTTTCACAACAACAAACATAAGCGCAATTTTCTGGTGTCCGTATTAAGGGATTATTAACTTTTATGAAAGTGAAGCCGACTCAGATCATCCGTAAACGGACTTCCTCCAGGTCGATCTGGTACAACTGTTTGCGGATCAACTCTTCGCTGATGAGGGGATCATTATTAAGGGCGCTAAGATATTGACGCTGACTTTCGAGTGTTTCCAGATAAATAACTTTTATCTTATCATCCATCCAGTCGTCTTTTTCTGCCTTTGCTCTTTCTTCCCAGTGCTGCATCATCTTTTGAACACCAATATGATCAGGTAGTTTATGTTCGTAATTTTCCTTGAGAAACTTGTAGATATGCTGCTTAAGTCCCTGCTTTATTCTCCGGGTAGTTTCTTCTTCGGTTTCATCCTCAGGCGCTAAAAATACCTGGGAGCGATTGATCAGATAAGGTAACGTAAGTCCCTGTACCACCAATGTAAATAATATCACCACAAAAGTGATGAAGAGGATCAGATTGCGTTGCGGAAAGGCGATATGGTTATAAGTAACCGGAATAGACAACGCAGCAGCTAATGAAACAACACCTCGCATACCTGACCAGCCCAATACTAAAGGCAATACAAAACGGCCCTTGCGCGAAGTAGTACGCGGCGCCACTTTTGGGCGAAAGATCAACGTAGCAATCATGGCGATATACGAACTGAAAATTCTTACTAAAATCAGCACGGCTGTTACTATCAGGCCATATCCCATGGCCATGCGTAAAGAGATACCCTCCGACCGTAGTCCACCAACGATTTCGGGGAGATCTAACCCGATAATTAAAAATACCACGCCGTTTAAAATGAATACAAAATTATCCCACACGCTATAGGCCTGGACGCGACTCGTGCTATTTAAAAAAAGTAACCGCTTGCCGGATAGATACAACCCACCCGCCACCACGGCCAACACACCTGAACTATGTAATTGTTCTGCCACCCAGTACATCATATAGGGTTCAATAATGGTCAACGTGATATCTGATGCCGCATCAGTAGGTAGTCGCCGGTGCAGCTGTACAAACATCCACCCCAATATCAATCCAATTCCTGCGCCCCCAAAAATCATCCATATAAAGCTTACTGCCGCATCCTGCCAGATAAATTGTCCGGTACCCACCGCCACCAATGCAAAACGCATGATAATGAGCGCGGAGGCATCATTCAGCAGACTTTCCCCCTCCAGGATAGTAGCAGCCCCCCGGGGAATTTTCACAAACTTCGTAATAGCCCCGGTACTCACGGCGTCAGGTGGCGAAACAATACCTCCCAGCAGAAAACCCAATGCAATAGAAAACCCTGGAATGAAGTAGTTGGCAGCAAGGGCCACACTCAGCGCCGTAAAAAACACGACCAGAAAAGCGAAGCTGCTAATGATACGCCACCACTTTTTCATCTCTTTAAAAGAAATACTCCACGCCGCCTCAAACAACAAAGGAGGCAACACCAGGAAAAATATAAGGTCAGGATTTATATGAACAAGCGGTAGCCCCGGAATAAAGCTCAATAAGAGCCCTGCTATCACCAGCAAAATTGGGTACGCGATTTTTAGCCGGGTGGCCAGCATTTCCAACAATACAATCACCGCAATCATTGCCAGAAGAAAAGGAAGTATCGTATGCATCAGGGGTAAAATATTAGCGCTCACTAAAAATAGGAAAAATCCTGATAAACAGGATGTTCCGCCCCCCCCCCCAAAAACTTAATCTATGTTAAGATTGTTTCTTAAACAAGGTTATTGGCCGCCCAGCCACTTCTTTGCAATTTTACATCATCAATAACAACAACACATATGACCAAATATATCTTACATAAAGAAGACAGCAGACACCATGAAATCAACGACTGGCTGGAAAGTAAGAAAACATTCAGCTTCGCGGATTACTACAATCCCAAAAGGATTCAGTTTGGCGCCCTGCGGGTATTCAATGACGATATTGTACAGCCAGCGAAAGGATTTGGCAGACACCCGCACGATAATATGGAGATTATCTCCATTCCCCTGCAGGGAAGTCTGATTCATAAAGACAACCTGGGCCATGAGGCCGTCATCAAAACGGGAGACATCCAGATCATGAGTACCGGCAGCGGCGTTTTTCATAGTGAATATAACCATGAACAAGACCAGGCGACCCGTTTCCTGCAAATATGGATTTATCCTGCCCAACTGAATATAACACCGCAATACGGACAGCTTACGCTGAACGAAGCCGCTTTCGTGAATCAGTTTGGCACGTTCGTCGCACCCCAGGCAGCCGCTGGCGCCGTAGTCATCCATCAGGATGCTTACCTCAGCATGGGTAAATTCACGGTGGATCAGTCGTTCAGCTACGACCTGAAACAGCCCGGGCACGGCGCCTACGTATACCTCATTGACGGCAGCGTGGAAATAGACGGTTATACCCTATTGCCCGGCGACGCCCTTGGCATCAGTGATACCAACGCCTTCAAAGGCCAGGCTAAAAGTAACAACACTACGGTACTCGTGATTGATGTACCTATGACCATTCAACAGTAATACCATGACAGATAAATCATCATTACAACTGCTCGCCGTAGGCTATCACGCTGAAATCATGGAGGTAGTACACCGCCTGATCAACAAGCACGAAGGCTGGACAGGGACCACTGCAGGCTCTTTACCGGAAGCACTGTCGCTACTGCAGCAACATCCGTACGATGGCATCCTGTTATGCGCAGGCGTGAGCACGGCCGACGAAGCACAGATAAAACAAGTGATCACACCTCAAAATACACGCATTATCCGTCACTATGGCGGTGGTAGCGGACTGTTGGAAAACGAAATCCGCATTGCATTTTTCATCTGACAAAAAAAATTATTATGGATAATAAAATATTAGGCTTACACCACATCACTGCTATTGCAGGTAACGCACAACGCAACTTCGACTTCTACACCAAAGTACTCGGACAACGACTGGTAAAGAAAACTGTTAACTTCGATGATCCGGGCACCTACCACTTCTACTTCGGTAATGAACAGGGAACACCCGGCACCATCCTCACCTTCTTCCCATGGGAAGGCATCAGTAAAGGTCGTACTGGTACCGGTATGGCTACGGAAATTGCCTATACCGTTCCGGCAGGGAGCATCTCCTTCTGGAAAGAACGCTTTAAACAATTCAACGTTCCTTTCGAAGAAACCATCGAGCGACTGGGAGAAAAGCACCTCCGCTTCACCGATCCGGATGGACTCCAGCTCAGCTTCGTAGAAACTACAACGGATACACGTCGCCCATGGCTGACCGCAGACATCGCCGCAGATGCCGCCACCAAAGGATTTCACAGCACTACGCTCACCCTGAGAGATATTGAGCCTACCGCCAAAATCCTGACAGACATCTTCGGATATACCCTGCAATCACAGGAAGAGAATCGTTATCGCTTTATCACCAACACAGTAGATAATGCCAATATCATCGACCTGCTGGCCACACCGGATGGCGCACCCGGATACAATGCCGGCGGTACCAACCACCACGTGGCCTTCCGTGTAGCAGATGATAAAGTGCAGATGGCGTTCCGCGAGAAAATACTTTCCGCCGGACACCAGATTACGCCTAAAATCGACAGGGACTACTTCTTCTCTCTCTACTTCAGAGAACCAGGAGGCGTACTGTTTGAAATAGCCACCGATAATCCAGGCTTCACCGTAGATGAACCCCTGCAGGAACTGGGCTCTGGCTTACGATTACCTAAACAATATGAGCCAGCCAGACAGGACATTGAAAAAGTGTTACCGGTTTTGCAGTAAATTATCAAACGAAGGCGGATAGCACCACCTATCCGCCTTCAAAAAAGGAAACAATATGACACATCAGAAAAATATAGTAACGGCCGGCGTGCCATTAGAACAGGCGAAGAAAGTATTGATCATGATCCACGGTCGTGGCGGTTCTGCGAGGGATATTATTTCACTGGCGCCGCATCTCAACGTAGCTGATTTTGCCATCATAGCCCCACAGGCCACTGGCAACACCTGGTACCCACAATCGTTTCTGGCGCCACCATCAGCAAATGAGCCTTACCTCAGCGATGCGCTGCAGCTGCTGACACTGGTAGTAGCCGATGTATTGGCAGCAGGTATCTCCAGAGAAAATATTTACTTCCTGGGGTTCTCGCAAGGCGCTTGTTTAACGTTGGAGTTTACCACCCGTAACGCCGCTCACTATGGTGGCATTGTAGCCTTCACCGGTGGCTTAATCGGCGATAAATTGTACACGGAAAATTATAAAGGGAATTTTAATCAGACCCCGGTATATATTGGCAGCAGTGATCCGGACTTCCACGTACCTGTTTCCCGGGTGCATGAATCCGAAGCGATGCTGCAATCCATGGGCGCTCATGTTACCGCTACCATCTACCCGAATATGGGCCATACCATTACCGGAGAAGAAATTAACCAGGCTAACAAACTGGTGTTTAAGTAAGTCCTTCAGGACTTACTTTTTTTATTCATCGCACCGCGTACTTTACTTAAAAACTCCGGTGACACGCCTAAATAGCGGGCAATCTGATGCTGTGGCACCCGTTGTACTATTTCCGGATACTTCTCTATAAATGCGATGTACCGCTGCTCCGCGGTCTGTGACACGAGGCTATGGAAGCGGCGTTGCAAGGCAAACAGGGAACGCTGTACCAGCAAACGAAACAGCGTTTCAAATTTAGGGATCTTTTCAAACAAAGCCTTTTTACTTTTATAATCGATCATCAGCAACTCCGAATCCTCCAGCGTTTCAATAAACATATTCGACGGTACTTGATCGGTAAAGCTATACAAGTCGCTGACCCACSAGTTTTCTATGGCAAATGATAAAATCGTTTCTGTGCCATCATCACTCAGGAAATAGGTTCTTATGCAGCCTTTCACGATAAAGGCTTCAAAATCGCAAACGTCCCCCTCTTGTAATAAGAACGTACGTTTACGGACACGCCTGAATTTTAGCAACGAATGGAAATAAGCACGCTCCTCCGGCGTGAGCTGGATACACTTATCAGCGAATTGATCTATTTGCTCGTACATGAAGTAAAGATAGCATCTATTCGGCTTTTTCAGATGAACATTTATGACACAGATCTTCCTTCTTTTTTGTACTTTCATCTTATGAAAACTAACAAAACTATATTCTCTATTGCTGCTGTTACGGGCACTTTAATGATAACTGCTTTTAACGCTCCTAAGCAACAACCTGCTTTCAGTGACAAATACTGGATGCTTGAATCCTCCAGCATTGTTCCGGCGGTCGACATGAACCTGGATGGCAAACCTGACAATGACCTGGCTTCCATCATGGAGGAATGTGATAAAGATGATGCAGAAATGTTTAAATCAGATGGCAAGGTGATAACACACCATGGTACTAAAAAGTGTGATGAAGATGAAGCAGTCGTCATCGAATCCGGTGTCTGGAAATATGATCCTGCTACCAAACAAATTACGTCGCATCATATAGGCGTGGAAAAGCCACAGGTAGTTACCATAAAGGAACTAACGGCCAGTAAAATGGTAGTGACGTATGAATTTTCCGAGACAAATGGTAAAAAACACACCATTACAGGTACCTATAAAGTAAAAGAGATGTAGTAGCATGGAGATGTTCCACGCTACTGAAATCTTAGGCTGCTATTATACCGCATTGGCGACAAGGTCATTGCAAGGTAACGTTACCAGAATGCTCCGCTGCATCAGCGTGATCCTGATTAAAATTTTCCGGGTTCCCTGGATTTCTACAATTTCGCCGTAAAGGCCTTCCATGATACCGTCTTTGATCAGTACCTGTTTTCCTGGCTGGAAATAAGCATCAGATACCTCTATATCCTGATCATTCCCTTGCCCCAGTAATAAACGGATATTACGGATAACCGTTTCGCTTACTTTCGCCACGGTGTCTCCTGATCGTACATAATAAAGCGCACCATTGATGCTTAATGCCCTGTAATACTCATCCAGGTCATTTACATAAATAAATATATAAGAAGGAAAAAGTGGCGCCTCAATATTTCTTTTCCTGTCCTTATATACACGGACGGTGTTTAGTGTAGGCAAAAAGAAAGCAATATTTGCCTGCGACAGTTGGATAGCAACTTTTTTCTCATGTCTTGGCCTGGTATAAATAACATACCATCCGGCAATGGGGGTCTTCATACGGAAAGTTTTCTAATAACAGTTAAAATCATGTAATAGCTAACAAAAAGGAGTACAGATATCTGTCGGGTCTAAATAACAGTGTGATGAGCCACTGCTACTATAGAGGAGATATAGCTGTTGACAATGTGAGTGGGTCTTCTAACACATCATTTTCAAAATTTAGGTTTTATTAACTAAGCAAAACAGCGTTAATTATACGGGCTGCATATAATTAAACACCACGTGGTTCGGATAGTATTAACAATTCTTCATAAATAACAAGCGGGTCGTCTTGCGTGGGGTTGCTAATATTTTAAGCGTTAAACTATGTATTCAGCATCATTGGGTCAGCAATAATCGGTTCCGTCATTAGCTTCAGCGCCGTGAATCTAGGCATAAAAAACTTATCCCGCAAAACAAAACCATAAAAAATAATTGTTAATAACAACAAGTATCTATCCTATACGAAATCTACCTTTAGGAGTGTATATTGGTGATGCTTAGCATCTGCTGCAAAATGACAGCTGTAGTTTTCGAAACTATCCACCGTATTCACATACCATTTACGACCATCCAGAAAAGCCATCTCATTTTCCGCCACGTGCAGCGCAGATAACGACAAGCAAATACCTCTGCCATCCGCCTTCAGGATAGCTTCTTTTTTTGTCCAGTATTTATAGAAGATCGATTCCGGATGACGAGCTTGTTGAATGTTCCACCACTCTTCCGCAGAAAACTGCTTACAAAATTCAGCTACCTGGATAGGTGCGTGTAACTCTACATCAATACCTATCCGTCCAGTAAGATCTACCGCACAAACCACCAGGTGACCCGCATGAGAAATACTAAAATCAGGCATACCTGGGATGTATGGACGGCCATAATTCGTATAGGCAACGTCGTTAATGGCCTGCTCACAATGCTGCCCGGCCAATGCATGTAACAACAATAGTTTTCCTAACAAGCTCGCATGTGCATCCTCCCATCTTCTGAATTTGCAGATTTTCGCTCTCATTCCCTCCGGCAGCTTTTGCAACAACTGAGAAAATTGTGTTGCTGGAAGTGGCCTATCGTAATAAGTATAATAAATGACAGGTGATAACTGCTGGATATACATGGTGAACAAACTATTGGCGGCCATAAAGGATCACCGACGATATTATTACAACAATAAGTACGCCCCCGATCCAATGCCGGGGTGCGTCCTTATGCTCCATTTCCATCAACAAACAAAAGACCAGGCAATTAATTTCCAACAGCTACGTCAGCATTCACAACACCCCATCCCAACGTAGTACTTCTATTAGGATAATTGCTGGAAGCGCGCTTCATTCTGGCTACAATACTATCTCTTGGATAAGTTGGGTACTTGCTCCATACCAGGGCTGCAATGGCTGCACAGCTGGCGGTAGCCACCGAAGATCCTCCTACAGTATTAGGCGCATTACCCGTGGCGGTAGTGGTAAGTGGATTAATGCCTGTACCAGATTTTTCCATGATGATGTCAAACGCTACTTCTGCACCGCTGTGGCAATCCTCGCAAGGAGTGACACTGTTATCCGTTACACCTGTTACGGCCTGCACCTGTGGCAAATAAGCCGGATATACTACTCCGATCTCGGCGCCCAGACCCGCGGTGGTAGTACCTGCAGCACAGAACATCAGCTTACCTTTATTATAAGCATAGTTGATACCATCGGTAATGTGGCCGAACGCAAAGAGGGTTCCTAAGCTCATGCTGATTATTTTCACCCCAGCATTATCACCACCTGCTACATATGCATCTCCTACTCCCTGTACGGTTTCGGTAGACAGGATGATAACATTTTCTGCCGCATGTACGGTAATCAGGTTACTGTTATAAGCGATACCAGCACTGCTGCCGTTTACACCTCTTGGTGCAGCAATAACACCAGCCATCTTGGTTCCGTGACCACATACATCAGCAGGAGTGCCACCAGGGAAAGTAGCTATTTTTTCTATGGTTCTGCCAGTTGAAGCACCCTGATTGAAGGCGCTTCCCAGGTTAGCCTGGTCCGGGCTTACACCAGTGTCTATCAGCATCACTTTTACATTACTGCCGGTAGTTTTAGTCCATGCTTCCRGAATATGATGATAAGCATAATTCCAGGATTGCTTTGCACCAGGTGTGATGTTTAAATAATCAACACCAGCTACCAGGTTAGTTTTAGGCAGATTATCATCGCAGCCGAATGTAAGAAAACCTGATTCGGTGTGAGGTGAAGACATCGTAGTACCTCCTGCGTTAGTGTTCATATACTTTCCATATCCTACCGGCTCAACATAACGTACCAGGGGGGACGCACGCAATGCTTTTACCGTTGCCAGATGGCTGGCTTTCACATAAAAAACTGGCAGCTTCTGCGACCGGTAAGTAACCAGGTTCTCTGCCAATTTACCCGTTTGTTTTTCCTTTTCAAGAATAATGTTTAACACCTGTTGCCTGGCTGCATCCCAGCTCTGGCTGTTAATATCGATCTTATCAATCGTTTGACTAACATTTTTCACGTCAGCAGGCTGATACCCTACAGATAAAATACTATCACCCTGTACCAGTGCACTCCAGGCGACATTATCACTTACTACTTTCCAATCGAAACGACCTGTTTTACGCAGTTGGTCGTTCACTACCGCATTGATAGCAGATTTTGGCAGTATTTCTTGTGGATTGTTGTCCACGCCTGCGTTATTCAGCACTGTTTCCGGTCTGCTACAGGAAACAATGGCTGAAAAAAGAATACAGGCTGCAAATAAATTAGAGATTTTCATGAATAACATTTAAGGGTAAAAAAAGAATTGAATGATTAACTGGTGTGCTCTTGTAATAGTTATATTGATGGAGAGGATATGATTAAGCGGGTGCTATTATCTATGCTGAAAACATACAGTTAATCCGGCATCACTACGCCCACATTCTTTCTGATGGCTTCGTGGTAGTAATATCCTCCTATGGCGATATCGAAAATAGCCATGCCCATTGGATTAAACATGACTACCGCGTCCTCTTTTTCTTTCAATACATCTCTACAAACAATATCTGAAATAGACAGGGTATCACTTTTTTCCAATCCCATGGTCTTGTGCATGTTTTCTATATCCGTATTCTGCCGGCAGACTTCTTCCCAGTCATCTACAATGACTACATCCATATGTGTTATCATTTCCGCTTTATAATCACGCAAAGAAACATTGAGTTGGAGAGAAGATTTTACCGGCGGCAGATCTACATATGGAGCAGCCGATACCGTGCAGGTAATAAAAATATCTGCGACGCTGTAGCTATCCTGCCAGGAATCCACTATTGTTATTTTGCTTTTCAGATCAGCATCAACCTGTGACAGGTCGACTCCATTGATATCAAACAACAACACCTTAGCGAGACGGCTACCCAAAATATCAGCTACCATTTTCAGGTGCATTCTTCCTATTGGGCCAAATCCGGTAATGCCTACGGTGAACTGTTGGTTTGTATTCCTGGTAGCCAGGAATTGTTGCAACACCACACCAGACACCGCAGCAGTGCGAATCCCGCTGATAGTGGCGGTATTGATGATACAAAGTGGTATGCCCGAATCATGTTCGTTCAAAATAGTCACCGAGTGCGCCCTTAACTTATTCTTATAAATATTACCGGGGAAACTGGCGATCCATTTAATACCAGCCAGGGGAAGCTGACCACCTACGTATGCCGGCATAGCAATAATCCTGTTTTTTGGATCACCGTAGCGGAGATAGGGTTTAATGGGTTGCGAATAATCATTTTCATGAAGCGCCGCAGTAGCGTTGGCGATAACGCTGGTCAACTCTTTCCAGTTGATTCCTATTTCATGAATGTGATCTGCATTGAGATATAACATAGTTGTACTCTTTTTTTTGTTTTAAGCTACAGTGGCAGATTCCAACTTAGCGGCAAGTTGCTCTCCCCACTGCTTGTTATAGATAGTATCCAGATAGGTATGTCCTTTGTCAGGAAAGATCAACAACGATGTAGGAGATTTTAACCAGGACTTCCCATTGAAATAGTTTTTAGCCGCCAGATATACGGCACCGGAAGAAGCCCCGGCAAAAATCACTTGCTCATTCAGCAGTTCGAAACAACCCCGGATGATATCTGTTTGTGATACAATCACCACATCATCGATGATCGCATTCTTTATAATAGGAGGCACCTGGCTGGCGCCGATACCTGAAATATATCTCTTCACGGGCGGCGCATTAAAAATCACAGACCCTTCTACATCTACCCCGATGATTTTGATATCAGGATTCTTTTCTTTGATACTTTTGGAGATGCCTGTAATAGCGCCACTGGAGCTTACTGCCACGAAAACATATTCGATAGGCGTAGGGCAACGAAGGATCTCTTCCGTGAGACCAAAGTATCCTTTGTAATTATTCGGATCTCCATATTGATCGGCCACAAATGAGTTTTCCGTAGTAGCATGTAATCTATTTACCGTTTCTATACGGGTTAACAGATAACCACCGGTGCTATCTCTTTCTGTAATTTTCACCACCTTATACGACAACAGGTTGAGTAATGCTTCATACGCGCTGTTGATATTGGGATCAATGACAGGAATAAATTTCAGGTCGAGCATTTTACAGATGGAAGCCACTGCAATAGCGAGGTTACCAGAACTGGAAGCAATGATGGTGGTGTTTTCATTGATACGTCCTGACTTGATTCCATTATAAACAATGCTATACCCGGCACGGTCTTTTGAGCTACCAGAGAAATTATTGTATTCCAGCTTGGCAAATAAGGGGGTGCTGGTATTCCTCAGAGCCATCAGGGGAGTATTCCCTATAAAAGCGGATAGTTTTTCAAGTTGCGTTAGCATATGCAATTTTTTGGTGTAAAAAGGAAGGAAACCTGCACCCGTATGTGGGTGCAGGTATATAGATGTAACCGCCTCACTGCATTTGCAATGAGATCAATTTATCCAGTGGGTCAAATGATGGTGGTATATAATAATGGGGAAGCAAACAATCACCACGGGGTCAGCACTTATTGCAGTTGAGCCGCCAATACTTCTTTCCGGTCGTACAACAGTTCTTTTTCTCCGTACAGGCGTTCTGCAATAATACCTTTAGCCTGGCACTCCTGCACCAGCTTATTGGATTGAATAATGGGATTGGACTCATCGGTATACTTAATACTACTGATGAATTCCAGCCAGGGCTCCATTCCCATTGCATACACGTAAGCTTCTTTCGGGTTGAAAATATTGATCAACGCCATTCCTTTCGCACAGTCAGATCCGGCCAGCCGGCGGCTGCCATCCTGATCTCTGGTAATCTTTTTGGTTAACAGCGGTCCATACAGCCAGGTAAGCGGCGCACCATCACATTCCATTCCCAGAAACAAGACGTCCACGTCCCCAATCTGTTGGTGAATATGCTTATAGAGACCGGATTCAACGATCCTTGAATCTGCCAGGAACAATAATTTGAAACCGCTGATCTGTACCAGGTAACAGGACTTGGTCTGAATATTCAAATCGCTGTGCTCACCGGTAAATGGCAAACCTGTAATGGTGGTATCAATAAATTCGATGGTTTCCATTTCATCTACTGCCACTACATTGTTGAAGCCAATATTTTTAAACATCAGTTTCAGATCAGGATCTTCCAGCTTACCACTGCAGGTACGCGGCACTATCAGATTTTTGATCTTATGGCGCAAAGGCAGCAATGTTTCAAACAAAATATGATCCTGGTGATTGTGGGTGATCAGCACATAATCGATTGTATCCGGCAAATCAGCATCAGAGAAGTGTTCGATATCGCTGTCGTATCCGTAGTAACTGATCAGCGGATCTACCAGGATGCTAACGTCCTTTGTTTCTACAAGGATACAGGCATGTCCGAAGTAACGCATACGGATCTTGTCGCCCGTATATTTCTTATATACTGGTGGAGGCGTTTCCGTGAAGAAGGTTTCAAACAGTGCTTCCTGATCTGCGGTAATGCCCAGTATTTTCTTAATCTCTGGTAATGAGCCACCTGCTCTTTTCATGCGGCTGAGTACATCAATGCCGGCGTGGTCGAATGGTATAGAGAGATGGAGTACATCTGGTTCGTCCAGTCGGGGGGTGCTGAGGCAAAACGGCCTGTGATCATTATCTGTAATCCACAGCGCAATACTCTKGGCCTTCTTATTATAAAATTCACTTTTATACAACAGGGATTCAAAGAAGCGAAAATCTGCATTATTATTACGATCGTAATAAAGCTCCACGTAGCCTTTCAATATATCCGGAACTTTTTCATACACCGTTTCCAATCCAAAGCCTTTACACTCTGTGGCCAGTATTTTATCCAGTTCCTTAGCCGCCTGGGCAAACTGAATCACTTTTTCCTGGCGTTTCAGAATGGTATCTTTCAGTGCTTTTACCTCTGCTACTCTACCTCCACCAAAGTCCATGAAGGGGCCTCCTTTCATTTTCGGATTCAGGACCGCTTCTGCGTGTATGCTGGGATCGTCGAGATAGGAATCCATGATAGTAAGATGCCTTGCAATGGTATTCATGGAAGCAGTTGCCGGAGATATCAGGTGACTCCAGGCATACCACCGGTCGTACAATGGTTCCAATACTACGTTGGGTTTCAGGTATACTTTTTTCTCACTCATAATTGATATGATTTGTAATGAACAACTAACTTTTTAGCGATGATCTGAATGATTTCGTAGGGGTATTTAAATATAAAAAAGTGATGGCCGGGCATACGTCTGAAGTCGACAGTCATACGGGTTTCCTTCTGCCATAACTGAATCTCTTCCTGTTTTATATTTTCGCCGGTACCTGTTATAACTGTTATGGGTATATTAAGCATTCCCTCCTGCAGATAGTTATAATTTTCCGACACTTTAAAATCGGCCCGCAAAATTGGTTCGATATATTCCAGCAACTCATTGTTCTGCAGTATTTCATCGGGGCTTCCATTCAGGCTTCTCACTTCTTCTATGAACGTTTTCTTGTCCATGAGATGCCTTTTCCGTTCTGTCCGCGAAGAGGCTGCCGGGCCGGGAGTACCGGTAATAAACAGCTGCAAGGGAGGTGTTTTACCATTTTCAATAATCTTCCGGGTTAGCAGATAAGCCATTAATCCGCCCATGCTGTGACCGTATATAGCGTATGGAGACTGCTCCAACCGGCTTTCTATTTGTGCATATAAATCCGCTACCAGCAGATCAACATCTTCTTTCAGTGGTTCGCTCATCCGGGTACCTCTGCCAGGGTACTCCAGCGGCACCAGGTGGAGAAAGGACGGTAAATTTTCTTCATACAACCGGTACGAATATTTGCTTCCGCCGGCAAACGGCAAGCAGAAAAGATTAATTTTCTCCATTGGATAAAGGTTTCGGCGCTGAGGACGCGCGTTTCAGTATTGACAAAGTGATACCATTACCGGAAAAATTATTCCGGCAGCAAACAAATAAAAATGCACCTGGAAAAATATTCCGGTAGCAACCGATCAGATTCCTACAGATAAAAGGTGAGCCACTTCTTCCTGCATCAGGATTTGACACATACGGGAAGAACACAACAATACGGAGATGCATTTCACTTAATACCCCATCTGATCAACGTTTCAGGGGGCATGGCAAACACACACACTTCACGAAAGGATAAAGCTGTCGCTAATGTGGATACAAATCCTCCACATTATTTGAATAAAAAACAATGTACCTGTTTAAATAAATACCTGGGTTAAAATAAAAAACCAATTGTTATGAAGGAATTTATTTGGATAGTACTTTGCTTGGGTTTTATCTATTCTTACTTGTTGACGTTACTTAAGGGTATCAGGCTAGTCGAGGGCTTCCATTAACTATCTATCGTTGTATAAAAACACTTCCCATCAGATTATATTGATAATCCAAAAATAGCAAACATATTTAATTCCGCAAAAAATCACTTGCGTTGTAGTATAAATTTTTTAACGCAGGACTATTAACTAATCCTTATCTATCAAAATACAAGTCCCACAAAACCCTTTACAGCAAACAGTATTGACACATTGCATCCGATTGCTGCGATAAAGAAAAAAAGTCTCCTGATGACAATTAATTAATATTAATGATAAAATCAACTAAATTTCATTGCCAGCAAAAAAAATATACATAACTTTCCATCTTCTGCGAAGCACCATATCCTGTATGGTTTTTACTGATTCGCAGATGCAGCGAAAACCCTGACAGCCGCTCCACTAAACCCTTTTTACACCATCCAATAATTATCAATGACTGTGCCCTCCTTAACAAAAAACGAGAAAAATAAGTTTGCGAAAACACTGCGCTTATTCAAATACCTTCAGCCATACTGGGCCACTATTACAGCAGGCATGGTATTCCTTTTCATCTCCAGTCTGGCGGGCCTTGCATTCCCCAAAGTGCTTGGTCAGTTAATTGATGCAGGCAAACAGGCAAGTACACGATCCAACATCAATATAATTGGTCTTGAATTATTAGGCTTGCTAACTATTCAATCTATTGGCTCCTATTTCAGAACCATCCTGTTTGTGAAATCTGCGGAAAAAGCATTGGCTACTTTACGACAAAGTGTTTATAATCACCTGATTCAGCTACCGATGAATTTTTTCCTTACGCGGCGCGTAGGAGAACTCAACAGCAGAATATCTTCTGATATTACACTACTCCAGGAGACCTTCACTACCACATTGGCAGAATTTATCCGGCAACTCATTATTATTGTTGGTGGTCTCACATTTCTGATGCTTACGTCAATCAAACTGACAATATTCATGCTGGCGATACTCCCCGTTATGGTCGTTATTGCTGTGATATTCGGGCGGTCTATCCGTCACTTCTCCAATAAAGTGCAAAACCAGGTAGCCTCTTCCAGTACCGTGGTAGAAGAAACGTTACAGGGAATATTTAGTGTAAAAGCCTTTGCCAGCGAATTCCTGGAGATGAAGCGTTATAAGGAATGTACAAATGAAGCAGCGGATATAGGTATCCAAAGTGGAAAGTACCGGGCTGCTTTATCATCCTTCATTATTATGGGCATCTTTGGCGCACTGGTAGCGGTTATATGGAGAGGTGTCCTTATCGGAATGGATTCAGGACAGCTGTTCTCTTTCGTGTTATATTCTGTATTTATTGGCAGCTCCATTGGCGGCCTCACAGAAATATATGCTTCTCTTCAGAAAAGCATTGGCGCTACGGAAAATCTTTTTGCCATACTGGATGAACCTGCAGAGCCCTTATCGCCCGTCACTGGCATTGCTACGGAACATGTGCTGCAGGGTGACATCAGTTTCAGGAATGTATCATTCCGCTATCCGGGAAGAAGTGATACTCCTGTGCTCAGTAAAATGTCTTTTGAGGTGAACGCTAATCAGAAAATAGCACTGGTAGGCCCTAGTGGCGCCGGTAAAAGCACCATCGTATCTTTACTGTTACGCCTATACGATCCTTCCGGTGGTCATATCTATTTTGACAAAAAAGAAAATCATTACTTCCCACTGTCGACGCTCCGCTCACAAATGGCCACCGTGCCGCAAGACGTATTCCTGTTTGGTGGCACCATTGCTGAAAACATTGCCTACGGCAAACAAGACGCTACGGAAGCAGACCTCATCGCAGCCGCAAAAAAAGCAAATGCCTGGGAATTTATTGAACGGCTTCCACTTGGATTGCAAACGATCGTTGGTGAACGTGGTATGCAGCTATCCGGTGGTCAGCGCCAACGCATAGCCATTGCCCGCGCTGTGTTGAAAGCCCCCCGCATCCTTATCCTCGATGAAGCTACCTCCGCATTGGATGCAGAATCTGAAAGACTGGTGCAGGACGCATTGAATAAACTAATGGAAGGACGCACGTCTATCATCATCGCACATCGCCTGGCCACTATCCGGCAGGCTGATAAAATCATTGTTATTGACAAAGGTACCATCGTAGAAGAAGGTACTCACCATGAACTGGTAAACATTGATTACGGACTGTATAAGAATTTATGTGAGATGCAGTTCACACAATAAAAAGCGAAAGTTCCGCATGTAAAAAACGAAAGTCCCACATATAGAAAGCGAAAGTTCCGCATACAAAAAACGAAAGTCCCGCATATAAAAAAGCAGCACCGATAAAACGATGCTGCCTTTTTTTTGCTATTACTACTATACGTGGGAAACCTACAATTTATTCAGTTGTTCTTTCAGATAGGCCGCCAACGCCAACGCATTTTCCGCCTCCAGCATAGAGCCGTGATGCCCCGGTACAATGGTTCCCGTTACGGTTGCTGCATATGCTGACCATCCCAGGTATTCATCTTCCCCACTCCATTCATTAGCTGCTGCTTTCGCTACGATCAGCGGCGTACTCACCTTTCCGGTAATCGTATAATCCATCGACAGGTTACTCCGGTGTACATCTGTCAACCGCAATACAAACTCTATATAATCATTATTCATCTTATCTTTTATGAAATCCAGTACAAAAGGAATCACCTCATTGGCGGACACTGTTTCCAATGCTTTACCCAATGCCTCCACCCATGCAGGATGCGGTACAGAAATGATTTTGTACTGTTCAAAGATCCATACCAGCGATTCAAATACCTCTCCTCCTATCAGTTCCTGTTGCTCCACCTTCCGTTTCAGTACAGCCGTGGAATCAAGTATGGCTGCAAATTCTACTTTGTCGCCACTCTCCTCCAACTGCTTTGCCATTTCATGTACAATATATCCTCCAAAAGAGTGTCCCATAAAACGATAAGGGCCTGCGGGCTGTACTTGTTTCATCCAGGCTATGTTCTGCGCTGCGATGCTGGCGAAACTATCCAATGGTTGCTCTCCTTCAAATAGTCCCTGCATGTATAATCCATACACCGCGCAGGTATCATCCAACGCTGCCGACAGCTGCTCGTAAGCATCGCATAGTCCGATGGCCCCGGGCAATAAGAATACCGGGAACGTTTTCGGTCCTTTATTCAGCAATACGATATGCTGACTGGCAGATGGGTCCATCAACCCGGTATGCCCGTTGCTCCGTTCCCATTTCCTCCGCTCATCCAGTACAGCTGCCAATGCGGCTACTGTAGGGTACTCAAATATTTCCCGGTTAGCTACTTCCGCCTGCAACGTTTTCCTGATCGTCCAAACTATGCGCACGACCAACAGCGAATGCCCGCCCAGCTCAAAGAAATTATCGTATATGCCTACCCGTGTTACGCCCAATAACTGCTGCCAGATTTCAGCCAATTGCTGTTCTGTGTTATTGCGCGGCGCCACATAAGCTTCCACGCGTAATAAGGAAGTATCCGGTGCAGGCAAGGCACGTTTATCTACTTTTCCGTTGGCAGTAAGCGGTAACTCCTCCAACGGTATCAGCAATGATGGCACCATGTATTCCGGCAACCGGGTACTCAGGTATTGCGTGATCCCTTCCCGGTTGAATGGACCAGCAGGCACCACGTAAGCAATCAGCCTGTTATAACTACCACGCTCATCTTTACCGGCGATCACTACGTTTTGTTGCACCAGATCACAGGATTGCAATAGGCTCTCTATTTCGCCCAGCTCTATCCGGTGGCCGCGTATTTTCACCTGGTCATCCGTACGACCCATGTAAACGATATTGCCATCCGGCAACCATCTGCCCACATCACCAGTACGGTATAAACGAAGGCTGGTTTGATGATCAAAACTATGCATCACAAACTTTTCTACCGTCAGTTCCGGCCGATGCAGATACCCACGCGAAAGACCTGCTCCACCAACATATATTTCTCCAGGTACCCCTATCGGACACAATCTGCGCTGGTCATCCAGAATATAGGCCACCCGGTTATTTAATGGACGCCCAATAGGAATCGTTTGCGTCAATACACTATCCTCCACCTCATAAGTGGACGAGAAGGTGGTATTTTCCGTAGGTMCGTAGCCGTTAATCACCGTTATTTCCGGATAAGCTTTCCGTATCTTTTCAATGTGTACCTCCGACAATTTCTCTCCACCCACCATGATTGTTCTCAATCCCTCAAACACGCTGATATCTGTATCTACCAACTGATTCAGCCAGCTGGTGGTAAACCACATCATGGAAACACCCCGACTGCGGATCTCTGTCTTCAGCAAACTACTGTCCAGTAAAGTATCTCTTGAGCAAAGCACCAGTTGGCCGCCGCTCAGCAACATGCCCCAGTATTCCTGTGTACTTACATCAAAAGAAGGAGAACAAGTGGCCAACAAAATATCCGTTGGCGTTAGTGTAAGATAATCTGTTCCCCGTACGAGGCTGACTACGTTAGTATTTGACACCATTACACCTTTTGGCCGGCCTGTAGAGCCGGAGGTATAAATCACATACGCAAGATGATCCGGTTGTGTACCGCTATCCACCGCGCCTGTAGACTCTTTGCTGAGTAAAGACCAATCAGCCTCCACATCTATGACGGCCATTTCAGGGTTTATGGTCAGCAAAACGGCTTTGGCAGCCGTGTTACAGAGCACAATATGTGCATCCGTATCCGTGAGCATATAAGCAATACGATCGGCAGGATATCCGGCATCAACAGGCACATAGGCGCCTCCCGCTTTCAGAATACCCAGTATGCAAATGATTAATTCCAGTGACCGGTCCACACAAACGGGCACTATTGTTTCCGCTTTTACTCCGTTGCGCTGCAGATAGTGCGCCAACTGGTTGGTACGTTCATCCAACTCCCGGTAAGTTAAACTTTGCGCGGAAAAGCTCAGGGCTATCGCGTCCGGAGAAAGCAAGACCTGCTCCGCAAACAGCGCTGCAATTGTTTTATCCTGTGGATAAGCACTGGTAGTGGCATTAAATGCGCCCAGTAACTGCACTTCTTCCTGCGGTGTCAGCAGCTGCAATTCGCTGATCCCTGCAGTGGGAGCATCCACGATGGCATGAAGCAATTGTTCAAAATGCCCCATCATCCGGTTTATCGTTTCGGCGGTAAATAAGTCGGCGCAATACAATACGGTGCCCATCAGCCCTTCCGTACTTTCCTCGAAGCTGACCATCATGTCAAACTGCGCGGTAGCCCGCTCTACCCCTTCCTGTGCTAATGGTACTTCTCCCAGGCTAAGCGACTGCACCTCCGGTGTATTCTGTAATATAAACATCACCTGAAACAGCGGATGCCGGCTCAGGTCACGCTCCTTCACCACTTCTTCCACTATTTTTTCAAAGGGAACTTCCTGGTGTTCATAAGCGCCTAATGTAGTGGCTCTGACCTGTTGCAACAGATCTATAAAAGAAGGATGGTTGCTGAGATCCGAGCGCAGGGCCAGCGTGTTCACAAAAAATCCGATCAACCCTTCTGTTTCCTGCTGTGTTCTACCGGCAATAGGGCTGCCGATGCAAATATCTTCCTGACCGCTATAGCGATACAACAACACTTTAAAAGCTGCCAGCAACGTCATAAACAAGGTAGTTCCCTCTTGCCTGGACAATGCCTGTAGTTGTGCAGACAATGCCGCGGAAAGCGCAAACCTGCCCGTGGCGCCACGCATACTTTGCACAGGCGGACGCGTGAAATCTGTGGGTAGTTGCAGCGAAGCAGCACCCGTCAGTTTTTCCTTCCAGTAATTTATTTTTCGCTGCAATACCTCACCTGATAAATACTGCCGCTGCCAGATGGCAAAGTCAGCGTATTGTATTGGTAATGCCGGCAAGGCAGGATTACGTTTATGTATATACGCCTCATACAACTCTACCAGCTCCCGCATAATAATACTGATCGACCAACCATCAGAAACAATATGATGCCAGGTAACCACCAGTAAATGTTCTGCGCTGCCAAGTACAATCAGATGTGCCCGCAGCATATGATCTGCCGACAAATCGAATGGAGTGGCAATGAGTGCCTGTACAAAATGATCGAGTGCTTCCGGATCACTTTTATACTTTTCCTCTTCTATCACCTGCAGCTGCCAGCGATCCTTCTCCTTCACCTGCTGGTACGCAATACCTTCTTCTGTCACCATCACGGTGCGCAATACCTCATGACGGTTGATCATGGTCTGAAACGCGTATGCCAATGCATCCCTATCAGGATTTGCGGCTAACCGCAGCACCAAAGGCACATGATAGTGCGTGCTTCCCTGAAACTGATCTATAAACCATAAACGTTCCTGGCTGAACGACAAAGGAATTTTTCCAGGACGATCTCCCGGAACAATGGCCGGCACGGCTGCACGAACACTTCCCTTCACCTTCTCCGCCAGGAGCTGTATAGTAGGACTATCGAAAATATCCCCGATCTGTATAGCTGCCTGCATCTCCTTTTTAATGGCCGACATCAGTCGTACTGCCAGCAGAGAATGGCCTCCTAACTCGAAGAAATTATCGTATATCCCTACCCGTTCTACGCCCAATAACTGTTGCCAGATACCAGCCAGTTGCTGCTCTGTACTATTGCGCGGCGCCACATAGGCTTCCTCCTGTAATAAGGTGGTATCTGGCGCCGGCAAAGCGCGTTTATCTACTTTTCCGTTTGTGGTAAGCGGTAACTCCTCCAACGGTATCAACAACGATGGCACCATGTATTCCGGCAACCGGGTACTCAGATATTGACTGATGCTATCCCGGTCGAACAGACCTGCAGGCACTACGTAAGCAATCAGCCTGTTATAGCTGCCGTGTTCATCTTTGGCGGCGATCACTACATTTTGCTGCACCCCTTCACAGGATTGCAACAGGCTCTCTATTTCTCCC
Source organism: Chitinophaga sp. 05T412 (assembly GCF_056396465.1). Lineage (NCBI taxonomy): Bacteria > Pseudomonadati > Bacteroidota > Chitinophagia > Chitinophagales > Chitinophagaceae > Chitinophaga > Chitinophaga sp. 05T412. Next base: position 375,589 of record NZ_JBFTLN010000007.1, read on the forward strand.
AGTTCTATGCGGTGGCCACGTATTTTCACCTGGTCATCTGTACGACCCATGTAAGCGATGTTGCCATCCTGCAACCATCTGCCCATATCACCAGTACGGTATAAACGGATGCTGGCCTGATGATCAAAACTATGCATCACAAATTTTTCTGCCGTCAATTCCGGCCGATGCAGATACCCACGCGAAAGGCCCGCTCCACCAACATATATTTCCCCTGGCACTCCTACCGGACATAACCTGCGGCGGCCGTCCAGAATATAGGCCACCCGGTTGTTTAATGGACGGCCAATAGGAATGGTATGCACCAATGCCGCATCATCAATTTCACAGGTCAGCGAGAAAGTAGTATTTTCCGTAGGGCCATATCCGTTAATCACCGTTACATCCGGATAAGCTTTCCGTATCTTTTCAATGTGTATCTCTGATAGTTTCTCTCCACCGGCTAATATGGTTTTCAATCCCTTAAACACACTGATATCCGTATCTACCAGTTGATTCAGCCAGCTTGCGGTAAACCACATCGTGGAAACACCGCGACTGCGGATTTCCGCCTTCAGTAAACTACTATCCAGTAATGTATGGAGTGAACAAAGTACCAGCTGCCCACCGTTCAACAACATGCCCCAATACTCCAATGTACTGGCGTCAAAAGACGGAGAGCCTGTTGACAGCAAAATATCCTTTGGCGTTAGTGTAAGATAATCTGTTCCCCGTACAAGGCTTACTACGTTATCATTTGTTACCATTACTCCCTTAGGCTGACCGGTAGAGCCGGAAGTGTAAATCACATACGCCAGACTATCCGGCTGTGTACCGCTGTCCACCGCATCGATAGACTCTTTGCTGAGTAAGGACCAGTCGGCCTCCACGTCTATGATATCCAATGCAGGGTTCACGGCCAGCAAAACAGCTTTGGCAGCGGTATTCCCCACCACAATATGCGCAGCTGTATCCGTGAGCATCCAAGCAATACGCTCGGCTGGATAGCCGGTATCAATAGGCACATAGGCGCCTCCCGCTTTCAGAATACCCAGAATGCCGATGATTAATTCCAGTGACCGGTCTACGCAAACAGGCACCATGGTTTCTGCTTTTACGCCTTTACGTCGCAGATAGTGCGCCAGCTGATTGGAACGTTCATCCAACTCCCGGTAGGTTAAACTCTGATCTGAAAATATCAGGGCCGTCATGGCAGGAGAAAGCATGGCCTGTTCGGCAAACAGCGTCGCAATGGTTTTATCCTGCGGATAAGCGCTGGTAGTGGCATTAAATGCCCACCGTAACTGTTTCTGTTCCTTAGGTGTTAACAACTGTAATTCACTGATCCTTGCAGCCGGGGCATCCACTACGGCGCGAAGCAATTGCTTGAAGTGCTCCATCATCCGGTCTATTGTTCCGATAGCAAATAAGTCGGAACAGTACACGACGAATCCATTCAATCCATTGGGTCCCTCCTGCAGGTATACGGTCAGGTCAAACTTTGCAGCTACTTCTTCCGTGTCCAGCTGAGACATTTTCAATGCGCCCATTTCCAGCGAAGTCGCCTCCGGTACGTTCTGTAATACAAACATTACCTGAAACAAAGGATGCCGGCTCATATCACGCTCCTTCACCACCAGCTCTACAATTTTTTCATAAGGCACTTCCTGGTTCTCATAGGCACTCAGCGTGGTTTGCTTCACCTGCTGCAATAATGATGTAAAAGAAGGATCATCGTGCAGATCTGTGCGCAACGCTAATGTGTTAATGAAGAAACCTATCAATCCTTCTACTTCCTGTTGTGTTCTGCCTGCTATGGGGCTACCAACACAAATATCTTCTGCGCCCGTATATCGGTTCAGCAATACATTGAATACCGTTAGCAAAGTCATAAACAGCGTAGCGCCTTCCTGTTGCGACAGGGCCAGCAAACGGTCCGACAGCTCTTTGTCCAGCTCAAATCCGTGGGTATTGCCACGCACACTCTGCACCGCTGGCCGTATATAATCGGTCGGTAACTGTAACGTATCTACGCCGGTAAGTTGCGCCTTCCAGTAGTCTGTTTTCCGCTGCAACACTTCTCCACTCAGGTGCTTCCGCTGCCAGATGGCATAATCGGCATACTGCACGGGCAATACAGGCAACTGTGCCGGCCTTTCTTCCAGAAAAGCTGCATACCCTTCTTCCAGCTCACTCACCAGAATACCGGTAGACCAGCCATCAGAAGCAATATGGTGCAGGTTAAGTACCAGTACGTGATCTGTTTCACCAAATACCAGCAGATGCGCGCGCAACATATGATCCTGTTGCAGATTGAAAGGAATATCAATGAGTGCTTTTATGTAATCCCTGCAGGCATTTGTTCCTGGCCGGAAGCGTAACTTCTCCACTATGGTCAGCTGCCAGCGGTCTTTATCTAATACCTGCTGTCCCGCCGTTCCATCCTGCTGTACGATAACAGTACGTAATATTTCGTGCCGGTTGATAATCAGCTGCAATGCCTGTTCCAGGGCAAGTTTATTGATCTCTCCTTTCAAATGCAGGATATGCGGCGTATGATAATGTATACTTCCTTCTAACTGATCTATAAACCACAAACGTTCCTGGCTATACGAAAGCGGAATATGTGCAGGTCTTTCCAATGCCACCAATGGAGGCATGGTGCTTTTTTCACTGCTGCCGGTAATTCTCACGGCCAAGGAAGCAATAGTTGGATAATCAAATACATCCCCGATACTGATTTCTACTTCCAGCTTTTTCCGGATGGCAGATACCACACGTATGGCTAACAGCGAGTGGCCTCCCAGTGCAAAGAAATCATCGTGCACACCTACCTCCTCCAATTCCAGTAATGAACACCAGATGGCAGCCAATACCAGTTCCGTTGGCGTAGCCGGAGCTGCTGAAGCGGCGCCTGGGCTGTCTCTGTCAGGATCTGGCAAAGACTTTTTATCTACTTTACCGTTGGCCAGCAACGGAAACTTGTCCAATACCACCAATGCAGCAGGAATCATGTATTCCGGCAGGTGTTTTTTCATACCGGCGATGATGGCCGAGGTATCTATCTGGCCGGTTGCCGCTATCACATACCCGATCAACCGCCGGCTGCCACTATTGTCTCCACGCGCTACTACCACCGCCTGATGCACGGTATCCTGCTGTAGTAAAGTCCTCTCTACTTCCCCTAGTTCCACGCGGTAACCACGAATCTTCACCTGGTCATCTACACGACCCACAAACAAGATGTTGCCATCCGGCAGCATCTTTACCAGGTCACCGGTACGGTATAATTTTGAAGTAGCCGCTCCCGCAAAAGGATCTGTGATAAAGCGGCTCTCTGTTAACACCTCATTATTCAAATAACCTGCCGCCACGCCATCACCACCAATGTATAATTCACCGGGAACACCCATCGGACATAACTTACGGGATGCATCCAGGATGTATACCCTGGTATTGGAAAATGGTTTACCCACTGGAATGTGGTGGCCATAGCCAGCAGTATCATTCACTACATGCAGTAGTTTTCCTATAGTCGTTTCCGTTGGACCATAGTGATTCACGATGGTACAGTTGGCGCCATAAGCACGAATGCTTTTTACCACTGCTGTTTCCAGCGCTTCTCCTCCAAAAACGAGCAGCTTCTCCGGCAACAGTAATCTGCCGGAAGCAGACAATGCTTTCCAGTGGGAAGCCACAATTTTGATACAATCTATTGGATGAACAGAAAAATAATTACTTAATAATTCGCCATCGCTGATCATTTCTTTAGAGAAAATATGCAGCGTTCCACCTGAAATCAGTGGTGTAAATAATACCGTATTCCCTAAGTCAGTAGCGATGCTGGAGAGTAATCCAAAGGAACGGCATTCGGCTACCGGCAGCGCAGCTTTCAATCCATACAGGTAATCCACCAGGTTGCGATGAGTCACCACCACCCCTTTGGGGTTACCGGTACTACCGGACGTATAAATAACGTACAATGGTGCATCCGATGCAGGCTTGGCAGCCGGTTCGGCTATCGGGCAACGACTGATAGCTTCTTCCTCTCCATCCAGGGTTACCACACGGGCAGTAATCCCCGCAGGCAGCTTCGCCTTGCCGGCATTATTACTCACCACAATGGTGGCACGGGTATCTTCCAGCATAAAGGAGATACGATCTGCCGGGAAATCAGGATCGATCGGCACATAAGCAGCTCCCGCTTTGAGGATGCCTAATATTCCCACTATCATCTCCGCTGATCTTTCTATATATAATGGCACCAGAGCACCCGCCTTCACCCCCTGCGCATGCAGATAATGCGCCAGCTGACTGGACTTTTCATCCAGCATACGATAACTAAGCCGGGTATTATCAAATACCACCGCCGGTGCATTTGGACTGTACGCCGCCTGCGCAGCGAAAAGGTCTATAAACGTTTTATCAGCCGGATAAGCTACCTGATTGGAAGACAACAACTGTGCGTACTCCGCTGCTGTATGCAGATTAATATCCTGCAGCTGAAGCGCTTCCTGCTGAACGATCTGTAATAATACCTGCTTAAAATGCTCCGCAATTTTCACAGCATAAAACGTATCCAGCAGATCACTGTTGTAGCTGAACAACAGGCTTGTTTCTGCACCAATGCCAATGATAATGGTTAAAGGATAATTGGTATGCGGATGCACTTCCACTTCCGTCACTTTCAGCTGCCACTCTCTGGAAGCCACCACTTCTCCTACCGGAAAATTCTGGAAGGTAATAGAGGTATCGAACAAATCTCCGCCAACGGGGGTCCATTGCAGGATGTTATTCAGCGCCGTATATTGGTACTCCCTGCTCTGCAACTGTGTTGCCTGCAGTTCCTGCAGCCACACCGCTATTTCTTTCGCCCCATCTGCTTTGGCGTATAGTGGCAATGTATTGATGTATAGCCCAACGCGTTGTTCTACACCTGGCAGATCTTCCGGCCGCCCGGAAACAGTTACACCGAAAGCCACGTCATTGCGACCAGTATAAACCGACAACAGATAACTCCAGATGCCCTGCATCAACGTGTTCGGCGTGATATGCTGTTGCTGCGTATAGTCGTTTATTTTTTGCGTAAGGGCAGTATCTAAGCGGATCTTCTCTTCCTTGTAAATACCTACCCCTTTGGTACGTGCAGCGGTAGCGTCTACAAATGGCAGCAGGCAACCTTCTTCCATTTCCTTCAGATATTCCTGCCAGTAAGCGGCAGCGGCTTCTTTATCCTGGCGTTCCAGGTACCGGATATAATCTTCATAACGGTCTTCCGTTACTTCCGGCAATTCATTTCCTGCCAGCAATGCTTCATAATTCTCCAGCAATTCGCCAATCAATATCGGCTGAGACCATCCATCCAACAGAATGTGATGCACCGTCCACAATAACCGGTAACGATTTTCGTCCAACTGGATTAAAGTGATTCTCATCAGCGGCGCCGCTTTAAAGTCGAAGCCCTGACGCAGGTCTACCTGTTCTAATTCACGAAATGCCTGTTCCTGTTCTGCAGGGCTCCATCCCCGGCAGTCCAGCTCCAATATTGGCAATTCCACGGCTTTATAAATGCACTGTACCGGTATACTCAATTCATCTACATAAAAAGCACTTCTTAAAATGCTATGGCGAAGCAATAAACTTTGCCAGGCCTGTTTAAATGCGGCTGGTTCTAAATGCTCCAGTTCACAATTCATTTGTTCTACGTAGGTGCCCGACTGCTCATTGTATAATCCCAGAAACAGCATCCCTTCCTGCAATCCGCTTAACCGGCATAAACCGGCTAACTGGTCGCGTCTTGGCACGCCGTTGTAAGGCGCATCCAAAAATCTTTCCAGTGCTTCATTCGTAACCTCCATGCCCAGCCCATAGTCGGAAGGAGTGTAAACAGGTACCCGCTGTGATATACAGTGCGCGATTAATTTTTCCAGATGAGATAAACAGCTGGCCACCAGTTTTTCTATCGTAGCGGCATCAAAATGGGGAAGACTGAAAGTCCAGTTAAACACCAGTTCACCACCTTCCACCATGCTGTTAACGGCAATTTTATCGTGTACAGGGAAATCTTCGCCCATGGGCACTCCGGGTGATTCAGCTACACCGGTTAAAACGCCTGCCCGGCTAACGCTATTATCCAGCTGCCCGAGGTAGTTAAATACGACCTCCCATGGATCTTTTTCTTGTAAATAATCCACTTTGCTGATATATTTCAGCACACCATATCCTATTCCTTTATCAGTGACCTTGCGTAATTGTTCTTTAACAGACGGGATCAGTTTTCCTTCCCTTTCATCTGTTGGTATGTCGATCAACACCGGATAAATATTGGTAAACCAGCCAACGGTACGACTGGTATCTATATCTTTTGTCAATGCCTCGCGTCCGTGCCCTTCCAGGCCTATCACCACCCTGGAATGACCATTCCACTCCGACAAAGTAAGTGCGAGTGCGGTCAGCAACAGATCGTTTATTTCCGTATGATATGCCTTCGACACTTCCTGCAGTAAACTTTTTGTTTGTGCAGATGCCAATACAGCAGTATGATGCCCCATGTCAGCCATGGTAATCTTTCCGGTATAGGTTTTATCTACCCGGAGCGGTGTATAACCAGCCGCTACCTGCTGCCAGTATGCCTGCTGTTCCGGCAGGCTACGGCGCCGGCTATACGCAGTCAACGCGTTATACCACTGACGATAAGAGCTGCTTTTAGCCCCTAATACTTCTTCCGCTTTTTTACTGGGATCTTCTTTTAACAATATTTGCAGATCTTCCAATAATATGCGCCAGGATACGCCATCTACCACAAGATGGTGCACCACCAGCAATAAACGGTTATCCGCTTCCGTGTCGGGTGTCAACATCAATACCGGGCGGATCACGCCACCTTTATGGATATCCAGGCTTCGCTGCCGTTCCTCTCCGACCGCAGTGATCCGGGCAGACAGTTCTTCCGCAGCTGTTTGCTGCAGGTCCACCACTTCCAGCTCACCACTGGCGGTACCATATTCCTGGGTCCAGCCGGAATGGGTATTACGGAATATAAAACGTAAGGCATCATGGTATTGTACCAGCTTTCTGATAGCGGTTGCCAACGTATCTGCTGTTACGCTTTTATCTATTCCCAGTAATACAGGCTGGTTAAAATGTGCCGAGGTATCTCCTTCTACCAAATCAAAATACCATTGTTGTACCGGCAGTAATCCGCTTTCTCCGGACAGTATACCTTGCTCACCAACGGTCGCGTTATCGCTACGTCCCTGCAGCAGCACGGCTAACCGTTCAATAGTTTGATGAACAAACAGGTCCCGCGGCTGCAATACATATCCTGCCCGTCTTACCCGGCTAACCACCTGGATAGTAATAATAGAATCACCACCGAGTTCAAAAAAGTTATCGTATATCCCTACCCGTGCTACTCCCAGCAAGTCTTGCCAGATGCCCACCAGGGTATGTTCTATCGGATTTCCGGGCGCCACATACTGCTGTTGCGTTAACGCGGTGGCATCGGGCGCCGGTAAGGCTTTTTTATCTACTTTTCCATTTACATTCAGTGGCAGTTCTTTCATCTCCATAAGGAGAGAAGGAATCATGTAATCAGGTAGTCGTTCCTTGAGATAAGCAATAATTTTCTCTCTTTCAAAAGGTCCTTCGGGAACTATATATCCCACCAATTTATTATAATGACTATTCTCTTCTTTCTTCGCCACTACCACCACCTGGCTTACCCACTGGCAATCCTGCAGCACACTTTCTACTTCACCCAGCTCAATACGGTAACCACGTATCTTCACCTGGTCATCGATACGACCTATGTACGCAATAGTGCCGTCCGCCAGCCAGCTAACTACGTCGCCGGTTTTATACCAGCGACCAGAGCGGCCCTCCAGCGTAATAAATTTCTCCGCCGTAAGGCTTTCATTATTGACATATCCTGCGGCAACACCATCACCACCTATATACAATTCTCCGCTTACGCCCACCGGTACTGGTTTTCCATGATGATCCAATACCAACAGCTGCGTGTTGGCCAATGGCGCTCCGATGGGAATAGTTCGCTTCCCGGCTGTTTCATTGATCGGGTAACAGGTAGCATATACCGTCGTTTCTGTGGGGCCGTACATATGCACCATCCGGTTGGGACCCAACACAGACAAGGCACGATCTACGTGTGGTACAGATACCAGTTCACCTCCAAACAACAGCTTCCGCAGCGATTGTAATCCACTCAACCTGTTATCGGTAAAATTGTTGAACAGCGCGGTAGTCATAAAACAGAAAGTGATCTGCTCCCGCTCCATAATAGCGGCTAACTCGTACACATCCGCTGCTGCCGCATCCGGAATCATATATAGCGCAGCGCCTTTCAACAGCGCACCATAAATGTCATAAGTAGAGCCATCAAAAGCGTAGTTAGACCATTGCAGCAATTTGTCTTCCGGCACAATGGCAATAGGTCCCGGCTCGTATACCAGTTTTACAATATTGCGGTGATTCACCGCAATTCCTTTTGGCTTACCCGTAGAGCCGGAGGTGTACATGACGTATACTACCGCGTCACTACTTATATTTACCGCCAGCGCATCTGACTCATAAGACAATGCACCAGTTATATTTAACCCCGTTCCTTCCGGTAATTCCAACGCGGCAAATAATTTACTATCTGTATACAGCACCTGCTTCACACCAGCATCCTCCAATATGGCTTTCACCCGCTCTGAAGGATAATCAATATGAATGGGCACGTACGCGTTGCCACTTTTCAGAATTCCCCATATCGCCACCAGCATTTCCAGACCGCGGTAAGATAACAGTCCAATATAGTTCCCCTGTCCGGCACCCTGATCTCTTAAATAATGGGCTACCTGATTGGACCGGTCATCCAATTCCTGGTAGCTAAGCTGTTCCCCTGCATAGCTTACTGCGATGGCAGCAGGCCTGCTTTTCACCTGTGCTTCAAATAATTCCAGTACCGTTTTTTCTGCAGGATAGGACATCGCTGTCGCGTTGAAAACATCCAGCAGCAATTGTTCTTCTGCCTTACTAATCACAGACAGATTATTAATAGCCGTTGACGGCGCCTTTACAATAGCCAGTAATAGCTGTTCGTAGTTGGCGATCATCCGGTCAATAGTGGCTGCGCTAAACACATCCACACCGTATTCCAGCACACCTGTTAACCCCTCCGGTCCTTCCCGGAGATTTAATGTGAGGTCCAGTTTAGCCATATCGTGTTTTATTTCTTCCGTGAAAAGCTGCACCTCTCCCAATTCAAGATCGGTGGCTTCTGGTATATTCTGCAGAGCAAACATCACCTGGAATACCGGCGTGCTGCTCATATCGCGGTTCTTCACCACGGCATCCACTATTTTTTCGAAAGGGACATCCTGATGCTCGTATGCGGCTAACGTGGTTTCCTTTACCTGTTGCAGGAGATCTGTGAAGAGAAGGTCATCTGTCAACTGACTGCGTAACGCCAGCGTATTAATAAAGAAGCCAACCAGGTCCTTTAGTTCACGCTCAGCCCTGCCGGCGATGGGACTACCCACACAGATATCGTTTTGACCGCTATAACGGTATAATAGCACTTTAAACGCTGCCAGCAGCGTCATGAACATCGTTGTTTCCTGTTGCCGCGATAATTTTTTCAAGCCGGCAGCCAGTTGCTGATCCAGTTTAAACTCCCGCCGGGCGCCACGAATACTTTGTATAGCCGGCCTTTTATAATCGGCTGGCAACTGTAGCGTAGCCACGCCTTCCAACTGTTTTCTCCAGTATCCCAGTTTTTTATCCAGTACTTCTCCGGAGAGATAATGACGTTGCCAGATAGCGTAATCTGCGTACTGTACCGGCAGTGGCTCCAGACCGGCAGTACGACCCTCTGTAAAAGCAAGGTAGCCGGCGACCAGTTCGTGTACGATAATTCCCAAAGACCAGCCATCAGCGGCGATGTGATGCAGGGTCACCACCAGCACAAATTCTTCTTCCGCCAGCGTTATCAAATGTGCCCGCAACAGGTGATCTACTGATAAATCAAATGGGATATCTACCAGCGATTTTATATACTCCTGTAAATCCGTTTCCTTTCCGCGGTAGTTTTTACCGTCTTTCAACATCAGCTCCCATTTGTCTTTCTCTTGTACCTGCTGAAAAGCAACACCATCTGTTTGCCGGATAACGGTACGCAGCACGTCGTGGCGATTGACAATCAACTGCAAGGCGGCTACCAATGCTTCCTGATTCAGTTTCCCCTTCAGCCGCAATACTGCCGGCATGTGGTATTGTATACTTCCTTCCAGCTGATCAATAAACCATAAACGTTCCTGGTTAAAGGATAACGGAATAGGGCTCGATCCGTTTCTATGAACCGGAATTATTTTCTCCCGCTGGGATATCGTCTCTTTATTATGCTGGTGTTTTTGAAAATACTCTACCAGGAGTGCTTTATTTTCTTTCAGCTCACTTAGTATAGAGCTGTCAACCGCTTTCTTTTTATCGGTCTTTACAATCAGTTTATCGTTATCGAAAGATACATTAACGCCGTTATCTTTTGCTTTTTCCAACAGGTCAATAATATCCACCAGGTTAAATCCAGGCATTTTTTAATAGTTTAGGTATGAAAAAAAGCAACTACAGTTCTATAATATCTACCTCTTCATCGGCCAGCGGTTCTTCCTGCTGTTGTACTTTCAGGTATTTCGCCAGCGATTCCACGGTAGCCAGCTGGAAGATGGTTCTAACAGACAGTTCCACCTGGAATACCGGATTTATTTCAGCAATCAGGCGCATAGCCAACAGAGAATGGCCGCCCAACGTGAAGAAATTATCGTGTATGCCTACCCGTTCTACGCCGAGCAATGCCTGCCATATATTGGCCAGCTGCTGTTCCCTTTCATCACGGGGAGCAACATATTCGTGCCCTGTGAGGGACATGGCATCTGGTGCAGGTAAGGCGGGTTTGTCCACTTTCCCGTTTGTGGTGAGCGGTAAAACATCCAGCGCTATCAACCAGGAAGGCACCATGTATTCTGGTAATTTTCCGGCGAGATATTCCAATATGCCGGATCTGTCAAACTCCCCACGTGGCACTACATACCCGATAAGACGATACTGCTCCGTATCCACGTTCTTCTGCGCTACTACTACCGCCTGACTCACGCCTTCACATGCCTGTAACACATTCTCTATTTCTCCCAACTCTATACGATAGCCACGAATTTTCACCTGATCATCTATGCGACCCAGGTACTCCAGGTTACCGTCTGGCAGCCATCTTACCAGGTCGCCTGTTTTATATAACCTGTTGCCCGCCTCAGGATGGAAAGTATCGGGTACAAATTTCTCTGCGGTTAATTCCGGACGATTCAGATAACCACGGGCTACCTGTACACCGCCAATATGTAATTCTCCCGCACCACCCAGCGGTACTATGTTCCCGAATTTGTCTAACACATAGAGTTGTGTATTAGCTACTGGTTTTCCAATCGGTACAATCTTTACGTCATCGTTATTACGGGCTGCATGCCAGTAGGTGACATCTATCGCTGCTTCTGTGGGTCCGTATAAATTGTACAATTCCGAGCCAGGTAATTTCTCCCTAAAAGTGAGTACCTGCTGAGGTCTCAACGCTTCCCCGCTACAGATAACAGTGTGCAAGCCAGCGCATTCCCCTGCAGTCACATTTTCCAGGAATACATCCAGCATGGAAGGCACAAAATGCAGGGTCGTAATACGGTGCTGCGCGATGATATTTTTCAGATATCCTACCTCCTTCTGTCCACCAGGTGACGCCAGCACTAACTTCGCTCCTACCAATGATGGCCACAATAATTCCCATACCGATACATCAAAACAGAAAGTAGTTTTCTGTAACACCACATCCTGACTATCCAGTGCAAAATATTCCTGTGCCCATAACAGCCGGTTCACCACTCCCCTATGTTCATTCATCGCTCCTTTGGGTGTACCCGTAGATCCGGAGGTATAAATGACATAGGCCAGCTGCTCTGGTACTACTACTGTTTTAACAGGAGAGATCGGTTCTTTGGAAATTTCCGCCCAATGCGTATCAAGCGCAACGATGTATTTATTGCCAGCTATGCCTGTCAGCAAAGAAATATGTGCGGCGGTGGTAAGCAGTAAATTTGCTTTTACGTCAGATAACATAAACCTGATCCTGTCTGCAGGATACTCCGGATCTACCGGTACGTATGCGGCACCTGCTTTCAGGATACCCCATATGCCTATCAGCATTTCGAAAGATCGCTCCAGGCAAACGGGTACCAATGTTTCTTCTCCAACCCCTTTACCAATCAGGTAATGTGCTAACTGATTAGAACGGTCATCCAGCTCGCGATAAGTTAACTGTTGGTTTTCAAACACCAGAGCAACTGCTTCTGGTGTACGTTTCACCTGTGCCGCAAAAAAGTCTATGAGGGTTTTATCGGTTGGATATGCCCTCCGCGTATCATTAAATGCAGTCAGCAATTGTTGTGTTTCTGCTGGTGCGAGTATCGATAATTCACTGATGGCAGTTGCCGGTGCAGCTACTATTGATGCTAACAGCTGCTCAAAATGCAACACCATCCGGTCAATGGTCGTTGCATCAAACAGGTCGGCACAATAAACAATTTCACCACTCAGGCCGTCCGCCTCTTCCTGTATGGACACAGATAAATCCAGCTGCGCAGTAGCATGCTCAACGCCTTCCTCTGAAAGTATGGCGTCACCTAAGCGCAGCTCCGGTGGTCCGGGTAAATTCTGCATTACAAACATCACCTGGAAAAGCGGTGTTCTGCTCAGGTCACGCACCTTCATGACCCTTTCCACTATTCTCTCAAAGGGCACTTCCTGGTGTTCATAGGCGCCCAGCGTAGTTTCCTTTACCTGTTGTAATAAAGTAACAAAAGAGGGATTACCCTGCAGATCACTGCGCAATGCCAATGTATTGATAAAGAAGCCCACCAGTCCCTCMAGTTCCTGTTGTGTTCTGCCAGCTACCGGGCTACCAATGCAGATATCTTCCTGGCCGCTGTAACGGTATAGCAATACCTTGAGGGCTGCCAGTAAAGTCATAAACAAGGTGGTGCCTTGTTGTTGCGACAATGCCTTCAGTTGATCTGATAATTTTTTAGAGAAGGCAAATTCCCGGCTGGCGCCACGCACCGGCTGTATGGCCGGGCGCTTATAATCAGTCGGCAGCTGTAGCGGTGAAACACCCGCCAATTTGTTTTCCCAGTAAAGCAACCGGGTAGCCAGTGTTTCTCCGGCCAGGTGCCTGCGTTGCCAGATAGCGTAATCCGCGTACTGGATCGGCAACGGCGACAACTCAGCGGAAGCTCCCGCCACATGGGCGTTATACAATGCGACGAGTTCCCGTACAATAATGCCGGTAGACCAACCATCCGATGCAATGTGATGCAGGGTAAACTGCAATATGTATTCTCCTTTTTCCAATACAAGCAGATGGGCTCTCAGCATATGATCTACTGATAAATCAAACGGTATCTGGAATAAAGAGGCAATTAAAAACTGCTGCGCGCGGACATCTTTCTTATAGGGAGCAATCTGTCTCACATCCAGCTGCCAGCTATTTTCTGACAGGACCAACTGATAAGGCTGCCCTTTCTCTTCTCTGATCACCGTTCTCAGCACTTCATGCCGGTTGATAATCGTTTGCAGCGCATATTCGAGTGCGGCAACATCCAGCTCTCCCTTCAGCCTTAATACCGCTGGTATATGATAGGCTAACGTGCCTTCCAGGCGGTCTATGAACCACAAACGCTCCTGGCTATACGAAAGCGGGATATAAGTGGGTCTTTCCGCTGCCGCCACTGCAGGCAGTTGCAAGCCTTCCTCTTGTTGATGCAGGTAAGCTGTTTGTGCTGCTACGGTAGGATAAAGGAACAAAGACCGGATAGATAATTCCGCATTTAACCGGTTCCGCAAAATGGATATTAACCTGGTGGCTAATAGCGAATGACCTCCCAGCTCAAAGAAATTATCGTATATGCCTACCCGTTCTACCCCCAGCAATTCCTTCCAGATAGTGGCCAGCTGCTGTTCTGCGTCATTCCGGGGAGCTACATATTCATTGGCCAGCAATGTGGTAGCATCCGGGTCCGGCAATGCTTTCTTATCTACTTTACCATTAATGGTCAACGGTAAATGATCCAGCGCTATCAGTAACGATGGTACCATATATTCCGGCAAACGCGCTTTCAGATAAGCGAGTATAGCTGCTTTGTCAAAAGTACCGTGTGGCACCACATATCCCACCAACCGGCTATTGCCGCCATGATCCGGCCGATTTAGCACTACGGCTTTACTCACCGCATCAGATTCCTGCAATACACTTTCTACTTCTCCTAATTCAATACGGTAACCCCGGATCTTCACCTGCTCATCGATACGACCCAGGTACTCAATGGTGCCATCCGGCAGCCAGCGGCCAAGATCCCCGGTGCGATATAATCTGCCACTGGAAACAAAGGGGTCCGCAATGAATTTTTCGGCAGATAATGCAGCACGGTTCAGATAACCTCTTGCTACCCCCATGCCACCTACATATAATTCACCCGCCACGCCCACAGGCGCCAGCGACTGATACTTATTCAGGATATAAGCATGCAGGGTAGGTATGGGCTTACCAATGACGCTCACACTGCTTTCCAGCTGCGCATCTGTTAACTCCTGATAAGTTACGTGCACGGTGGTTTCAGTAATGCCGTACATATTAATCAAACGGCAATCGGGATATGCCTGTCTCCATGGCTTTATCCTGGCAGGGTTCAATGCTTCTCCCCCAAAAATTACATACCGGATAACCCCTGTACGGTCAGATGCCGTCAGAAAATCCTGCAGCACATAAAATGAAGACGGCGTTTGGTTAAGGATGGTTACGCCCTCCCGGATTAATAGTTCCCCAAACAAGGCGGTATCTTTGGTAACCTGCTTTGGCACTACCACCAGGCGGCCGCCGAAAAACAAGGCACCATACATTTCCCAAACGGAGAAGTCAAATGAGAAGGAATGGAACATTGCCCATACATCCTTCTCATTAAAATCAAACAGCGGCTTAGCGGTTTTAAATAACCGCACTACGTTAACATGCTCTATCAATACTCCTTTAGGCTTACCGGTAGATCCGGAAGTATAAATTACATAAGCCAGCTGCTGAGGTACGATAATATGATCCATTGGTGCAGCAGATTCTTTGCTGATATTTTCCCATTCTTTGTCTACCGCTATTACTTTCAGGGAAGGGGACGCCTGATGACATATTTCAATACAGGTGCTGCTGCTCACTACAATCGTTGCGTTGGTGTCGTCCAGTATGTATCTGATCCGCTCTTCCGGATACGTTGGGTCTACAGGTACATATACACCACCGGCTTTCAATATCGCAAGTATACCAATGATCATTTCCAGGCTCTTGTCTATACAAACCGGCACCAACATTTCTGTGGTCACCCCAAGGTGACGGAGATAGCGGGCCAGCTGTGTGGAACGATCATTCAGTTCCTGGTAGGTCAGCGACTGGTCTTCATACACCACCGCTGTTGCCTCCGGCGTACGGGACACCTGCTCTGTAAACAGGTCAACAATCGTCTTATCCTTCGGATACTCCGTATGGTCTGTATTTAATAACTGGTTTAATTCCTGCAGAGAGAAAATTTCATTTCTATTAACCGGTACCTCGTAACGATCCAGGTAGCCGTTGAGTACTRCATCAAAATAACCCTGCAGGGTGGACAGTGAATCACCGGACTTAAATTTCCGCTTCAGGGAATTGTTCACCACCAGCTGATTGCCGGTGATGCTGAGATTACAGGTGAGGTAAGTATTTACTACCCCATAGCTCAACACATTGTTCAACTCACTTTGTGTTTCTTCTGCCAATCCCTCCTCCATGTTTTTATAGACATGGAAATTGGTGAAGTTGAACAGTACATCGAAGAAGGGATTTCCTTCAGAGAAATGCTCACCGGTAATTTTTATAATTTCAGGAAGACTTACCCGGTCCCGCTGTTTCATCTCTATCAGCTTACTTTCTATTTGTCCGAAGTATTTCTTCCAGGTAAAAGCAGTTTTATCCTGTTTGAACCGGAAGGGCACAGAATTGAGGAAGCAGCCAATCACCTTATCGCCATCTTCTTTCACTGGTCTGCTGTTCGCTACGAGGCCTACGGTAACTTCATCTTCATAGGTAAGCATATTCAGGGCAAATACCATGGCGCCGAACAACAGGCCTTTGAGGGAGATGCCATCGTCTTTGGTGCGCTGCTGGAGTAATTCCAGGTACGCTGGTTCGTATGTAGTAACCAGTCGTTTATCTTCTGCTTCGTGTGTGAAGATGTTCAGCCGTTTGTACTCGTCCAGGTCATTCTTCCAGAATTCCCTGTTTTCCACGTTTCTCTTCTCCACGATATGTGACAGCACATAATCTCTGTACGTACATTTCAGCGGCTGCAATGCTGGCACATCTTCCCCTGCTTTCAGCCGGAGATACAGGTTATTCAGTTCTGTGTTGAAGGATGCGTCACTCCAGCCGTCTATAATGGCATGATGGCACTGGAATAAAAACGCTGAATGATTTTGAAGATTAAACACCGTAGCACGCCACGTAGGCGCCTGGTCCATTTGCAGGGGGCGTTTACGCTCGTCTTTCAGGTAATTATCGATCTGTATTTTCGCTTCGTCATCTGTTAAATGACCATAGTCGAGATAAGCTACTTTAACAGGTATTTCTTTATATACAATCTGTAATCCTTCTGTATGTGAATGCAGGTCGAATGTAGTTCTCAGGATAGCATGTTTCTGCGCCATCATAGACAGTGCTTTTTCCAGCACCACCGGATCTAATCCTTTTGTGAGCAGATGCCCCATCTGATCATGGTAGATGCCCAGTTCCGGGTTTACTAACGAAGCATATACCATCCCACTCTGGATATCACTCATCGGGTAGATGTCTTCTATCAGTGCCGCATCTGCACGCATTTTCAGCACTTCATTTTTCAGCGTCGTTATTTCTGCTTCTACTGCTGCGTACTCATCATTTGTGTCAACTACCACAGCTTCCGGCTGGTCTACCATCCGTGCAATTTGCTCTACCGTTGGCGTTCCGTATACTTCAAACAKTTTAATATCCTGTTCGAATGCCTCACGCAGGTGTGTTACCAGCGTAATTACCAGAATAGAATCGCCTCCCAGTTTGAAAAAATCATCGTATACGCCCACGCCGGTTACTTCCAGCACGGCTTCAAATATCTCTGCTACTTTTTGTTCTACGGGCGTGCGCGGCGCCAGCCAGGTACCTTTCTGCGCTCCCATTACATCCGGGTCAGGTAAGGCTTTGCGGTCTATCTTACCACCGGGGGTGAGCGGCATGCTTTGCAATTCTACTATCAAAGCGGGCAGCATATATTCCGGCAATAGTTTTTTGCCGTAGGCTAATATGCCATCGGGGTTAAATACATCCGCTGGTACTACGTACGCCACCAGTCGTTTACCGCCGTCCTCTCCTTTTGCCAGCACAGCTATCTGACCTACGAGATCAGATTGTTGCAGGATATTTTCTATTTCTCCTAATTCAATACGGAAACCGCGGATCTTTACCTGGTCATCTATTCTTCCCAGGTATTCGATATTACCATCCGGGAGCCATTTTGCCAGGTCCCCTGTTTTATACATACTGGCACCCAGGTGGTTACTGAATGGGTTGCTGACAAATTTTGCATTGGTTAACTCCGGTCGTTTTAAATACCCACGGGTAAGGCCTGCGCCACCAATATGCAGTTCACCGGTGACCCCAATAGGAACAGGATTACCATGACTATCGAGCAGGTATACCTGTACATTCGCCAGCGGACGGCCTATGGGCAGCGCCTCTGCATAACCGGCATTCGTTGTTGTATAATGATAAGCGATCGCCGAAATGGTTGTCTCCGTAGGTCCGTAGATGTTATAAAATTCTACCACCCCGATCCACTTTTCTGCAAATACTTTCCGGCAAAGCTCTCCTCCGGAAACAATCCTTTTAAGACCACCATATTTGCCCGGCTTGAGATTTACCAGGAAACTGGGTGTAGCCTCTATGTGGGTAATCTGTTGATCGGTCAGGAACTGTTCAAACAGCACCATGTCTAATTGCACGGCGGTATCTACCAATACCAATGCGACTCCATTCAGGAGCGCAAAAAATATCTGTTCTACAGAAGCATCAAAAATATAATTAGACAATAGCAGTACCCGCTCTTCTTTGGTGATGTTATATACTTTGCTCTGGCAGTGGATAAGGTTGATGAGCGACTGTTGTGTAGCCAGCACGCCTTTGGGGTGGCCGGTTGAGCCCGAAGTATAGATCACATACGCCAGCTGTGTAGCGCTAATATCTGTTGCCAGCGCCGTTTTGGGATAAGCGCCTATGATATCATCATTATCCAGTGTTACGATACTGACTGCATGGGTGGTACTTCTCAGTTTCGCAATGATATTTTCATTTGTAAGAATAATGGTGGCGCCGGTATCCGCCAGCATATAATTAATCCTGTCCAACGGATATTCGGGATCAATGGGAACATACGCCCCACCAGCCTTCAGGATACCCAATATACTCACCATCATTTCCAGGGAACGGTCTATACATACCGGCACCAGTGTTTCTGCCTTTACGCCTTTACCATGCAGATAGTGCGCCAGCTGGTTGGATCTTTCGTCCAGCTCCCGATAGGTCATAGAAGTATTGCCATACACTACGGCAGTAGCATCCGGGCTATTGGCGGCATGGGTAGCGAAAATTCCGGCAACTGTTTCAGTATCGGGATAGTCGGTGGCCGTATTGTTGAATGCATGCAGCACTTGATGTTCTTCTGCTTCGCTTAACAGCGGCAAAGAACCAATCCTGGTGGCTGGTGCAGTGGTAATGGAACGGAGCAGCTGTTCAAAGTGCCCCATCATCCGATCGATGGTTGATTTTGTGAAGAGGTCCACACAATATTCCACGTTGATGGAAAGGCCGTCATGGCCTTCTTCCGTAGTAACCGTCATGTCATAACGGGCCATATCCTGCGCGGTTTGCACAGGAGAGAACTGTACATCGCCCAGCCGTAAATCAGGTATTTCCGGCATGTTCTGTAATACGAATGCTACCTGGAATAATGGTGGTCTGCTTTGGTCCCTGTTTTCAATGACTGCATCCACAATTTTCTCAAAGGGCACATCCTGGTGGTCATAAGCGCTGAGTGTAGTTTGCTTCACCTGTTGCAGTAAATCGGTGAAAGCCGGATTATTACCCAGGTCATCACGCAGTACAAGTGTATTTACAAAGAAGCCTATCAGCCCTTCAATTTCTTTACGTGTTCTGCCGGCGATAGGGCTACCCACACAAATATCTTCCTGGCCACTGTAGCGATACAGTAATACTTTAAAAGCAGCCAGCAGCGTCATAAACAAAGTAGTACCCTGCTGCCGCGATAAGGTGCGCAGCTGTTGTAAAAGGGCTTCCTCCAGTTTATAACTGGTGGCAGCACCGCTGGCACTTTGTATAGGCGGGCGCGGAAAATCAAGCGGCAGCTGTAATGCAGCTACGCCGGTGAGCTTTTGTTTCCAGTAGCCCAGCTGATCTTCCAACACGGCTCCGGAAAGA
Organism: Chitinophaga sp. 05T412; assembly: GCF_056396465.1. NCBI lineage: Bacteria > Pseudomonadati > Bacteroidota > Chitinophagia > Chitinophagales > Chitinophagaceae > Chitinophaga > Chitinophaga sp. 05T412. Next base: position 395,210 of record NZ_JBFTLN010000007.1, read on the forward strand.
TGCTCCTGCTGCCAGATCGCGAAATCTGCATATTGAAGTTCCAGTGCAGCCAGCTGTGGTGCACGATTTTCTATGTGTGCACTGTACAACTCCAGCAGTTCCTGTACGATAATGCCGGCAGACCAGCCATCAGACGCGATATGATGCAACGTAACTTCCAATATATGTTCTTCTGTTCCCAGGATGATCAAATGCGCACGCAGCATATGATCTTCGGCCAGATCAAACGGGGTGTCAATCAGTAATTTTATATGATCCTTTAAGGCTGCTTCATCAGCAATATATCCCGGTTCATCTACGATATTCAGTTGCCATAAATCCGGCGCCAGGATATGCTGATAGGCTACTCCGGCACGTTGCCGGATTACGGTACGCAATACCTCATGGCGGTTTACGATGGTTAGTAATGCATGTTGCAGCGCATCACGATCCAGCTTTCCTTTCAGCCGCAATACGGTGGGTATATGATAGGGAACACTGCCTTCCAGCTGGTCAATAAACCACAAACGTTCCTGGCTAAACGAAAGCGGGATGGCGGACAATGCTTTTCTGCGATCCGGATCTATCCTGCTGCCAGGCGCGTTATCACCGGCTCCCTGCCTGGAAGATTTCAGGTATTCAATTAAATGTGTTTTATGATTTCTCAGCTCATCCAAAAACAATCCGTCAATTTCACGTTCTTTTTCTACCTGCACAATCAACTCATTCTCCTCCAGAGATATTTTAATTCCATCCTCATTGGCGCGTTCCAGCAGCGCTATTACGTTAATCAATGTATGATCAGACATGTTTCATGATTTTAGTGTGTAATGGGTTATAAGCGGATCGTTTTTAAATCCTTATCAGGGGCAGTAACATCATTCTGGGAAATGTTCAGATGTCTGTTTAATGATTCAATAGTAGGCAGCTGGAAGAAAAGGGCCACCGGTATTTCAATGTGTAATGCCTCGCGTATTTCAGAGATCAGCCGCATGGTGAGCAGTGAATGGCCACCCAGATCAAAGAAATTGTCTTTGATCCCAACGCGGGGCACATTTAACAACCGTTGCCAGATATCGGCCAGTATTTCTTCCTGTTGATTGCGCGGGGCTACATATTCGTTGGTCAGCAGTTCATCTGCCGCAGGATCAGGTAATACTTTCTTATTTACCTTGCCATTGGCTGTCAGCGGTAGTTTATCCAGGCTTATCAGCAGGGATGGTACCATATACTCCGGCAGTTTACTTCTGAGATAGAACAAAATACCTTCTCTATCAAAAGCCCCTTCCGGCACTATGTAGGCGATCAATCGTTTAAAGCCGTTGTTGTCTGCCTTTGCCAGCACTACGGACTGATTTACCAATGCGCACTGTTGCAGGATACTTTCTACCTCACCCAGTTCTATGCGGTAACCACGGATTTTCACCTGGTCATCTATACGGCCCAGATATTCTATGTTGCCATCTGGCAGCCATCTGGCGAGGTCGCCGGTGCGATACATTCTTGCCTGCGGAAGATGACTGAAAGGATCTGCCATGAATTTTGCCGCGGTGAGCTCCGGTTGATTCAGGTAGCCGTTAGCTACCTGTACACCGCCGATGAATAACTCACCACTGATACCCCTGCCACACAATTCTCCGCGGGCATCCAGTATATACAAGGTCGTGTTGCTGATAGGCTTGCCAATAGGCGGCAGTAATCTTTCTTCGAAGTCGGTATCAGTTACTTCATAGGAGCTGACCACATGCGCCTCCGTAGGCCCGTAATGGTTATACAATTTGGCGCCGGAATTATCCAGCAGCGCTTTGATATCATCGCTCAGGCGCAGTTGCTCGCCTGCCGTGAAAATAATATCCAGGGAGGCAGGATAGAGCGACATCGCTTTTGCATAGTCTGCTATACTTTTCAATACCACATAAGGCAGGAACAGGTAGTTGATACGATGGTGCCTGATTTGCCGCAGCAGTTCACCTGCATCCCTGCGCGTGGCTTCTTCTATCAGGAAAAGTGTATGTCCCAAACACAAGGATGAAAATATCTCCTGGAAGCTGACGTCAAAATTCAAACTGGCAAATTGTAACACCCGTTTGCTGACGGGGGTATCCATTTGCCCCTGCTGCCAGCGCAACAGGTTCACCATGGCACTGGCAGGCATTTCCACGCCTTTGGGATTTCCGGTAGTACCCGAGGTATAAATCACGTAGGCGAGAAAGGCAGGTGTGATATTACCGGTTTCGCGCACTGGCTGGGCCATGATCTGGTCCCACTGCGTATCTATCTCTATAATACCTACACCCGGCTGCCCGCTTACTTTTTCCGCGCAAGTGCTACTGGTCAGGATGACCCTGCCACAGGTATCTGCTATCATGTATTGAATACGGGCAGGTGGATATTCCGGATCTATGGGTACATAGGTACCTCCTGCTTTCAGTATCCCCCAGATGCCGACAATCATATTTAGCGACCGCTCTATGCAGACCGGCACCAGTGAACCTGTCACCACTCCTTTGCTGCGCAGATAAGTAGCTAATCTGCCGGAGTGCTCATCCAGTTCACGATAAGTCAGCTGCCCGCCACCAGCTACTACTGCTATCGCATCCGGATGTTGTGTTACCTGTGTGGCAAACAGCTCCATAAGCGATTTTACAGCCGGATATTTTACTTCAGTAGCATTGAGAGATGACAACAGGTGGTCGCGCTCCTGTTCACCCATCAACGACAGGGTATCTATACGCGCTGCCGGCGATATTGTAATGCTATGCAGCAATTCTTCAAAGTGCGCGAATAACTGACGGATGGTATCTTCTTTAAACAGGTCCGTGCAGTATTCAATATTTATTTGCAAACCATCATGGCTTTCTGATGCAAAAAAGGTGAGATCAAATTTAGAAGAGGTATGCGTTACGGCTTCCGGCAACAGCTGCACTTTTGAGAGATAAGGGCTGGCAGTTTCCTTTGTTTCCCATACAAACATGTTCTGGAAGATGGGATTGCTGCTGAGGTCCCGGTGCCTCACCACGGTTTCTACTATTTTTTCAAACGGTACGTCCTGGTGATCGTAAGCACGTAAGATCGTGGTTCTCACTTCCTGCAACAGCGTGGTAAAAGAAGGGTTATCGCTCAGATCACTCCGTAAAGCGAGTGTATTTACAAAAAATCCGATCAGACCTTCTACTTCCTGCTGCGTTCTGCCGGATGCCGGTGTGCCCACGCAAATATCCGTTTGCCCGGTATAGCGGTACAGCAACACTTTAAAGGCAGTCAGCAAAGTCATAAACAAGGTACTTCCTTGCTCCTGGCTTAACTGCAGGAGGTGATCTGCTATTTTTTTATTAATATGGAAAGATAGGAAAGCGCCGCGGTTACTCTGGATAGCGGGCCTGGTAAAATCCCCGGGAAGATGCAGTGCGGTTACACCGGCCAGCTTATCTTTCCAATAGTCCAGTTTCTTCTCCAGCACTTCACCAGACAGATACTTCCGTTGCCAGATGGCATAATCGGCATATTGCACAGGCAACGCCGGGAGTTGCGGAACAAATCCATGCACATAGGCGCCGTATTGTGCGGCAAATTCCTGCACCAGGATACCGTGCGACCACTCGTCCGACACGAGGTGATGCAAGGTTAACACCAGGATATATTCATCTCCGGGAAGTGTTATCAGATGCGCGCGCATCATATGGTCGACAGCCAGATCAAAAGGCTGATCTGTCAGTGTTGTAATAAATGTTTTCAGTTCCTGCAGATCATCTCCATACTGTTTTCCATCTACTATTGTCAGCTCCCATTGGTCCTGGTCTATAATCCGCTGATAGGCGGTTCCTCCCTCCTGTGCAATCACCGTGCGCAGTACTTCATGACGGTTCACCGTACTACGCAACGCATATGCCAGCGCATCCGGCTGCAAAGCGCCCTTCATTCTCAGCACAATGGGAACATGATATTGTACACTACCTTCCAGCTGATGTATAAACCACAAACGCTCCTGGCTATACGAAAGTGGAATATGTGCGGGTCTTGATTCCGGCACCAATGGCGGTGTAATCAATACATCCGCATTCTCCGATAACCTGACGGATAACAGTGAAATAGTGGGATAGTCAAATACATCGCCGATGGCTATCTCTACGCCCAACGCCTTCCGGATGGCAGATACCACCCGTATGGCCAACAGGGAATGGCCGCCCAGCGCAAAAAAGTCGTCGTGAAGCCCTACTTTCTCTACCTCCAGCAACGTAGACCAGATATCTGTCAGCACCTGCTGCAAGGGCGTTTCAGGCGCCACATAGCTATCTGCCGTGGCGGAGTAATCAGGATCAGGCAAAGCTTTCTTATCCACTTTACCATTGGCCATCAGCGGAAAGCTATCCAATACCACTAAAGCCGAAGGGATCATATAATCCGGTAAATGCTCTGCCAGCCAGGTAGCAATGGCATGTTGATCTAATGTTTCATTCGTGACCACATAACCGATCAGACGTTTGCTGCCACTATCGTCTCCACGCGCTACCACCACGGCCTGGTTTACCAGCTCACTCCGCAATAATACCTTTTCAATTTCTCCCAGCTCTACCCGGTAACCACGGATCTTCACCTGATCATYGATACGACCAGCGAAAAGTATGTTGCCATCCGGCAGCATCTTCACCAGGTCGCCGGTACGATATAGTTTTGAAGTAATGTCTCCGGCAAACGGCGCAGTTACAAAGCGACTATCTGTTAAGTCTTTATTATTCAAATAGCCCGGTGCTACTCCATCACCTCCAATGTATAATTCGCCGGGAACGCCCACAGGACATAACTTTCCGGCAGGATTCAATACATACACCCGGGTGTTGGAAAATGGTTTACCGATAGGAATATGATGACCGTACTCTATATAATCATTCACCACATGCAGTAGTTTTCCTATAGTCGTTTCCGTTGGGCCATAGTGATTCACAATCGTGCAACGGGAACCATAAGCGCGGATACTTTTTACGACGGCTGTTTCCAATGCTTCCCCGCCGAAAATGAGTAGTTTTTCCGGCAACAATAATCTGCCGGAGGCCGACAGGGCTTTCCAGTGCGAAGCCACCACCTTAATACAATCTATTGGGTGAATAGAAAAATAATCATACATCAATTCTCCATCGCTGATCCTCTCTTTAGAAAATACATGTAACGTACCACCCAAAATCAGTGGAGTAAACAATACCGTATTACCCAGATCTGTGGCAATGCTGGAAAGCAATCCGAAGGAACGGCATTCCGCTATCGGCAATGCGGCTTTCAGTCCATACAGGTAATCTATCAGGTTGCGATGGGTAACCGTTACCCCTTTAGGATTCCCGGTACTACCGGAAGTATAGATTACATATAGCAAATCCTGCGGAGCAGCGGAAGGCAATGTATGCCGGGTATTGGTCTGGCTGATGAGTGGCTGATCCTCATCCAATGCTATCACTTCCACAGCGCTGCGCGTCTGCAGTTGCGCCTTGCCGGCACGACTACTCACCACCACTTTTGCAGCAGCATCTTCCAGGATAAAGGAAACCCGATCTAATGGAAAATCAGGATCAATAGGTACATAGGCTGCACCTGCCTTTCCAATACCGATGATGCCCACTATCATTTCAGCAGATCTTTCTATATAAAGCGGTACCAGCGAACCTTTCCCGATGCCTTTCGCATGCAGGTAATGCGCCAGCTGCGTAGCGCGTTCGTCCAGTTCCTGATAAGTCAGACGTGTGCCTTCAAATACCACCGCTGTTGCCTGCGGTGTTAATGCGGCCTGCTCAGCAAATCCGTCCAGGAACGTTTTATCCTGCGGATAGCTGACAGATGGATAGGTCAACGCCGCCTGCAATTGTAATTCTTCCGAAGAAGACAACATCGGCAAGGCATCTATTTCCTGTGCAGGATTGGCGGCAATGGCCTGCAATAATTGTACATAATGTGCCCCCATCCGTACAATCGTATCTTCGGTAAACAGGTCACTTCTGTACACCGCATTTACATGTAAACCGGTGGCTTCATCGGCAACAAAAAATGTAAGATCAAACTTGGCGGTGGTGATGGCGACCTCTTCTCCTGACCATACGATATCTCCCAACCGCAGGTCATCATCTCCCGGTACATTCTGCATCACAAACATCGCCTGGAATAGTGGGCTTCTGCTGGGATCTCTGTCTTTCGCTACTGCTTCCACCACCTTTTCAAAAGGTACGTCCTGGTACTCATACGCATCCAATGTAGTGGCTTTCACCTGCTGCAGCAACGTTGTGAAAGCAGGACGGTTATCCAGATCGCTGCGTAATGTCAGCGTATTAATAAAAAATCCAATCAGGTTTTCTATTTCCTCCTGCGGACGTGCAGCTGTAGAACAGCCAACGCTAATATCTGTCTGGTTGCTATAGCGATACAATAACACCTTGAAAGCAGCCAGCAGCAACATATAAATAGTTACGCCCTCCTGCTGTGCCAATGACAGCAGCTGCGCCTGTAATACCGGATCTATATGGAATAAAATGCTACCCCCGTGGGTAGTTTGCGTAGCAGGGCGAACATAATCTGTTGGCAATGCCAGCGGCGTAACACCTGCCAATTTATTTTTCCAGTAGTCCAGCTTTTTATCCAACACAGCATCCGACAGATAATTCCGCTGCCAGATAGCATAATCGGCAAATTGTAACTCCATTGGTGGGAGTTGCGCAGGTCGACCTTCTGTATAAGCCGCATACCACTCCATTACTTCGCTTACAATGATGGCAGCTGACCAGGCATCCGCCGCAATATGATGTATCACCAATACCAATACATATTCATCTTCCGCCTGCACAATCAAATGTGCCCGCATCATATGATCCTCCGACAAATCAAAAGGTGTTTCCGTCAGTGATTTTACGTAGGCTTGTAAAACCGCCGGATCATTTTTATACGTGGCCTCATCTACAACAGATAACTGCCAGTCGCGCTCCAGAACACGCTGATACGGCACTCCTCCTTCTTCCCGGATCACGGTACGTAATACCTCATGACGCTGCACAATCATTTGCAGGGCGTAGGCCAGTGCCTCTCTATTGAGGTCGCCTTTTAATCTTAATACTTCTGTAATATGATAATGTATACTTCCTTCCAGCCTGTCGATAAACCACAAACGTTCCTGGCTATACGACAACGGAATTTGTGGTGGTCTGCTGTATGCTTTCACCACAGGAAGCTGCGTGCTTTTATCAGGTACCTGCACCTGTAACCAGGCCGCCAGCTCTGCTACCGTAGGATAAAGGAATAAACATTTCACCGGCAACTCCACCTGGACTTCCCGGCGAAGCACCGACATCAGGCGCATGGCCATCAGAGAATGCCCTCCCAGTTCAAAGAAATTATCGTATATCCCTACCTGTTGTATGCCCAGCAATTCCTGCCAGTTGTTGGCAAGTACCTGCTCCAGCCTATTGCGCGGCGCTGTATAGGTGCGCTGTAACTGTCCATCAGCAGCAGGTTCCGGCAATGCGTGCTTATCAATTTTACCATTGGGCGTTAATGGCAGCTTTTCCAACTCCATTAGCACCGGCACCATATACTCCGGTAATTGTTCTTTCACAAAAGCCAGCATCGCTGTTTTATCGTATAACTCACCAGGCACCACATATCCCACTAACCGTTGATGTCCTTTATGGTCAGGCTTGGCAACGACCACTACCTGTTGTACCCATCCGGATGCAGCTATAACGCTTTCTACTTCTCCAAGTTCAATCCGGTGACCACGTATTTTCACCTGATCGTCCATACGTCCCAGGAACTCAATATTTCCATCCGGCAACCATTTACCCAGATCACCGGTCTTGTACATTCTTTGCCCGGCGCGGAAAGGGTCAGCCACAAATTTTTGATTGGTTAATTCTTTCAGGTTGAGATAACCGCGCGCCACGCCAATACCAGCTACACAAATTTCGCCAGGTATTCCCAGCGGGCATAACTGTTCTTCTTTATCAAGTATATAAATCTGTAAGTTCTGTATAGGTGCGCCTACGGGAATATTAGCTGCAGCAGGTGCTTCGTACATGTAATAAAAGCTCACATCATCAGAGGCTTCCGCAGGGCCATAGGCATTTACCACCGGGATATTGCCGAAGCGCGGATGGCTGAACCATTCCTGCAATAACTGCCTGGTGACGGCTTCTCCGGTAACCAGTAAATACTGCAACGCGCTTAAGGTCACATCTGTATGATCATGCAATACGGCGGTAAGATAAGACGGCACCAATTGCAATAAGGTAACCTGCTGTTTGTCGGCATCTTCAATCAGCGCCGCAGGATGCAGGATCAGCTGTTGCGGATAAATGATGGTGCGTCCACCGCAAATGAATGCATTCAGCATTTGCCATACCGAAATATCGAATGTATAGGAAGCAGTGAATGCTACCACCGCGTTATTATCCATTCCGAACTCATCTACCATCGCCAGCAGGTGATTGAGCATCCCCAGATGTTCCACCAGCACACCTTTTGGCCGGCCGGTTGATCCTGAGGTGTAGATCATATAGGCCAGGTGATGCGGCAACAACCAGACAGCCGGCGGGGTATCGGGCTGCTGATGGATGATGGCGGCATCTGCATCCAGCAAAATGAAATCAGCGGTGGTGCCAACAGGTATTTTTTCTTTTCCATAACTGCTGGTAACAATCAGCTGTGCATTGCTATCTGTCAGCATATAACTGATACGGCTGGCAGGAGACTCCGGATCAATGGGCACGTAAGCACCGCCCGCCTTCATAATAGCCAGTACGCCAATGATCATGTTCAAAGAACGTTCTATGCAAATGGGCACCAGCGTGTCTGCCTTCACCCCCTTACTGATGAGATGATGCGCCAGTTTGTTGGATAATACATCCAGCTCCCGGTAAGTCAGCTGTGTATCTTCGAATACCAGCGCAATTGCTTCCGGGGTGTCTGCTACCTGCTGTGCAAACAGATCTACAAACGTTTTATCTGTTGGATAAGCTACGGCAGTATCATTAAACGTATACAGCAACTGCTGGGTTTCTTCCTGTGTAAGCATATTCAGCGCACTGATACGCGACGCAGGCAACGTTACAATGGCCGCCAGCAATGATTCGTAATGGGTCACCATCCGGTCAATGGTATCATCGTTGAACAGGTCAACACACCAGGTCACGTAGCCTCCTATCCCTTCTGTACTGTCGTTAATAGAGAAGTTCAGGTCAAACTGTGCGGTAGTGCGTTCCGCTTCCTGCAGCAATACCTGCAAATCATGCAAATGCAGGTGTTGCTCTTCCGGCGTACTTTGCAAGTCAAACATTACCTGGAACAACGGTGTTCTGCTCAGTGACCTTTCCGCTACTACCACTTCTACTACTTTTTCAAAAGGCACTTCCTGGTGATCGTAGGCGCCCAACGTAGTTTGCTTCACCTGTTGGAGGAGCGATAAAAAAGTAGGATCACCATGGAGGTCACTACGCAGGGCAAGTGTATTCACGAAAAAGCCAATCAACACTTCTGTTTCCCGTTGCGTTCTACCGGCAATGGGTGTACCCACGCAGATATCTCCCTGTCCGCTGTAGCGGTATAGTAATACTTTGAATGCAGCCAGCAAAGTCATAAAGAGCGTGGTTCCCTGCTCATACGAAAATGCTTTTAACTGTTCCGATAATTCCTTCCCCAGCAGGAACTTCCTGCCGGCGCCCCTGGTGCTTTGAATAGCCGGGCGTATATGATCTGTAGGCAGGTTTAAAGTAGTTACGCCTGCCAGCTTATCTTTCCAATAATGTAGTTTTTTCTCCAACACGTCCCCTGTTAACCAGGTACGTTCCCAAATGGCATAGTCGGCGTATTGCAATGGCAATGGCGCCAGCAGCGGCTGACGGTCTTCCACATAAGCAGCATAACGCTCTGCCAGTTCTTTGATGATGATACCGGCAGACCATAAATCGGAGGCGATATGATGAATAACGACCACCAGCAGATGTGCTTCATCTTCCAACACGATCAGATTTGCCCGCAACATGTAACCGGCTGATAAGTCAAAAGGCGTATTTACCAGATTGCTGATAAGCGCCTCCAAAGCATTCGCATCTACCTGGTATACCAGTTCATCTGTAATGATCATTTCCCAGTCAGCCACCTCCTGTATCAGCTGATACGGTACTCCTCCGGTGGTGGCTATTGCCGTCCGTAATACTTCGTGGCGGCTCACGATCGACTGTAACGCATATGCCAGCGCTGTTCTGTTGAGCTTTCCTTCCAGCCGTAATATGGCGGGTAAATGATATTGCACACTGCCTTCTTCCAGCTGATCTATAAACCACAAACGTTCCTGGCTATAAGATAATGGAATATGCGCCGGTTTTTCCACTGCCTCTACCGGCGGTAGCTGCACGCTTTTACCGGATGACTGCACGTGTGCAGCCAAACCAGCGACAGTTGGATACAGGAATAATGATTTAATAGTTAATTCCGTATCCAGCTCCCGGCGAATGGCAGCTACCAGCCGCATAGCCAGCAGTGAGTGACCACCTATGTTAAAAAAATTATCGTATATCCCTATCCGTTCAATACCCAGCAACTGTTGCCAGATATGGGTGACCACCTCCTCTGTTTCGTTACGTGGTGCTACGTAAGTGGCTGTCATTAACAGCGAAGCATCCGGGTCAGGCAATGCCTGCCGGTTGATTTTTCCATTCGCAGTCAATGGCAACTTTTCCATTTCCATCAGCAACGATGGAATCATAAATTCAGGCAACTTATCTTCCAGATAATGTAAAATATCATCTCTGTAAAATGGTCCATTGGGCACCACATAACCAATTAGTTTTTTAATACCGTCGTGATCTGCTTTTGCCTGTACCACCGCCTGGTTTACTAATGGACATTGCTGCAATACACTTTCTATTTCTCCCAGCTCAATCCGGAAACCGCGGATCTTCACCTGTTCATCTATACGACCCAGGTATTCAATAGTGCCATCTGGCAACCATCTGCCCAGATCACCGGTGCGGTACATACGCGTCCCCGCATCCGGACTGAAAGGGTCCCTGATAAACTTCTCCGCAGTTAATGCCTCCCGGTTAAGATATCCACGGGATACCCCTACACCGGATACACAGATCTCACCCGCAATACCTACCGGAGAAAGTTGTAATACATCATTCAATATATAGAGATGAAGATTCTGTACGGGCTTACCCAGTGGCACGTTTAAGCCCACCGGCGTACTTCTCATTATATGATGACAGATATCATCAGAAGCTTCTGTAGGCCCATAAGCATTTACTACCGGAATGGTACCGAATTGCGGATGCTCAAACCATTGCTTCAGCAACGGCTGGCTCACAGCTTCACCCGTCACCATCAGGTATTGCAGCTGCGAGAACCGGACACCCGTATCTTCCTGCATTAAAGACGTCAGGTAAGACGGTACCAATTCCAGTATCGTGATCCTGTCTGCATCAATACGACGAATAAATTCCGCTGGCTGAAATATCAGTTCCTCCGGATAAATAATGGTTTGCCCACCGCAAACCAATGCCGCAAACATTTGCCATACGGAAATATCAAAAGTATAGGAAGCATTAAAAGCCAGCTTCGTTTTATCATTGATGAACAGGTCATTTATTTTCGCATACAAATGGTTGAGCATACCACGATGCTCTACCATCACCCCTTTAGGCTTACCGGTAGATCCGGACGTATAGATCACATAAGCCAGCTGATGTGGCAATGGCCCCGTCACCGGCGCCGTGATGCGCTGCTGCTCCAGCAGCTGTTTGCCACCATCCAGCGCTATCATATGTATATCGTGTCCTGCTGGTAGTTTCTCCTTACCATAATTGCTGGTCACAACAATAGTTGCATTACTGTCTTCCAACATATAGCCGATGCGGGCTGCGGGATACTCCGGGTCCACCGGCACATAAGCACCTCCGGCTTTCCAGATACCCAGTATAGCGATCACCATTTCCGGTCCCCGCTCTATACAAACAGGTACCAGCGTATCTGCTGTAACACCTTTACGCTGGAGATAATGCGCCAGTTGATTAGAACGCTCCTCAAGCTCTCTATAAGTCAGTATCCGCTCACCGAATACCAGCGCTGCTGCATCCGGCGTTTGCCCGGCACGGGAAGAAAACAATGCCGGTAATGTTTTTTCATGCGGATATTCGTTGACCGTATCATTAAAAGTCACGAGTAACTGATACGCTTCTCTGGACGTAAGCATCCCCAGCGCACCTATTTGTTCTGCCGGTGATTTTACGATATCCTGCAACAGCAATTCATAGTGCACCATCATCCGGTCAATCGTTGCGGTGTTGAACAGGTTGGTGCAGTATACCACCTGACCACTGAGTCCTTCTGCACTTTCTTCCATGGAAAGGGTCAGGTCAAACGGTGCCGTGATCTGTTCCGGTTCTTCCAGCGTCAGCTGTAAATCACCCAGCTGCAATGCCGGCTCATCGGGCACATTCTGCATCACAAACATGACCTGGTACAACGGATTACGGCTAAGATCACGTTCCTTTACAACGGCTTCTACCACCTTTTCAAACGGAACATCCTGGTGCTCATAGGCGCTTAAAGTAGTTTGCTTTACCTGTTCCAGCAGCGACAAAAAAGGAAGTTGACTATTCAGGTCGCTACGCAGCGTAAGAGAGTTCAAAAAGAAGCCTATCAGCCCTTCTGTTTCCTGCTGCGTTCTGCCGGCTATCAGGGTGCCCACACAAATATCTTCCTGTCCGCTGTAACGGTACAATAATACCTTGAAAGCAGCCAACAGCGTCATAAACAAGGTTGTTCCCTGCTGACGCGACAACGCCTGTAGCGCATCAGACAATTCCCGGTTCAACGTAAGCCGCCTGGCCGCGCCGTTGGTACTTTGCACCACCGGCCTGGTAAAGTCTGTGGGTAACTGCAACGTAGCTACCCCCAACAATTTTTCTTTCCAGTAATTTATTTTGCGATCCAGCACGTCCCCGGATAAATAGTTCCGTTGCCACACGGCATAGTCGGCATATTGAATATCGAGTGGAGGCAAGTTCGGTGCGCGGCTTTCCAGCAAAGCGGTGTATAACGCTATCAGCTCTTTTACGATGATACCAGTAGACCATCCATCAGACGCAATATGATGTATCACTACCACCAGCGTATATTCCTCTTCTCCCTGCACAATCAGTTGTGCCCGCAGCATATAATCCTGCTGCAAATCAAATGGTGTGGCAATAAGCGTTTGGATAAAAGACTGTAATGCGGCGGTGTTTCCTTTATACAATGCCTCTTCTGTGATGGTCAACGACCAGTCATCAACAGGCTGCACCCGTTGATAAGCCACCCCTTCATCTTCGGCCAGCACCGTACGCAATACCTCATGACGGTTCACTATTGTGCGCAATGCGTGCGTTAACGCGGTAGTATTCAGCGCACCTTTCAATTTTATGATAGCCGGTACATGATATTGTATACTGCCTTCCAACTGATCAATAAACCACAAACGCTCCTGGCTATACGAAAGTGGAACACGCCGTACACTTTCCCGGTCATAGGGTTGTATACCGGTGAGCAATGCCCTGTCTGCCTCAACGGGTCTATGATTCCTGAAATACGCTATCAGGTATTCTTTATTATCTCTCAGTCTGCTCAGCAAAAGTTCATCTATCTCCTTTTCCTCCTGCATCTGCAACAGCAGTTTATCATTATCAAAAGACAGTCGGATTCCCCTGTCATTGGCTTCCTTGAGCAGATCTATTATACCGGCGAGATTAGTGTCGATCATAGTTAAAAATTTAAAAACGAAACGGTAAACTGATTACAGCGTGATGGTCTTACTCTTTCCAAATTCCTGTTCAGTATCCTCCTGGTTAACAGCGATATACTTAGCCAGCATCGCGATGGTGGCCAGTTGAAAAAATGTTCTGACAGATACCTGTAAACCGAACTCCTTTTGTACTGCCGCAGCCAACCGCATTACCAACAGCGAATGCATACCCAGTTCAAAAAGATTATCGTGTACCCCTATCCGTTGCAGGTTCATTAAGCCTTCACAAATAGTGGTAAGCACCTGTTCAGTAGCATTGGAAGGCGCCACGTATATGGTGGACGACAATGCACTGATATCCGGCTCCGGCAATGCTTTCTTATCAATCTTTCCATTATCTGTCAGTGGTAGTTTATCCAGCGGTATCAACACGGCAGGAATCATAAATTCCGGTAACCGTTCCATCAGCCAGGCATACATTTCTTCCCGGTCGAATGTGTTAGTAGGGACAATATATCCCACCAACCGTTTAAGGCCCCCATCATCTGTTTTTGCCAGTACTACCGCCTGATGCACGGAGGCTGATTGTTGTAAAACACTTTCTATTTCGCCCAGCTCTATACGGAAGCCGCTGATCTTTACCTGTTCGTCTATACGGCCCAGGTATTCAACAGTACCGTCAGGGAGCCATCTGCCCAGATCTCCGGTACAGTACATGCGGGCCTGTGGGTCAGTGGTAAACGGATCTGTAATGAATTTTTCTGCTGTTAATGCTATTTTATTGAGATAACCACGCGATACGCCTACACCTGATACGCATATCTCCCCGATCACACCCACCGGACATAATTGTTTTTTTGCATCCAGCACGTATATACGCAGGTTCTGCACCGGCTTACCTAACGGCACATTTGCACTCAATGGCGTCTGATACATGATATGATGACAGATATCATCAGAGGCCTCTGTGGGGCCATAGGCGTTGACTACCGGAATTTTACCGAATACGGGATGACTAAACCATTGTTTCAGTAACGACTGGCTCACCGCTTCGCCAGTCACCAACAGGTATTGTAGGGTGCTGGTCTTAATATTTGCTTCTTCCTGTAAAATAATAGCCAGATAGGAAGGCACTATTTCCAGTATGCTGATATTGTTTTTGGCAATAGACTGTAAAAATGCCGATGGCTGGAAAAGGAGCTGATTTGTATAGATCACGGTCGTGCCTCCGCAAACAAGTGCGGCAAACATCTGCCATACAGAAATATCAAATGTGTACGACGCAGTATAGGCTAACCTGGTTTTATCATTAATCTGCAGGTCATTTATTTTGGCAAACAAATGATTCAGCATACCACGGTGTTCTACCATCACCCCTTTGGGTTGTCCGGTAGATCCGGAGGTATAAATCACATACGATAACTGATGAGGTGCAGGCAAAGTGGCCGGCACTGTAACCGGAGCATTTTGCAGCGCAACATTGTCGGCATMCAGTGCAACAATATGTAACCCTTTTCTAGCCGGTATCCGCTGACGAAGATCATTGGTGGTGACTAACACAGTGGCATTACTATCTTCCAGCATATAGCTGATACGTTCTGCCGGATACTCCGGATCTACCGGTACATAAGCGCCACCTGCCTTCATAATACCCAGTATCGCAATAATCATTTCCGGACCACGTGCTATGCAAACAGGCACCAGGGTATCTTCCTGTACACCCTTATGCTGCAGATAATTCGCCAGTTGATTGGAGCGCTCATCCAGCTCTCTGTAGGAGAGTTGAGTGCCTTCAAATACCAACGCCACCGCATCCGGCGTATTGGCCGCCTGCCTGATAAAGAGTCCCGGAATGGTTTCGGCTTCCGGCCATGCAACGATGTTATCGTTAAACGTTACGAGCAGTTGTTCCTTCTCTGCCGGTGTCAGCATATCGAATGTACTGATCCTGGCGGCCGGCGCATGCACCACTGCCTTGAGCAATTGTTCAAAATGACTGATTAGGCGCTGTATAGTTCCCTCCGTAAAGAGATCTTCACAATACATCACCGTTCCCGCTAAGCCGGTACTGCTTTCAGTTATGGAAAAAGTAAAATCAAACTGTGTAGTAGCCGGATCTGTTTTTTCCAGCGATAACTGCAGATCTTCTAACCGTAATGCTGCACTCTCCGGCACATGCTGCAATTCAAACATCACCTGGAACAGCGGTGTTCTGCTGAGATCACGTTTTTTCACGATGGCGTCCACTACCCTTTCAAATGGTACTTCCTGGTGCTCATAGGCGCCCAGTGTAGTGCGTTTCACCTGTTGCAGCAAAGTAGCAAAGGATGGATCATTACTCAGATCACTGCGTAATGCCAGCGTGTTCACAAAGAACCCTATCAGTGCTTCCGCTTCCTGCTGCGTTCTGCCGGCAATCGGGCTGCCTATGCAGATGTCTTCCTGGCCGGTATAACGGTACAGTAGTACCTTGAAAGCAGCCAGCAAAGTCATAAAGAGTGTGGTACCCTGTTGCTGCGACAATTCCTGTAACTGTTGTGATAAGGCTTTGTCCAGCTCGAAACTTTTGATGGCGCCGCGGGTGCTCTGTATCGCCGGACGCGGATAATCTGTTGGAAATTGCAGCGTGGCAACCCCTTGCAGCTTCTCCTTCCAGTAATTTATTTTTTTGTCCAGCAACGTTCCGGACAAATGATTCCGTTGCCAGATGGCATAGTCCGCATACTGAATGTTTAAAGGCGTTAACTCCGCCGTCTGGCCCGCAACCCAGGCAGCGTACAATGCCGCCACCTCATTCACGATGATGCCGGTAGACCAGCCATCGGAAGCGATATGGTGCAGCGTAAACACGAGCAGGTATGCCGCAGGGCCGGTGACGATCAAATGTGCACGCAACATATGATCTGCATGCAGCTCAAATGGAATCGCCAGCAGCGATTGTACATATGTCTGCAATGCGAGGTTGTCTTCTTTATAGATAGCCTCATCTATCACCTTTAACTGCCACCCATCCTTATCCAGCACATGCTGGTAAGGTACTCCCGCTTCCTGCAAAATGACCGTGCGCAGTACTTCATGACGGTTCACGATTGTTTGCAGGGCATTTGCTAATCCTTCTACCTGCAGGTTCCCATTTAATTGCAATACTGCCAGCGTATGATATTGTACACTCCCTTCCAGCTGATCTATAAACCACAAACGCTCCTGACTATACGAAAGCGGAATACGAGCCGGACGTTCATACCTGACAATAGGCGGAACGGTAGCCGCATCGGAATGCTGTCCTAACCGCACCGCCAATGATGCTACGGTAGGATAGTCAAATACATCACCGATCGCCACTTCTACGTCGAGTGCTTTCCGAACAGCGGATACTACGCGTATGGCCAGCAGCGAGTGACCGCCCAATGCGAAGAAATCATCATGCACACCTACCTGTTCCACCTCCAATAAAGATGACCAGATACCCGCCAATATTTGTTCTACCTCACTTACCGGCGCGGTATATCCCGCTGTAATAGTAGTATTATCCGGGTCCGGCAGCGATTTTTTATCCACTTTACCATTGGCCAGTAATGGAAAACTATCCAATACCACCAATGCAGAAGGAATCATATATTCCGGTAAGTGTTCTCCCAGATGCGTCAACACCCCTTCCCGGTCTACCTCCCCTTCTCCGATGACATAGCCAATCAGGCGTTTGCTGCCACTGCTTTCTCCGCGCGCCACTACTACGGCCTGGCTAACCAGGCCAGTTTGTAGTAACGCCTTTTCTACTTCACCCAGTTCCACACGATAACCGCGAATCTTTACCTGGTCATCTGCACGACCGGCAAACAGAATATTGCCATCCGGTAAAATCTTTACCAGGTCACCAGTACGATATAATTTTGAAGCAGCCGCTTCGTCGAAAGGATCTGCGATAAAGCGGTCTGCTGTTAACTCCTCATTATTTAAATAACCGGCCGATACACCATCACCGCCAATATACAATTCACCCGGAACCCCTGCCGGGCATAACTTACCGGCAGCATTCAGCACATATACCCTGGTATTGGAAAATGGTTTACCAATTGGAATGTGGTGGCCATAGGCAGTTGTCTCATTTACTACATGCAATAATTTTCCTATAGTCGTTTCCGTTGGGCCATAGTGATTCACGATGGTACAGCTGGAGCCATAAGCGCGGATACTATTTACCACTGCGGCTTCCAGCGCTTCCCCTCCAAAAATGAGTAATTTCTCCGGCAACAATAACCGGCCGGAAGCCGACAATGCTTTCCAGTGAGAAGCCACTATCTTGATACTATCTATCGGGTGGGCAGAAAAATAATCGCACAATAATTCTCCATCGCTGATCATCTCTTTAGAAAACACATGTAAAGCACCACCCAAAATCAGGGGAGTAAACAATACCGTATTACCCAGGTCCGTAGCAATGCTGGAAAGCAACCCAAAGGAACGGCATTCATCTACCGGCAATGCGGCTTTCAGCCCATACAGGTAATCTACCAGATTACGATGGGTAATCACCACACCTTTCGGATTACCGGTGCTCCCCGAGGTATAAATCACATACAAAGCTCCATCAGGTGCAGGAGGTACAGGCACTGCTTTCGCTTTCCAACGGTCAATTTCTGCGGCGTCACCATCCAGTGTCACAACATGCGCGGTTATATCAGCGGGCAGTTTAGCCTTACCGGCATTGTTGCTCACCACCACTTCTGCACGGGTATCTTTCAGCATAAAGGCAATACGGTCTGCCGGAAAATCCGGATCAATGGGTACATAGGCCCCACCGGCTTTCACTATCCCTAATATAGCCACGATCATAGCAGCAGATCGCTCCAGGTACAACGGCACCAATGAACCAGCTTTTACCCCCTTCTTACGCAGGTAATGCGCCAGCTGATTTGATTTTTCATTCAGTTCCTTGTAAGTCAGCTGTGTATCTTCAAACACAACAGCGGTTGCCTTTGGCGTCAGCGCTGCCTGTGCGGCAAACAGTTCGGGGAATGTTTTATCCTGCGGATAACTAACGGCAGCACGTGTTTGCAGCTGCCATACTTCGGAAGCTTTCAGCACCGATAATTCCGACAGCTGATTAATATTGGCATAGGTTATTTGTTGTAATACATATTCAAAATGTGCGGCAATTTCCTGCACATACGCCACTTCCAGCAACGCCGCATTATAGGCAAACTCAATGCTGGCTTTTTTACCGGGGGTAACCATTACCACCAAAGGATAATTGGTTTGTTCGCTGGTGTTAAAGCTGTCGATACGCAAACTCCAGTGCCCCGCAAACACCTCATCACTGATCGGGTAGTTTTCAAATACGAGGATGCTGTCAAACAAATCCCCGGTGAAACCAATCAGTTGTTGAATCTGGTTAAGCGCCGTATACTGGTGCTCTCTGCTCTGGTGCTGGCTTGTTTGCAGCTCCTGTAACCACCCGGCGATGTTTCCTGCTTCAGGTACTTTCACGTGGAGCGGCAAGGTATTGATGTATAACCCTACCCTTTTCTCTACTCCGGGTAAATCTTCCGGGCGACAAGAAACAATGACGCCATAAGTAACCGCTTGTTGCGCGGTGTAGTGGTGTAACAGGTACGCCCATACGCCCTGCATCAAGGTATTTACCGTAATACGTTGCGCCAGCGCGTATCGTTGGATCGCTTCTGCCAGCGGTCCTTCCAGGCTTAGTATTTCTTTTTTATAAGTACCAATTCCTTTATTACGGTCAGCAGTGCTATCAATAAACGGTAACAGGCTGCCAGTATCCATCCCCGTCAGGTAATGCTGCCAGTAATTGGTAGCCACTTCCTTATCCCGACGATCCATGTACTGAATGTAATCTCCATAGCGATCTTCTTCTGCCGGTATTGCTATCGCCTTCCCTTTTACCAACCCTTCATAGGTATTCAGTAATTCTTCCACCAATACGGCCAATGACCAGCCATCCAGTAAAATATGGTGGAAGGTGCATACCATCCGGTAGCGACCTTCTCCTAAGCGTATGAGGCCAATACGCAGCAATGGCGCTACCCAAAAATCAAATCCTTCATTCCGTTCGGCGGCTTCATAGGCTGCCACCGCCTCTTCCTGCGCTGATCCACTCAACTGACGGTAATCCAGTACCGTTAGCGGCAGTTTCACTTCGTGATAAACACATTGTACCGGTATAGCGAATTCGTCGTAGTAAAATGCGCTTCGCAGAATACTATGCTGCCGGAACAGGAGTGCCCAGCTTTCCCGGAATAAACTAAGATCCATTTCACCCACACCGCAGGTAAACTGATCAATATATCCGCCGGCAGTTTTATCATACAGACTATGAAACAGCATACCTTCCTGCAAACCACTGAGCCGGTATAAGCCGGCTACCTGATTGCGTCTGGGTGCACCTTTGTACGGTGTATCCAGGAACCTGTCCAACGCTTCATTGCTGATATCATGACTCAATCCATAATCCCCCGGGGTAAAATAAGATTCCGTTTGTGACACGCAATGTGCAATCAGGATGTCCAGATGATGGAAATATTTGTCCGCCAGCCCTGCTATGTCAGCAGGTGCAAAATGCAGGACACTATATCCCCATTCCATCACCAGTTCACCCTGTTGTACAATGCTGTTTATAAATAATTTATCCTGTACCGGATAGTCCGCTCCCGTCATGCTGCCGGCTGCTTCCTCCGCTATATTCAAGTAGCCATTCACGTTAGTGATGTTATCCAGCTGCCCGAGATAGTTGAAGGTGATATCCCAGGGATCATTGCCCTGTAGATCATCTGCTTTGTTGATGTACTTCAGCACACCATAACCCATCCCTTTATCGGCTACTTTGCGGAGTTGTTCTTTTACGTCCTTCAGGAGGCTACCCGGTGAACTGTCTGCAGGGAGCTGCAGGAGTACCGGATATAAGTTGGTAAACCAACCCACAGTATGACTGGTATCAATACCTAACAGGGCATCTTCCCGCCCGTGTCCTTCCAGGCCAATGGATACTGCCGCACTGCTGTTCCATTCCGCTAAGGTGAGCGCCAGCGCCGCTAATAAAATATCGTTGATCTCTGTATGATAAGCACCAGGTACTTCCTTCAGGAGGCGTTGTGTTTGGCTGGCGTTAAGGCGCACTACATGCAAACCGGTATCCGCCATCGTGATCTCACCTTCATCATCAGTAGCTGTGCGTAAAGGAACGTATCCCTGTACTATTTGCTGCCAGTAACTTTGCTGACTCAGCAACCTGTCTTTCCGGCTATACTTTAGCAAGGCTTCATAAGCCTGACGATAAGAACTACTCTTCCTTCCCAATACTTCCAGCTCATTATTTACAGTGGCCTTCTTTAGTAATAGCTGAAGATCATCCAGCATAATACGCCAGGACACACCGTCTACTACCAGGTGATGAATCACCAACAGCAAGCGGTTATGTGATTCACTGGCGGGAGTCAGCAGCAGCGCCGCCTGTAACAGCTTGCCCTGTTTTATATCCAGACTTCCCTGTATGCTTTCTCCATGCAGTTGTATGTGCTCTGCCAGTTTCTCCGGTGCTATCGCCTGCAGATCTATCACCTCCAAAGTGCCTTCCTGTGCGCCATCCAGCTGCTCCCATCCCTCCCCGTTATGCCGGTAAGTATAATGGAGCGCATCATGATAACGCGTCAGGGCCGCGATGGCGGCTGATATCCGTGCAGGTACTATTTTTTTATCTACCGTCAGTAAGATGCTCTGGTTGTAATGCGCCTCGGTATTATTTTTCCCGAAATACCACTCCTGTATGGGTAATAGTCCGATACTACCTTCCTGTTCCGTTTCTGCCGGCGCCTCCGCTATACTTTGTTGTGATGCCAGTAGCCGGGAAATTTTTGCAATAGTGGGATTGGTAAACAGATCTCCTACCTGCAGCATGTATCCCAAACGCCTGGCCCGGCTTACTACCTGGATGATGATAATAGAATCACCTCCCAGCTCAAAGAAATTGTCGTGTATCCCTACCCGTTCTACGCCCAGCAATTCCTGCCAGATACCCGCCATAGCTTGTTGCATCTCATCCTGGGCAGCTTCGTATATACTGCTGCGTGACTCCGTTACATCCGGATCAGGCAATGCCTTCCGGTCGATTTTTCCATTTACCGTTACCGGGAATGTATCCTGCGGAATCAGTAACGCCGGAATCATATAGTCCGGCAACCAATCTTTCAGGTAAGTAATGATACCGGCTTTGTCAAACTCACCATTGGGGACTACATAACCGATGAGGCGTTTATTGCCCGTATCATCCGCTTTCGCCAATACTACCGCCTGGCTGATCAGGGCACACTTCAGCATCACACTTTCTATTTCACCCAACTCTATACGATAGCCACGGATCTTTACCTGGTCATCTTTACGACCCAGGTATTCAATATTTCCATCGGGTAACCAGCGACCAAGGTCACCTGTCCGGTATAATCTGCTGCCGGGTACTTTGCTGAATGGGTGAGATATAAACTTCTCTGCCGTCAACTCTTCCCGGTGCAGGTAACCACGCGCCAGGTTAGCACCGCCAACACATATCTCACCCGCAACGCCCAACGGCGCCAGACCATCATTGATATCCAGCACGTACACCTGCACATTGGCAATGGGCTTACCGATGACTACTACATCATTTTCAAGAATAGGTTGGTCGGTAAGACTGGTACACACCGTGTTTTCAGTGGGCCCGTAAGCATTGATCAATCTGATGCCCCCCAATATCATTTCTTTTGCATCTTCCAGCATCATGGCTTCACCGGCAGACACAATGGTCTTAACCGGTCCCAGTACATCTTTGATAGTATGCTGATACGAAGGCGGCAGCGTAACTACTTCTACCTGTTGTTTATTTACCAATGCTGCAAAATTTTCTGCAGACAACAAATCATTTTTAGTAGGTAGTACAAGTGTACCACCACTTAATAACGTATTGAATATTTCATAGCAGGATGCATCAAAACCTAATGACGCAAACTGCAGTGAACGGGTCCCTTCTTTCAATCGTAATGCTTCCTGCTGGCTCAATGCCAGGTTCACCAAACCTCGGTGTTCAATCATTACACCTTTGGGCTTACCGGTAGAACCGGAAGTATAAATCACATAAGCCAGATCTTCCGGCCGGAGTACGGTTGCCGGTGAAATAACAGGATGCTTTGTTATCAACTCCAACTCATCTTCCAGAATAATAATGCGCAAAAAATCTTTTACCGGCAGCTTCGCGGCACAAGCCCTGGAACTGACCAGCACACTCGCCCTGGTATCATCCAGCATATAACTGATACGGTCTGTTGGATAGTCCGGATCAATGGGCACATAAGCGGCGCCGGTTTTCATAATCGCCAGTATAGTGACAATCATACCGAGGGATCGTTCTATGCAAACCGGTACCAGTGCACCGGCTTTCACACCATTATGCTGCAGGTGATGCGCCAGCTGACTCGCCTGTTCATTCAGCTGCCGGTAGCTCAGGGCTGCATCTTCAAACAGCAATGCAGCAGCATCCGGGATACGGGCAGCCTGTGCTTCAAATAATGCAATGGCTGTTTTGTCCGTTGGATAAGTCGTGGCGGTATTATTAAATCCTGCCGTCAATAGTTGTTGTTCCACTACCGTTAACATCGGCAATGCCCCAATCCGTTCCTCCGGCGATACCACCACTGCGCGCAGCAGCTGTTCATAATGCAACAGCATCCGCGTAATGGTTTCTTTCTTAAACAGGTCTGTACAATATTCTATATTGGCCACCAGTGAACCATCCGGATTTTCCAGTATGTAAAAATTAAGGTCCGCCATTGTGGTGGTTCTGCCCAGTGGCTGCTGCGACAACGTTGTATCACCCAGTTTCAATGCAGTAAAGTCCGGGGTTTTCTCCAATCCGAATATCACCTGCTGTAAAAGGTTTCTGTCCTGCTCCCGGTTCTTCACTACGGCGCCAACTATTTTTTCAAAAGGGACTTCCTGGTATTCATAGGCCGACAACAACGTTTGTTTTACCTGTTGTAACAATGCTGCGAAAGAAGGATTATCACTCAGGTCACTACGCAACACCAGCGTATTTACAAAGAAACCGACCAACGCCTCTGTGTCTTCGTGCATTCTGCCTGCGGTAGGGCTGCCGATACAAATATCTTCCTGACCGGTATAGCGATATAAAAGCACTTTAAAAGTGGCCAGCAATAACATATATAACGTTACCTCCTGTTGCGGGCAAAGCTTTAATACCTGGTTGATCAAATCCTTGTCCAGCGGCAATCTTACAATATCACCGTTGGTGGTTTGTATCGCAGGCCGTACATAGTCAAGCGGTAAATTTATTGGCGACACGCCGGCGAGTCTTTCTTTCCAGTAGTTGAGTTTTTCATCCAGCTGGCCGGTCACCAACGGAGAACGCAGCCATATGGCGTAATCGGCGTATTGAAAGCGGAGTGGCGCTAAATTGGGCTTGCTGCCGTTGATATAGGCTTCATACAATTCCAGCAATTCCAATAAAATAATGTCGGCTGATAATCCATCAAAAGAGATGTGATGTGCAGTCAGCACCAACAGATATTCTTCTGCTGAAAAACGCAACAACTCACCGCGCAGCATATGATCCTGCTGCAAATCGAAAGGTTGATCTATGAGCGGAGTAATATAGGCAGACAAAGCGCTGGCATCTTCCTGATCAAAATCTACATCTGTTATTCCTAGCCCCCAGCGGTTTTTATCAAGTATATGTTGCGCTACTTCATCACCACTGGCATCTATCACGGTTCTAAGAATCTCATGACGGTTCACAATATCCTGCAACGCATAACGCAGCGCACTTGTATTCAGTGTGCCTTTTATCTTTAACAACATCGGAACGTGGTATTGTACACTGCCTTCCAGCAAATGCACGAACCACAAACGTTCCTGGCTAAACGAAACGGGGATGCGTGCCGGCCGCTGTTCCAGCATCACTGGCGACGGTCCGCTATTCAACATCTCTGCCGTTACCTGTGCAGATACCGGTTCGATGGTAGCAGCAGGCGTAGGTAAAAAGCCCGTCTGTTGCAGCTCCCGGATACTATCTTTGATAGATTTGGCAATAAAATCGATGTCTTCCTCTGAATGTGCATCAGATAAGAAGCAGGTACGTCCTTCCCATATATACACCCCTTTTTCCAGGAGGTGATAGAAGAACAGATCCATGTTAGTGTTGATGGCAAAATAGAAGAGCGAACCAAAACTATGTACCTGTATCGGCACGTTATTTTCTTCGAAGAAGGTAGATATATCCTGTACCAAACGGGTAGTACGTATATTCAGTTGTTGCTGTAAAGCCGGTCCTCTCCGTTCCAGCTCCTGCAGCAATGCCAGCGAGGAAGCCATACTCAGCGGATGCTTACAGAAAGTACCTGCAAAGAAAGTAGTGTCTACTGCCGGATAAGAATCATCCCCATACTGCCATATACCACCGTCTAATGCGCTCATAAACCGGCTGCTGCCGGCAATAATGCCAATAGGTAATCCGCCGCCGGCAATTTTTCCATACGTGGCAAGATCTGCCCGTACACCAAAATGTGCCTGAGCGCCGCCAGGGTGAATCCTGAAGCCGGTGATCATTTCATCAAAGATCAGGGCTACATTTTCTGCTGCCGTCATACGGCGTAACTCATGCAGCAATGCTTTGGGCTGATATCCGGGACGGCGGCTCTGTACCGGCTCTACCACCAGGGCTGCCAGCTCATGTGCATGCGCCCTGATATGTTCCACTACATCCGGATGATGATAATCAAATACCAGCACATCTGCCACCATATTCTCCATAATACCCGGCGCCATGGGCACGCCTGCATGGGTTCTTTCCAGATCTTCCGGTGCAGCAAGGGTACCATCAAAATGGCCATGATAAGCGCCTGCAAACACCGCAATCTTCTTTCTTCCTGTTACCGTACGTGCCAGTCTGATGGCAGTCATTACCGCCTCTGTTCCTGAGTTATGGAAACTGGCCCGCTCCATTCCGGTCAGCTTTGTTACCAACGTAGCGGCTTGTCCTGCCAGCGGTGTTTGCGGCCCCAGTTGAAACCCTTGTTGCAACTGTTCCTGCAGGGATTTCATCACTGCAGGCGGACAATGCCCAAGCAGATCTACCCCAAAACCCATGGCCAGATCAATGTACTTATTACCGTCTACATCCGTAATGGTAGCGCCCTGCGAGGAGGCTGCCAAAATCGGATATACTAATTCTTTTGTGGAGAAACGGAACCCTGCTGAAGCACGGTTATCTGCCAGCACTGGCCGGTATTGCTGTGTAAGAGCTTTGGATGTTTTTGTTTTTTCATTATACCGCTTTATAAAAGCATCCAGGTATTCCTGTTGAGCGGCGGTATAACCAGTTTGTCCGGGCTTCTTTTCCATCTTAGGAAAGATGGACGCATGCTTTTTAGGCGCTTCACTGATCGTCCCGTTTTGTGGCAATGCTCCCTTTGTGTTGTCAGGGAGGATATTCTTCTGGAATGCGGGTGCGGGAACAGATACCGGCAACGCTGCTGCGGGTGGTGACTGCGCACCTCCCAGCTGCATAGACAGCAATTGCAGCTGCTGCTCCATGATATTAAAAAGACGTTGTGTCAGGGAAGGATCTGCATTAACAGTGGCAACGGGCAGGTTAGTTGCGGGTAACAATGCCGCTGAAGGCGCTGTACTCACCACAGGTGCTGCAGGTGCTGCTATAACCGCTACTTCCGGCGCAGGTAAATTGGTGGAATGTTCCAGAATATAAACGGCCATCAGATCCAGGGAAGTCACTGTTTCGAACAACTGGCGGATCGTAAAATTCAGGCCATACTTCTTTTCTATTTTGCGTACCGCGCTGGCCAATATCAGTGAATCTGCACCCAGCTCCAGGAAACGGGTATAAATATTAATGTCTGCTGGCGGCATTTTAAGAAGACTACCAAATATACCAGCTACATCCGCCAATATAGCTGCACGCTGATCAGCAGGTGCTTGTTTTGTTTCCGTCATAGCCGGTGATTTATGTGTATGAGGGGCAGGGAGAGATGGGATGGTTGCTTCCACATCAATCCAGTAAGGTTGCCGGTGAAATGCATAAGTGGGTAAGGATACTTTCTGGTAACCGGGGCTATCGTAAAACGCAGACCAGTTGACCGGTATCCCCTTTGTATGGAGTGACATCAGACAGCGTAACATGGTACTCCAGGAAGACTTGTCCATGTGCATGGCAGGCAACAGGCAATCTTCCTCATAAGCCGCTGATAACTGTACCATCGACAGCAGGTTAGGCTGTGGTCCTAACTCCATCAACACCTGGCCTCCCAGGGCATTAATGGTTTGAATACTCTTGAAAAACTGCACCGGCAACACAATATGCCGGCACCAATAATCGGCATGGGTGACTTCATTGCTCACCACATTACCCGTTACGTTTGATATCAGCTGCAAGGAAGGCGGATGATACGTGATCTTTTCCGCTACCTCCCGGAATTCTTTCAGCATCGGCTCCATCAACGGAGAATGAGAAGCATGTGCAATCAGCAGTTCCCGGCCGTTGACGCCCGCTGCCTGCAGGGATTGCAACGCAGCACCAATCGCTTTTTTCTTGCCAGAAATAACAGTCAGCGCCGGACCATTTACAGCGGCAATAGTCAGGTCATTTTCGTAAGGCCTGATCGCTTCTGACACCATCGCTTCCGCAGCAAAAATGGTAGCCATTGCGCCGGGTTCTTTCACTGACTGCATCAACCGGGCCCTTTCTGTTACCAGTTTCAGGCCGTCATCCAAACTAAATACGCCGGCTACATAAGCGGCAGCATATTCGCCTACACTATGCCCTGCTACAATATCCGGGGTGATACCCCATGATTTCCATACGGCAGATAATGCGCAGGAAATCGCGAAAATAGCTGGCTGGAAATAGGTCATCTGTAGTAAAATCCTGTTGGCTTCGTCTTTATCTTTTTTATATAAAAGATCCGTTAAAGACATGCCCCAGCAGGTTTTCAGATAGCCGTCACAGTGATCAATAATATTTTTGAAGATGGAATTATTTTCATAAAGGTCACGCCCCATACCCCAGTATTGGGAGCCTCCGCCGCTAAACAACCATACCAGTTGCCCTTGTGGCTGCAGCGTATTTCCTGTTACCACCTGACTGGTAAAAGGGCTGGCAATAAATGCCTGCAACTGCTCCCGCGCCTGTTGCCTATCGGTAATCGCCAATGCAGCCCGATGAGGAAAAGCATCCCTGGTGAATGCGCTGCTGTAAGAGATGTCAGCTATATCAGCCACCGACGATGCTAAGAACGCATCGTATTTGTTAGCCAGTTCCTTCAGTGCTGCCGGTGTTTTAGCAGATAATAACAAGGGATAGGCGGGTCGCAGCGTTTTCTCGGGTTGAACAGTCGTAGTAACAACCGCTTCTTCGAGGAGCACATGTACATTGGTACCGCTTAATCCAAATGAGCTGACAGCGGCTCTTCTGCCATCACTGCCGGGTTCCCAGGCTACCGGCTTATCTACCACTTTCACGGAAATATCTTTCCAGGGAATAAAGCGGTTAGGCGTATGATAATTCAATATGGCCGGCAACTGTTGATGTTGCAGGCTTAATACCGTTTTTATAAACCCGGCAATACCAGCAGCTGCTTCCAGGTGTCCGATATTTGTCTTCACCGCCCCCACCAGCAATGGCTGGTCTGCTGGACGGGAACGGCCATAAACCGCTTGAAGCGCCTGTACTTCTACCGGATCTCCTAGTTTAGTGCCGGTACCATGTGTTTCTACATATTGCACCGTATGTGCCGCAACGCCGGCCTGCTCCAATGCTTTTTCTATCAGCTGTTGTTGTGCGATGCCATTGGGAGCCGTGAGCCCGTTGCTGGCGCCATCATGATTCACCGCCGAACCACTGATCACTGCCAGAATATTATCTCCATCTGCCACGGCCTTGTCGAGGCGCTTTAACACAACAATACCGGCGCCCTCTCCTCTCACATAACCATCTGCACTATCATCAAAAGTTTTACATTGACCGGAAGGCGACAATGCTTTCATCCGGCATAAGCGGATGGTAGTATCCGGTGTCAGCATCAGGTTTACGCCACCGGCAAGCGCCAGCGAACATTCGCCCAGCAACAGGTGCTGACAAGCCTGGTGTATACTAAGTAACGAAGAGGAACAAGCGGTATCTGACTGCATCACCGGACCATGAAAATCCAGTACATACGCTAACCGCCCTGCTGCAACACTTCTTTCTAATCCCAGACTACTGAAGGCATCTTCAAATAACGCAGGCGGCGTATGATGATGAACCATCTGTTGATAATCATCGGTACCCATACCAATGAAAATACCGGTATCGCTTCCCCTCAAAGCAGATGGCTTAATACCGGCATGCTCCAGGGCCTCCCAGCAAACTTCCAGCAATAAACGTTGCTGAGGGTCCATACCAGCGGCTTCTCTTGGAGAGATCCCAAAAAACAACGGGTCAAACTGATCTACCTGATCTATAAAACCACCTGTACGGGTATACATCTTCCCCAGCGCATCTTCATCCGCACTAAAATAATCATCCACATTCCAGCGCTGCTGCGGAACAATGGTGATGGCACTACGCTGCTCATACAATAAGTCCCAGAAAGCTTCCGGCGTATCTATACCGCCGGGAAAACGGCAACCAATACCTACTACCGCAATCCGGTTGTCTGTTACTTTACGGGCATCATTCGTTTCGTTTTTTCCGGTAACCGGCACTTTTCCGGTAGCTGCAAGATGATGGGACAACGTAGCTACTGTAGAATAATTATAGATGACCGTTTTGTCAATAGGTGCACCTAATAAGGTTTCCAGATCCGCAGCCAGTAAAACGGCCTGCATAGAGGTAACACCATACTCCGCAAAAGATCTTTCTGCAGCAATATCCGCGGCAGTGAGCTTAAGCCGCTGTTGCAGCCACTGTATCAGCCATTGACGGATAACAGTCACCTCCTGCTGACTAACAACCGGCGCAGCCGGAGCTGCAACCGGTAGTGTTATGGTTTCCTGCTCTTGTCTATCCTCCAGCGCTATTTCGCGCAAAATTTCATCGTATACGCCTTTCCGGTAGTCCTCCGCAAAAAGGTAACGTTTTACTTTACCACTGGTTGTTTTAGGTACTTTTCTTACCGGCAGCACATGTTTTACATCGAGCCCCAGTTTGGCAGCTACAAATCTTTTTACCTGACCAATCACAGGTAGAAATTTCTTAACAGAAGATTTGTGTAACAGAAATACCACCACCGCTTCAGACCCTGTTTCTTCATCCGGTACCCCACAAACTACTACCTTACCGGTTTCTATGCCATCCAGCTGTTCAAGCTTTGTTTCTACATCATGTGGATACACATTGCCTCCATTCACAAAAATGATATCCTTCACCCGGCCTATGACGAACAGATCACCATCCAGGATGAATCCTGTGTCGCCGGTATTCAGCCATCCATCCTTTGAGATGGTTGCTTTGGTAGCAGCATCGTTGTTGTAGTAACGACTGGTTACCGCATCTCCTTTTATCCATAGGATACCCAAATGGCCATCTTCCAGCTCCCTTTCCTGCTCATTACAAATCCGCATAGCCACGCCATCAATCACATGTCCCACATTTACGATTTCCGTGCTGTCTTTCAAATTTTCATTCAACCGTTGTATGGTGACAGATTTCCCTAGTGTCAGGGCATCCCGATGAACATGGATCGTTCTGAGTGGTTGGCGTAAGCCGGGCCAGGTCACCTCCAGCGTTGCCTCCGCCAGTCCATACACAGCGCACATCGACAATGGATGCAGTTGAAATGGCCGAAGCGTATCTATGAACGTGCGACACAATGAGGCCGATACAGGCTCGGCGCCATTGTACATACCTTTTACACAGGAAAGATCCAACCCTTTTCCTTTTTCAGGCGTAAACTGATTCAGGTAATATTTATATCCGAAGTTGGGCGAACAAGTAATCGTTACACGATGTTCAGACACTTTCTGCAGCCATAATAAGGGATGTCTGATAAATAAATCAGTAGGCATGAGATAGTGATCTACACCGATGCCCATGGGATAAAGATGGAAACCAATCAATCCCATATCATGTGTGAGTGGCATCCAGCTAAGATGGCTATCGTTTTCATTGACCTGCTGAGCAGACGTCGCGGCATAAATATTGGTGACGAGATTTTTATGCGTCAACACCACCCCTTTGGGGTTACCGGTAGAACCGGAGGAAAATTGCAGAAACGCAATACTATCGGGTGTTGCCGGATATATGGTTCCAGCGCCGGTATACCCCTCCAGCGCTTCGGTAAACAATACTTTTTCAAAACGATGTTCTTCAACAGTATTATCTGCAAATGCAATCGTGGTTAATTTTTCGTGGTGAGCCTCACTGATAAATAAGGTCGGGTTATTTAAAAACGAGCGTATTTTAAACAGCTTCTGTGCATTCTCGCCCTGGTAGGTTACTGCTACAGGCACCGGGATAATACCACCCAGAATGCTGGCCCAAAAGATCTGTAAAAATGTTCTATGGTCTTCTACCTGTAATACCAGCTCATCACCGGGTTTCAACCCTCTGTCCTGCAAAAACCCCAGCCAGGATACCGCCTTTGTATACAACTGCTGATAAGAAAGAAACTCTTCGTTATTACTCCCCGAAATAAAAGTGACACCTTTTTCTTTAACATCCTTCATCCGCAATAATATCTCGGACAACGTTTGGGGTTGCGGTAAATTCTCCATAAAGTACGGCAATTTATAATCTGTGTTTGTGATACATTTTTGTTGTGAACAGTATAGCGCAATCGCTGAATGGGTCTATTGCTGCGCTGCAACAAGGGCTTCCTTACGTTCGTACAGTAATTCCTTCTCCCCATATAACCGCTCCGCTACAATTCCCTTTTCCTGACAGAGCTTCACGAGTCTGTTAGATTGAATAATAGGATTAGATTCATCTGTATACTGAATACTGCTGATAAATTCCAACCAGGGTTCCATCCCCATCGCATATACATATGCCTCCTTTGGGCGGAAGATATCTACCAATGCCATCCCCTTGGAGCAATCAGAACCAGCCAGTCTGCGGCTACCATCCTGTTCGCGGGTGATTTTTTTAGTCATCAGCGGGCCATACAACCAGGTAAGTGGCGCCCCATCGCATTCCATTCCCAGAAACATGACATCCACATCACCGGTTTGCTGGTGAATGTGTTTATATAATGCCGATTCAACGATCCGGGAATCCGCCAGAAACAACAACTTAAAGTCGCTGATCTGCACCAGGTAGCAGGCTTTTGTCAGAATGCACAAGTCACTGTGTTCTCCGGTAAAAGGAAGACCAGTAATGGCCGTATCTGCAAATTCAATGGTTTCCATTTCGTCTATTGCCACTACATTATTAAACCCAACGTTATTAAACATCAGTTTCAGGTCCGGATCTTCCAGCTTACCACTGCAGGTACGTGGTACAATCAGGTTTTTGATTTTATGCCGCAGCGGCAGTAATGTTTCGAATAAAACGTGGTCCTGGTGATTATGCGTAATCAGCACATAGTCTATTACATCTGGTAAATCAGCATCGGAGAAATGCTCCAGGTCCGAATCGTATCCGTAGTAGCTTACGAGTGGATCTACGAGGATACTTACATCCTTTGTTTCTACAAGGATACATGCATGACCGAAGTAACGCATGCGAATTTTATCGCCGGTATATTTCTTATACACAGGCGGAGGGGTTTCCGTAAAGAAGCTATTAAACAATGCTTCCTGTTCCGGTGCAACATTTAATATATCTCTGATATAGCTGATGGTTTGCGGGGTACGCTTCATTTTAGCCAGTGCATCAATCCCTGCATGTTCAAAAGGTATCGGGAGATGTAATACATGGGCATCGTCCAGGCGGGGAGTACTGAGGCAAAACGGGCGGTGATCATTATCCGTAATCCAGAAAGCCATACTCTGGGCTGATTTGTTATAAAATTTGCTCTTATATAACAAGGATTCAAAGAAACGAAAATCAGCGTTGTTGTTACGGTCATAATATAATTCTACCAACCCTTTTAATAACGACGGTACTTTTTCATATAATGTTTCCAGCCCAAACCCGCTGGCTTCCGCAACCAGCAACTTATCCAACTCCTTCACCGCTTTGGCAAACTGAATCACTTCTTCCTGACGGCTGAGGGTTTCAGCTTTCAGCGATTTCACTGCTTCCAGTTTTTCTGCTGCGATGTCCATAAATGGACCGCCTTTCATTTTAGGGTTCGCTACTGCTTCTACATGGATAGATGGCGCCATGATAAAAGAATCGATAATAGAAAGATGTCTTCCTAATACATTCATGGCAGTAGTAGCCGGAGATATTAAATGGCTCCAGGCATACCATCTGTCAACTAACGGTTCAAAAACAACGTTGGGCTTTAGATAAAATTTTTTTTCACTCATGGATAATAAATTATGATTTGAGCAGGCATGTTTTCTCCGTTTACAGTTGACCTTTCCGATCAGCTGTATTATAACTATAACGTATATACGAATAACGATCCGCAGCAGAGCTAACGCTCTCCTTTGGGCACAAAGCTTCGGCACAACAAGCCATACTATCGGCCTGGTTCACACGGCATCAGTAATGTAAAAGGAATCCTGGCTGCAGGTAGCAGCCGGGCGCAAGTGCCTTATACGGCAGATTGTCGGGTAATCAGTATTTGGGTTTCAGTTAAAAAATTATTGATTATTTGAGTGTTCGGATAGTAACTATCTTTCGTTTTCCTGGGTTTCATCTGGATTAACCATTACACTATCGCTGAGAAATTATGCTCCGAAAAAAATGTACGATAAAGATAATGAAATATTGAATTGGAATAAACAAAAACAAAATGTTCATATTCCTTTAACGAGGGATAACATTCATAACACTTCCTGTTAATTATAATACAACACCTTTTAACCGTTTACCGGAAACAGCAATATGATGTGTAACCGATTGTTTTATTATATTCAATGCTTCATCCAGCACCTCATCTTCAATAGTCAATGCAGGCAATAGTTTGAGTACTTTATCTTCTCTTCCTACACATTCAACTATCAATTGCTTTTCAAAACAGTCTTTTGCAATTTTCTTAGTTAGTAAGGGGTCCTCGAAGGAAGAAAAGTCTATGCCCCACATCATTCCAATTCCTCTGATGTGAATCCTTTCATCTATTGTTGCCAGCTTCCCGAGGAAATTGCGGATATAGGCAGATTTACGTTTTACTTCTGTTTCCAACCCGGTAGATTGTCTGAATTCCAATGCAGCTTTACCTCCTGCAAATGCCAGCTGATATCCACGGAAGGTACCATTATGTTCTCCAGGCTTCCAGATGTCCAGTTCAGGTTTTATGAGCAGCATCGCCATGGGCAGGCCATAGCCACTTAAAGATTTTGACAGGATCACGATATCCGGCGTAATACCCGCACGCTGAAAGGAAAAGAAATCACCTGACCTGCCACAGCCAATTTGGATGTCGTCACAAATGAATAGTATCTGGTGTTGTTCACAAATATGCTTCAATGCTTTCAACCACTGTGCGGATGCTACGTTTACGCCACCTTCGGCTTGCACCGTTTCAAGAATAACGGCAGCTGGTTTCTCAATACCGGAATGTGTGTCTTCCAGGATCATCTTCAGATAAGCCAGGCTGTCTGTATGCTGCGGGTGATGGCTATCATAAGGAATAAACGTCACATTATGTAGTCCTATGCCGGAAGCCTTCCGGTGATACTCATTGCTGGTAATCGCAAGACTCCCCTGCGATAATCCATGATATCCTCCCATAAAAGAAATGACATTGGAACGGCCGGTATAGTTACGCGCCAGCTTAAGCGCCGCTTCTACCGCATTGGTACCGGTAGGGCCGCAGAACTGGAATTTGTAATCGAGTGCCAATGGCTTCAACAGCAAGTCATTAAAAGCACTGATAAATTCGCTTTTGGCCACTGTAAACATATCCAGGCCTTGCATAATATAATCATGCTGCATATATTCCAGCAGCCGTGATTTAATAAAGTCATTATTATAACCATAATTCAATGCCCCTGCTCCCATCAGAAAATCAATATAAGGTTTTCCGTCCTGTGCATAGAGAAAAGCATTTTTAGCTTTATGGAATACTACCGGGTATGACCTGGAATAGCTCCGCACATTTGATTCAAATGATTCAAAAACATTAACTGTCATAAGCTTGTTTTTAATAAAAAACGGTATTGAATAAATAAATCGTGACAATGCATGGTTTGCATGACTCCCACGATGCAGGTGGAAATCATGTCTTTAGCTGCAAAAAAATGGATCGTGACCAGACGTGCTACGGATTCATGAGGGTATGGCTGTCGCCCCGCTAACTCCAGGTTAGCGCTATCTCAATGTATGCAGTTCAAAAAGGTGGAAAGAAAGGTTAAACTACAAAGAAGTTTTCATGTCACCAAAAGTATAAGTTACTAATGCGATAAAACCGCAGTTAATTTTTTTAATAATAGCATCATTAAACTAAAGTATACATATCGACGGATTGATCTATTTGTCTGTACATAAAATAAAGCCAGGATCTATTCAGTTGCTTAAATAAACATGTAGATAGAAAGGCGCCTGTTGTATGTTACATCAACATAGCAGGCGCCCTTACATTATTTCAGAAAAATTTGTTTTAAAGTGCCTGCGGTACCGCCACAGGATTTTGCGAATGAACCACCGGCAACGTTACGCCCAGGTAATTAGCATAGTTATAAAGCTGATGCTGCATACCCGCCTGTCCGAGCCAACTCTTCACACTACTATCCGGGAATTGAGGGAACAAAGGTGTTTTGAAGGTAATGTAGTTCTTTGTTGCCTGCTGATAATCACAATCCTTGAATTCTGCTGCCAGTCCCAGGAAAACTTCCTGCAGGGTTACCTTCGTATCACCGATTTTACAAGCGGCAGCAAGGGGTGCCGGTATATACGAATTGCTGGTGTCGATCAGGCCCTGCTCTGTTGGGAAAGCAGGAACTGCGTCATGGAGATTCCTGTAATGCCATGCGGAAGGAATTTTATTCTCCAGGTCCTTGACAAACTCACTGTTACCGGATGCAGGTGCTGCAAAAGTGACGAGAGATACATTATCGGTTGGCAGCTGCAGTAGCATCAATGTTCCCACATAATAAGACGCATATACTTTTGATAAATTACCACCCAGGCTATGGCCTGCAATGATCAGCTGCTTACCTTTGGCAGTCGTATTTTCAATCAAAAATTCGTGGAGGCGTTTACCATTGTCCAGTCCATTTCTCTCCAACAACATGCCGGTGAATACAATATTAACGCCGGCGCTGATGGCCGCCCCTTTTATTTCAGTAAATCCCCACGGTACCAGTACGTCATTCAGGTCTTCCAGTATCCAGTCAACAAAGATATCCCAGTCGGAGAACTCCTGGCCATTGGAAACGGAGCCACGGGTGATCAACACGTATGTGTTTCCTGTAGGATCTACCGCCACAAAGGAATAATTGGGATTTGTATAATCTCCGGTAGTCCAGACTATTTTCCAGCCGGGCACAAGCTGGCCGATGTCTTTTACCGGATTGATGTCGCCGGCAACGTTGCAGAGTTGTACCGCCAGTTCAGCCTGGTACGGATTTGTGCTGTTTTCGGTTTTCATGGTTTATGGTATTTTGAATGAGAAAATAAAATAGGGAGAAGAATTTATCAACATGACTTGTCTGGTTAATTTTGAGAATATTAAGATAGGAAAATTATTTGGATTCCAAATTAAATAATGGTCAATAAATAGACGGATAACGTAGTTCCATCTCCCACCAAACATTCTGACGTTGTGCGTTGTTGTAATTCCGACAGCGGTTTATCCGCCATCTTTTCACCTCAAAAAATATGTTATGCCTTACTCTCCATTATTAATTAAACCATTTAGAGAAGAAATTACATCCGTTGGCGTTCAGGAGCTCCTGACTCCGGAAGATGTAGACAAAGCCATGGATCAAAATGGCATTACTCTCGTTGTCATCAACAGCGTATGCGGTTGTGCAGCCGGCATGGCCCGTCCTGCTATCAGAAAGTTAATGGAAGACGAGTCTATCAAGAAACCAGACAGGGTAGTGAGTGTATTTGCCGGACAAGACCTGGAAGCTACCGCACGCTTCCGGACTTATATCGCCGACATCCCCCCTTCTTCCCCCAGCATTGCTCTTTTCAAAGATAAGGAGCTGGTTTACTTTATTCCTAAACATCGGATTGAAAGCAGGGACCACAATTCGATAGCCAGTGATCTGGCAAATGCGTTAGAAGAATTTGTAGTATCCTGACATGACTATTAACGCTTGTCTCGTAAGGGCGCCTGCTGATTAGCAGGCGCCTTTTTATTAGGGATTAATGCCCTCACAGTAACTATCTCCCACTGACGACACCTCCCCGTCGCAATTCACCCCTAAAGTTGTCGCTATCACACCGGATAAAATTCTGAAATGAATGACATCTTTGTCTTGTCAATAAAATTCAACTACAATATGAAAAATTTATTTAAATCAATACTAACAATCCTCTTCGTTATGTCAGCAGCACTCCCGTCAAACGCACAAAACATCAAACCCTCCAGCAGTGGTTATGCGCCTGTTAACGGCATCAAAGTTTATTACGAAGTATATGGCGAAGGTGCGCCTATCATTCTACTTCATGGAGCCTTCATGACCATTGGTKGCAACTGGGGGCCATTCATTCCTGAGCTGGCGAAAACAAGGAAGGTAATCGCCATTGAAATGCAGGGACACGGACATACACCGTATTCAGACCGGCCACTATCACATGCCACTTTAGCCAGTGACGTAGAAAAAGTAATGGATTACCTGAAAGTCGACAGCGCCGATGTGGTAGGATATAGTTTCGGAGGCACCATCGCTTATCAGTTCGCCATACAAAGCCCGAAACGATTAAAAAAATTAGTCATCATCTCCGCTACTTATAAAAGCAGTGGCTGGCTGCCTGAAGTAAATAATGCCTTTAAACACATGAAGCCGGCACTCTTCGCCAACTCGCCTATGCAAACCGCATACGACGCC
Organism: Chitinophaga sp. 05T412; assembly: GCF_056396465.1. Lineage (NCBI taxonomy): Bacteria > Pseudomonadati > Bacteroidota > Chitinophagia > Chitinophagales > Chitinophagaceae > Chitinophaga > Chitinophaga sp. 05T412. The sequence goes on from NZ_JBFTLN010000007.1 coordinate 433,050, forward strand.
GTAGCACCCGATAAAACAGCCTGGACAAAGTTCCTGGAACAAATGATTGCTTCCGCCGGCGTACCATTTGACTTAGGCGATGCCAATATTGCAAAAATTGCCGCCCCGGTATTGATTATATCCGGCGATAATGATGGCCTGGATAAAATTGAATTAATCAAAACATATAAATTATTAGGCGGAGCTGTTAGCGCGGATATGAGCGGAGCAATGCCTAAATCGCAGCTGGCTATTGCACCAGGCCAGGGGCATGTTACGCTGATGATGCAGACAACAACACTGCTGAATTACCTGCAGAATTTTTTAAAGTAGCAATCACCTCACCATCGGCCGGCTGGCACTGCAAAGGCGATTACCGCCAGAGAGAATACGGGGCGCCACTGCATCGGAGTGCGGATCGATGGAAATAGTCTGCCCTGGCAGGTCCATCATCCGTACCTCTTTACAGTTACCACTCCAGTCCAGGGTAAAGAATATCTTTTTTCCATCAGCAGACCACGAAGGATACCACTCCTTCACATCACTGGTTGTCAATTGCCGGATGCCACTACCATCCATATTCATCGTCCAGATATGATAGTTGCTGGTGAAGAGTATGGAACTACCGTCAGGGCTAACATCCAACTGCCCTGGCACATCCGGAAACCGGCTCACATCTGCAATACGGGAAGCACTGGTCAGTTGCGGATTGCTGAGATAAAAGCCTCCCGGCGCCGTCAGTACCAGACGGCCATCCGGCGCCCATGCATCATCTGTTGCTCCTTCAAAACCGGCCACCTGCTGACCATTACGGGTAAAGACAGCTACATACTTCCGTGGATAGGTGCTTGCAGGCTGCCAGATCACGGCTATTTTACTTTTATCCGGAGATATACGCGGCACACCGTTGACATACTGCGACACCTGAAAGGATGCCGCCACCTGGCCACCAGTACTGTAAATAGTGAAGGCCACCTGATTGGAAGAAAGACTTTCCTCATAAGTCACTATTTCGCTACCATCGCGACTGATATCGAACCGCTCCTGATGCGACATGCTGGCGATGTCCAGCAGCTGTTGCTGCTGCCCGCCGCGGAGATTCATTTTCATAAACCCCTTAAACGAAGCATAATACAACGTGCCTTGTGGCCCGCCTCCCGCAGCTCCACCACCTTTGTCTTTGGAACAAGCCACCAGCGTAACCAGTAAACATAGGTAGACAAATGAAAGAATGGTTGTTTTCATATCAGTTGCATTGAAGGGTTAACAGCCCTAAGAGCTGCCCTACAAAGGTCTGTTAACTCCCCTCCCAGGTCAATTGGTAGATGTACGGATTTTCGTCTCCCTAATTTTATGGAATTTCTGCGCCGCATGTGCACCCTCCCCGCTATATTTGTATTATTGCCCTCAATCCTGCGACCATGAAAAAATTTTCAACCACGGTCCTGCTACTTTTATGGTTAACCAGTCCTGCTGAGGGCCGGCAAGCACCCGACCAACTGCGTCGTGCCACCACAGACACCAGCCGCACCAGTGTGCTTATTCAACTGGCAGACGCCTGCTCCCGCGCGGGCGCCACAGACAGCGCACTACAATATGTACAGGAAGCCGTAACCGTCAGTCGCCGCAGCGGCAACCACCTGCATCAATCCAAAGCCACCGCTATGCAGGGCACTATCCTCATGCGCGCCAATCACCTTGATGAAGCCATCCCCCACTTTGAAGCAGCCCGGCAGCTACTGGAAAACGACACCAGTATCATCGCCCGCAGGGCAAGCGCAAAAATTTCCGGAAACCTGTCAGTGGCATTGGGCAGGAAAGGCCTCGCCGACCGCGAGCTGGCGCTGCTTACTTCACTGGTCCCCGAATTTGAAGCGCTGCATGATTCCGCAGCGCTGGCCGTATGTCTGCATAACATCTCCTCCAAACTAATTAACATCGGCCGATATGAACAGGGCTATCGTTATATGCTGCGCAACATCGCCATGGCAGAACAAAGCGGCGCCAAAGAAAATACTGCCGGTTCATATATCGACATGACATCCCTGTTGTACAAAATGGATAGCATCGCTGCGATGCCGCCCTGGCTCCATAAAGCACGCCTGTTGCTGGACCAGATGCCCGCATCGCGGCAATGGGGTACCTACKATATTTATGCCGCCATGTATGCCAGTCGCACCGGCCACTACCACTCCGCAGACTCCTTGCTGGCACAGGCCCGTACTGTCATCGACAAATCCGGTGACCGGCCCAATCTATTCAACTATTACACCGCCCTGCTACTGCAACAAAAAGCACAGCACCAGTGGAAGGCTGCACTAGCAACGGCCACCACACTCCGGCATATGGGAGAAGAAGATAAGCTCCCCTACTTTCAACTCAGCGGCCTGAAAGATATGGCCGAACTGGAAGACAAGCTGGGCCATCCTTTGCAGGCACTCTCGCTATACAAACAATACCAACCATTGAAAGATAGCTTGCAGCAGCAGGAAATGGACCTACGCATCAATGACCTCGAAGTCCGGCATCGTACACTGGAGCAGGAAAAGAAAATACTGTCACTCCAGGCCACCGGTGATGCGCGGGAAAAGAAGCTACAAGAAGCACGCAACCGGCAACTGCTCTTCGGCAGTCTGATGAGCCTCGCCTTACTCGGTATCCTTTTCTTCATTTTCTACTACCGCAACAAAAGAAAAATCATCCGGCAGGAACTGGAACGGGCCAGACAGCAACAACGCATTACGGCCTATACCTCTATGCTGGAAGGACAGGAACAGGAAAGGCTTCGGCTGGCACGTGATCTGCACGATGGCCTCGGTGGCACACTTACGGCGGTGAAGATGCAACTGGACCAGATCACCCACCAACCTTCCACGGAGGCAGTAGCTACTTCCGCACGCAGCCTGGAAAACGCCATTGCTGACCTGCGACAAATTTCGAGGAACATGATGCCGGAAACACTGCTAAAATATGGGCTGACAGAAGCGCTGAAAGATTTTTTTGAGACCGTTCGCCAGTCGGGCCCCGTGGTGCAGTTCCATCACTATGGGCTGGAACAGCTTTCCAACAACACGATACAACTGATGATTTACCGGATCATCCAGGAACTGGCCACCAATGTGGTGCGCCATGCGGCTGCTACTGAGATGCTGGTACAGGTMACCCTGGAAGATGGGCTCTTGCTCGTCACGGTAGAAGACAATGGCACCGGCTTCGACACCACCGCAGCCTATACCGGAGCAGGACTCGCCAATGTGCGGGCACGTGTGGACTACTTAAATGGTAAAACAGAGATCATCTCCCGAAAAAATACAGGAACAGTGATCAACATAGAATGCAGGTTATGATAGATATACTGATTGCAGACGACCATCCGCTGATTACAGAAGGGCTCCGCTCTTTTCTGCGGACCAAAAACGATTTCCGTATTGCCGGTACCGCTGCCAATGCAGCACAAACAATGGCAATGATACAGGATACGCCGGCATCTGTGCTGTTGCTCGATGTGAACCTACCCGACGGCAACGGCGTAGACCTTTGTGCCAACATCCGAAAAGCTGCGCCTGACCTGCGTATTCTGGGACTCAGCAATTATAGCGAAAGAAGCGTAATACTACGTATGTTCAACAACGGTGCTTCCGGATATTTACTCAAAAGCGCGCCTATGGAAGAACTGGAGAAAGCCATTCAGATTGTGGCTGCCGGTGGCATTTACTTTGGAGAAGGCGTACAACAGGTGCTGAACGGCCTGGCAGCTGATGCACTCACAGAGATGCCACCTATCACCCGTCGCGAAAAAGAAGTGCTACAGTGGCTTGCGCAGGGGCTCAGCTCTCCTCAGATCGGGGAAAAAATTTTCATCAGCGCAGTGACGGTGGATAGTCATCGTCGTAGTCTGATGCAGAAATTAAAAGTGAATAATATTGTTTCGCTGCTTAACAGGGCCCGGGAATGGGGGCTGATTTGGAACCAACACCATTGATCAAAATAAACAGGTAATTTGCACTCATCCAGGCTTTCATCTATTTTAGCCTCATAAAAGCCGACAAAAAATTAATCAAATTAAGTTTTGACGATATCTTGTTTATAAAAGGCCTGGGGAATTATGTGGCGATATTTGTCAGCAATAACAAAAGTATATCTACTATAAATCTTTAAAAGACCTTATTGAGAATTTGCCGGATAAATTTATAAGAGTTCATAATTCAAATATTGTGAATTTGAGAAATGTAGACTATATGGAAGATAATCAGTTAATTATTGGCGAACATAAAATCACCATTGCGAAAAGCTACAAGGAGTACTTATTAAATAGCATTGATAAATTGTTACCCTAAATAAGAAATGTAATTCCGAAAACATTTGATAGAAATTAAAACGTGCTAACGGCCCTTTTGGGGTTGCAGCATTATGAATCATTAAATTGCCAATCATGTGCTGGTTGAATACAGACGGCTTATAACTATATATAAAACCTATAAAAAATATTGCGTACTAAAAATACACAACTATGAAAATCAGTTCTTTTCAGGACATGCTTTTAGAATATGGCATTTCGGATCTTGACCCTGATGACAATATAGCAAGAAAGGAAATGTTATCTCAGTACAAGTACACCGTTATATTGGAAGGAGAGTTTATGGAATTCGACAATTTAGAAAAGTGGATTAAAATCAACTTCAACAAAGACTCCGTTATATCTTTATTTTATGGAAAGACAGGATATAATTACGGATTTGCAGAATACTTCTTTGAAGATCAAAACCAGGCTCTGAGCGCTACCAAGGCTATTCCCAATATTTACACCTTTTACCCCTCGTCCCATAAACCCAACCATATCTGTAGAAGTGATGGATACGGCAAAGAAGTGGAATACAGTGCAGAAGATAAGGATGCAATTAATGATTTTAGCTTTATGATAAAGTAAAAAAGGAATAATTATCGGTGACCAATATCGATTGAAGGGTTGCTGTTTTCATTAGCTAAATGGAGTGGATCATAGATGATCGGAAAAAATTTCCCTTCCATTTTGCGCCCTGTTCCTATGGGTGGTACTCCTTTTAATACTGATTCTTCAGTATCAGATACCACCCCATCGGCAAAAACATTCAATACAAATGCCCGACGGCTACGGTCCGAAAAATTTTCATAGGAACCGTGCACCAGCAATGGATGATGAAACGAAGCATATCCCTTCTTCATTTCTATCGGAACCGGATGAAATGCCTGCTTTTGCGCTTCACTCAACATTCCTTTCAAATCATCCATTTGCCCTGTTAAGACGGGCCTTTCCAACAGCCCCCAATGGTGGCTTCGCGGAACATAATGCATACAGCCATTTTCTATGGAAGCATCATCAAGGCCCACCCAACATGTTAAATGATTCATTGGAACGGTTCTCGTCCAATAGGAATAATCCTGATGCCACGCCACTACACCTCCATGTTTGGCTGGTTTGCAAAATAACTGGTCGTGCCAAAACCGGACGGCTACATTTCCCAGCAACTGACTTGCCGCCATGACAAATCTTGGGTTCCAAAGTATATCGTGAAAACCGGGCGTAATCCTCCAATGGCCCAGGGAATGAAAAATCACTGTATTAGGATCTGTCGACTCATTCGAATGAAATTCATAAAACAAATCGTGCTTGGGATGTCTCGTATCCTGAATCTCCGCCAACTCCCGATTCAGCCAATCCACCTGCCATTCCTCGAGCAATTTGACATTTGAGAGATAGCCATACTCGTTAAAATAAGACACTTGTTCGGTTGTTAGCTTGTAGGTCTCCCATTCTTCGAGGGACTTTGGCGCTGTAAATAAATCCGATACCAGATAGTTATAATCAGCAAGATCTCTAGACAAGTCCATATGTTTCGGGTTTTATTTTTAATTTTATTCAAAACGAAATTAACCTGCCCTCTTTTAAAAAGAGGCAACTATTATAACCAAATTGTATCCTATTTTGTCATTACAGAAGAAATTAGAATAATCACGTATATGAAAGCGCAGTTCGAACATATCTCACCCCCCGATGGGTATTCCATCCATGCCTTTGAATACCAGGACAAGGCATTCGATGCCCCCTGGCATGTACACCCAGAGCATGAATTAACCTACATCAAAAGCAGCAAGGGTTTAAGGTATGTTGGGAACCAGATAAATTCCTTTGACGCCGGCGATTTTATACTCCTTAAAGGGAATGTACCCCACTGCTGGATAAATCCGGATAGCCACCCTGATACGGCTCATTCAATAGTCATTCAGTGGAAAGATGACCTATTTCCGGATCTGCCGGAATTCCAACCAATTACTGAATTATTAGCGCGTGCCAGTCGTGGTATCCTATTCAACAACAGCTTGTTCGCCGGCCTGGAACAGCGACTCCTTACCATTGTTCATTCGGCTCCGCTCAACAGGTACATCTTGTTGCTGGATTTGTTGAGAGAACTATCCCAATCCCCGGCATATCAAAGCATTTGCGAACTAAGCTTCGCCGATGAGCTCAACACACAAACCAACCAGAGAATCGAAAAAATAATCAGCTATGTTAAATCCCATTATCAGGAACCTATCACCCTTTTAGAAGTATCTGCCTTGTGCAACATGAGAGAGGAATCATTCTCCAGGTTTTTTAGTCAAACAATGAAAAAGGCATTTTCTACCTATCTTACAGAATACCGTCTTACGATGGCCTGCAAACTTCTTATTGACAGTAACTTGTCTGTTTCTGAAATTGCCTATTCATGCGGGTTTGGAAGCATGGCATTCTTTCATAGAAAGTTTAAACAATATCGTCAATCATCTCCCTCCCAATACAAAAAAATGTTTTTAATCAAGACTATTCGACTAAAATAAAATGCCACAGCAGCTCATCTAAACATGATCGCGTGACTTACTTTCTTCGACGCGTGCTTACCAAACCTTTATGTCTTGTTTTCCTGTGCCTGTTATTTCAAATGGCCCGGGTGATGGATTTACGGCATTCCGCTTCTTCCCCAGAAAATCGGTGTCTATACGCAGTGCGGAACCATCCGTATTTTCAAAAGGAAGACCCGGGACAATGGCCCTTGTAAGCGTGGTGGTGGTTACAGCCGTTCTCTTCTGCGAAAGCCAATCTTTATCTGTCCAAATTTCAAGGAAAAAATCCTTCCCTTTCTCTTGCAGGAACACTTTCGAATCAAATTGGTTCCTCACCACTGCAGCTGTTTCTACGGCTGGCTGCACTTTATAACGCTTCAGCAGCTGCTTTGCATTTTCATTCATCTCCCCTTTGCTATTCTCCCCTTTCAGGCCGGTAGCCCGAACCGTACCTTTAGTATACACATTACCTTTGAAAACAACTGGCAGAAAGGCGTCGGAATACTGGCTTACATTGGCCTGTCCTACAAACAGATTATTGAGAAACTGTACATCTCCGCCGGGATTATCATGCAGATTTGCCATAAAGGTGGAATGAGGAAGCTGATACGGCGTTAATCTTCCGTCATAACTGATAGCGCCTATCCCGCCGCTGAAGAGATTATGAGCGAAGGCCACACCGCTGGAATTCAGGTAAACATTCTGTTTGGATAGCAGGATATTATTGCTCACTAAAGTAGGTCCATGACATACCTCAATAAAAATATCATTTTCATTGTCGTGCATCAGGTTTGATTTAATCTGCGCCCCCTGTGCCATCCAATCCAGCCAGAGTCCCAGGCAGCTGCGATAGATATGATTCCCCGAAATTTGTACGTCGATTGCGCCGTGAAATTTTATGGCTGCCATCTCCGCGCCGGTAAACAACTTACGTACATGGATATCATGAATACTGTTGCCGGTAATGGTACTGAATGAGCAACCCATGCTTCCTACAATACCAGCCTGCTCGCAGTAGGCAATATGATTATTCCGTACCAGGTGGCCACCAATGGTACCTTTGTTCCAACCGAAGGACAGCGCACGTTTAATAGTGCCCACGTAGCCTTCCGCTGATTCGGTATCACGATTATCAAACTCATCTCCGTACTTACCCAGCGAAATGCCTACGCATTTTGAATATTGCACCGTATTATCCTCTATGATCCAGCCTCTGCTCCAATGCGTTCCAATCAGCCCCATTTGTCCCGCGGTAGGTGGCGCCCAATTAGTGGCTGCCTGTTCCATAGTAAAACCTCTTACTGTGATGAAATTGATAAAAGGTTTATCAGGGTAGAATACAGTTTGTCTGACATTGATTTCTACCATCTCCTTATTGGGGTCCACGTCTTTGAATTGGGCACGGATGGTGGTAGTAGCACTGTCTACATCTCCCCACCACAACTGATTCTTTTTATCAGCTGCCTTCATGACCTCGTCGGCGGACGAAGCCTCCATTAACCAGTTGCCATTTAAATAAACGGCGCCTCTGTGGTATTTTCTTTCCTTTGGCGTTGGCGTGAACCAGTCGCCGCTGATGAGCGCCTTAAATGGATTGAATTCCCCGAAAAAGTTATTGGGCAGCTTCAGTTCCCAGGTATCATTGGTAAGTTTCTTCCAACCTTTGGCAATTTCTGATCCCTTTATTTCTACTTTTTCTCCTTTTGCCGCCGCGTAAGTGATTCTCTCGTTCTCTGCGTTACCACCACGCGGCGGTGCAATTTCTTCCCGGTATACGCCTCCGTGAACGGTAATAACATCGCCTGGCATCGCCACACGAGCAGCCGCCATAATTCTCTTAAATGGTTTACTAATACTACCATCATTTGAGTCGTTCCCATTTACCGCAACATGATATTCCCTGCCCTGATGACCAGCTGCCTGCTGTGCACCAGCATTCATTACAATCGCAGTCAACAACAGCACAACTATTAATCTTTTCATACTTTGCCCTATTTGGATCAAATTTTACAATACAACTTTATGTTGTTAAACTAACAATAGCGTTCTTTTAGAAAATTCATCATGTACACATTCACCATCCACTGGTCTGTGATGGGCCGTCCTGTTACCGGATCGTGAACCATATAGGGATATGGCCCAAATTCAGGTGCAATGGTCAAAATTTCATTTTCCAGCCTCTTTCTTTCAACTACTTTATCCCACCAGTACAAATGCCGGTTCAGGGCATACTCCCATTCCTTTACTCTAGGATCGGGTACCTGCGGCCCTTCCGGGTATCCTACTCTGGCATGAAGGTGATCTGTTCTTTCTGTTGCAAGCTGCATAGCTGCCTCCTGATCTTCCAGGTACGATTCCGCCACGCATACCCAATGCGAGGCATCCAATGTAATCCGGAGTTCAGGTAACTGCTCCAGGTAGGTGCGGGTGATATGAGCGGCGAATGTAAACTTATTCCGGTGCGTTTCATGCAGCACCGGTTTATTCGAAGTAGCAGCAGCGGCAATTAATTTACAATTCTGTTCAAACGAATAATAGTCCTTACCGGTTTGCGAATYTATCTTAACTGCCGGATAAGGCGCCATTTTCCGGAGCCATTCGCAATAGCGATCATAGTGGCGGGAGAAATCAGGTTCCGCAGTATCGTAGTGCTGGATGATGATTTTCATATCCAGCTTCTCCACTGCATTCCAGGCTTCATCCAACTCAGCGGTGGTACTGGTAATCGGAACACCATACTCAATGCCATCATAGCCTTCCTCTTTCGCCTTTTTACAGAATGAAGTTATAGATTGTGCTTCACTTCCCCATCTTGGACAATAAAATTCAACCGGTTTCATCATTTACAAATCATTTGTTTTGATTCTTAAAATTTCGGGTCGTAAATATGGTTGATTGGCATCTATGATGCCTTTCCAGGCATATGGATCTTCACCCGCCACAAGAATGATATCCCTGAGATCTTCTGTTGACGCCAACTTTCCATCCTGATCCCAGGGCAACATTGATTCTGCACTCATATAATGGTTTACCAAAGCAGTACGAAAACAATCCGTTGTCTTATTCCTCTGTGAGCTGTGCAAAGTGTACCCATTAAAAAAAACGACTGCACCACTACTGACTTCCACAGGTATCATTTGATCACTATATGCCGACACATCCACCGTATCTACATCTGCATATTCATGGTTGTCATTTTTCACACGCTGCATAATGAAGCCTGGTCTTCCGGGAACAATCCACAGGCAACCGTTTTCTATGGTGGCATCATCAATGGCTATCCATGCTCCTACCAGCGACTTGTCGCGGGTGGGAATATAGTATTCATCCTGGTGCCAGGATTGTCCTGCTTTTCCCGGCCCTTTCACAAACAACATGGATTGCATGCATTTCAGATTAGGGCTGACGATGTTGGACAGAATACCGATGATTCGCTCATGAAACAAACTATCGCGTATAACGCTTGAAATCTTGTGTGGAAAATGAATCGCGACATATTTTTTTAAAATATCCTCTCCACTTTCCGCTTCATCTACGGCCATCAGTCCCTCTACATGCCCGCGTTCACCACGGAAAATAGCCATCGTCTCCTTTCGCAATGCGTCAATTTCTTCTGCAAACAGCAAGGCATCCGCCACCAGGAAGCCGTAAGTTGCATAGAATGCAATATTTTCCTGGCTTACCTTGCCGCCGTTCACCATTGCATGATCCCTATTCATAGTTTGAATTATTTTTGAGTAAACATAGTCCCGATATCCTCTAGTGTACGCCCTTTGGTCTCCTTCACCCGGAGAAACATAAAAATAAAGGCACACACACATAAAACAGCATAGCAAAACATCGTGTAAGATGTTCCCAGATGCTTCGTCATAATGGGAAAGGTGAGTGTAACCAGAAAGTCCGCCAACCATAAAGCCAGCGTAGCAACAGATAGTGCCAGCCCCCGGATTAAATTGGGGAATATTTCTGCCAGGTAAACCCATACCACTGCGCCCAACGTACAGCCAAAAGATGCCACATACAATAACATGAACACCAGTACAATGTAATGATCAAAATACCGGTACTGAAAACACAGACCTATAGCCGCGAGTGAAATCCCCATCAGCAATGCACCTATCAGGAGCAGCTTTTTCCGCCCTATCCTATCTACAAGCCCGATAGCAACAAAAGTTGCCAGAATGTTGACAATGCCAATAATGATTGTTTGCATTAATGAAGAAGAACTATTCAGTCCCGTTTCTTTAAAAATTACAGGCGCGTAGTAAATGATAGAATTGATACCGGTCACCTGTTGAAAAACGGCAACAAGAATACCTACAAACAATACCTGTCTATAGTTGCTGCTGAATAATTGTTTTAACGTAGCACGATTGTCGGCCCCAAAACTTTTGCTGATTAACTCCACCTCCGCTTCCACTAACCCGGCAGCGGATACTTTATTTAAGACCCCTATAGCCTCCTCCCTCCTTCCCTGCATAATCAACCACCGGGGAGTTTCAGGAACCAGGAATAACATCAGAAAAAACAGCAATGCAGGAGCAGCTTGAGAGGCGAACATCCATCTCCAGTTATCGGCACCCATTCCATCAAAAATATAGTTGGAAAAATATGCGATCAATATTCCAAATACGATGGCAAGCTGATAACATGCCACCAGACGGCCTCTCCAGCTTGCCGGAGCCATTTCAGCAATGTACATGGGCGATACCATAGCGGCCGCGCCTACACCAATACCACCGATCAGACGAAAAATGATGAACATAAACAGACTGGTAGACAAGCCCGCGCCAATACCGGAAATGGCAAACAATATTGAACATACGATGAGCGTATATCGGCGGCCATACTGATCTGCCAGCTTGCCCGCCACCATGGCTCCGGCGGCGCAACCTATCAATACAGCGCCAACAGCCCATCCCAGCCAATACTCATCCAATGAAAAATAAGAAGTGATATAGGGTATTGCTCCGGATATGATCGCCGTATCAAAGCCAAACAAGAGACCACCGAGTGCCGCCACTATACTTACCAGGAGAACGAATCGAATATTGACTTTTCCGTGGGTCATCTCATTTCCTGTTACAGCCATATCACTATCCCGGGCGGCACTGTTTGTTACTAAATTTTCCATAACGTAATTTATAGAGACATAGGCGCCCTTATTAAAACCTAATATCCTGTATGCGATAAACGTGAAACTATCTGTACGGCAAATTATGAAACACAATCCCGCCAACGCATGTCATAATGCGAATAAAAACTGTCATTTTGCGCACAGCCGAATATAGCGATATATTCTGCTTACCTGAATTGATTGCGGTAGTCCCTTGGGGTTAGTCCTACGTGCTGCCTGAAGTACCTGGTAATATTGTCGGAGTTATTGAAATTCATATCAACAGCAATTTGTTGAATAGTAAGATCAGAATTTTCCAGTAGGAACTTAATTCTCATGATCCTCACTTTCCTGATTTCATCAAGGATAGAGGATTTTAGAAACTGTTGAAACTTCTTCTCCAGCCCGCGTCGGGAGAGCGTCGTTACCTTAACTACGTCCTCAACTGATATATCATTTGAAGGAGCAGTAGTGGCAATATAATGAAGGGCATTGCGGGTCTGTTCATCTTCTATTGCCAACCCGCTGGTAGAATTCCTGGTAATCACCGTTGCTCCACCCACAATAATATCGCCTGCAGGTTTCTCGCCGTATTCCATCCACCGGCTAAGCGCCATAGCCGCTTCAAACCCTGCCTGGCGCACATGATGCTCAATACTGGACAGCGTTGGATTGGCCATATCGCAAATGAGCACATCATTATCCACCCCCAGTACTGATAATTCATCCGGCACTTTAAAATCCAGTTCTTTTGCTGCCGCCAGCAGGTGGATATTCAATTCATCAGCAACAGAAAATACAGCACATGGCTTCTCCAGCAATGGTAGCCACTCCGTTAACTTAGCGGACAAGTCCTCCCACAAAGAAGCCTTGCTGTCAAAAATATGCGACTGCACATTATATCCGGCTTCGCTGACCCGGTTAACAAATGCCGCCTCCCTTTCCGAAGACCATTGAAAGTTCTTAAATCCAAAAAAGGCATAGTTCCGGAAGCCCTTTGATATAAAATATTCAGCAGCCACATTGCCTATTACACAATGGTGCCCCCATAAATTTACTTTGTTCTTATACAAGGTAGTATGAGGAGCGATGATTAATGAAACATCCAGGTCGAGTAGCTTCTCAAACCCATCAATCTCTCTGGTGATAACGCCATCAGGTTTCCAGGCAATTACCCGTTCTATCAATGCAGCCTGATCGTTATGCTGAATATATTTAGGTGTAAAGGGGAAGAAAATAAATTTATCGTGAATCTTGTTAAAATGAGTAACACCGGCTAACATGTCCCGGTCATAAGCCCGGGAAACATCAGCCAATACAGCTACTTTCAGTTTCTTCTTCACGATTTGAGTGATTGCTATTTAATGATGGAAGTTTCGGTAAATTATACAAAATCTCAAAGAAACAGTGCTCCTCAAAGTAGGAGATATTATTCTTTTAACCTTATCCTAGTGCCCCCAATTGTTGCAAATAATCATTACCGTCAATATTCCCGATCGTAAATTCATGTTCCAACAGCTTGATCTTTTCTGTCTTGGTATAAGGCCGGTCATAGATGGCAGACAATACATTATCTTCATCCGTTATAGGGTCGAAAATATGCTTTAAATCACGATACGCATTATAATATCTAACCCCGAATATCCTTTGCGACACGGCATTGAAATGGATACCGTCAGGATTTGCAGTAAGTCCCTGCGCCGTTACAAAATAACAATTTGAATGAGACTCCGCAAAGTGTTTCAATGCCTGGTTAACCAAAGGATACGCGGCAAAATACTTCCCAAATAGTCCGTTTGATAAGTAATCGCCTAAACCGCCAATGATAAGAGGAACTTCCTGAATATTTAATTCTTGTCGTAGTGCACTGATAATTACAGACAGTTTTTCAGCATATTCTTTTGCCTTGTCAGGAGAGCAGTCACTTTCTCCCTGATGCCATAAGATACCTTTGAGTTCACTTGTTCGCTGGGCAAGCCTGGCTTGAGACAGCGCATTCTCAAAGAGTGCGCCTCCAACAGCCCAGTCATCCAGGCTACTTCCTCCTTCAGCACACGGAATCAGTCCAATATCATCTTGTGCATGATCCAGCCTCCATAAAGCCGCAAATGAGGCGGCCAGCCCTACGCCCGAACCCGGACGGTCAATATTGATAGGTTCGTGCATATTTTGCCATAATCCATTTCTCTGCATTTTAATATGCTCATCATAGATCACCGGAACATCTTTCGCATAACCCCGACCGGCCATATTTGACTGACCAATCATTAAAAAGGAATGTATCATTCTTATAACTTTATTTTATACCTATGCTTTTACGGAATGAATACCAGCATACAACCGTGATGGCTAATATACTTCATCCGTTTTCTCCGATTTAGGCTTTTCAGTCACCGAATTAAACTCCTGAAACCCCTCATAGGCATCAACAATAGTGAGTTTCGCCCGAATGAGGAAGCCACCAGGAAGTGTTGAGCATTTCACGAAGTATGCTTTTCCTGGCTGGATGTTTATGGATACCTCATCCCGGGACTCTGTCCGCACAGATATTTTGGCAGGACCTGTTTTGTTAACTTTAATAAGATATCTGGAACTATTTCTCATCCGGCATATTACTGAATCATCCAACAATACATTGTACGAAATGCCCCCTCCCATATCCGGACGATATAGGTATAATAAAGCGTAGGTAGCGGTGTCAGGAAGGGCTACGCGCATAGTTGAATCGAAAGCCTTGATTCTGGCAGCCCTCACGCCGGGAATATCAGGATGGTAATAAGTCTCCCCCAACAAGCGGTAGCAGGTACTGAATCCATCAGGAGACTTCAGTTCCGTGATCTTAATGATGTTGCCACCCGCCTTTATGGCCTGGGCTTTTGCCTGCTCCAAGGTTTGCTCATAACMACAGTTGATTTTAAAACCGCCATCGGTTACTTTTATCTTACCCACTTTCCTGGCACCGTCCGGCACCACATCGCCTTTTAAGATCATTAATACATCTGTAGTATCTGAGAAGGTGCGGGCACTAACTTGCATGAATAAGCTGAGCAAGAACAGCGATACTGCTACTGATTTTGAATATAGTTTCATTTGTATAGATGTTGAACTGGCGCAAATAGCAGTGATCCCAAATAAATATTTGTCGATGCTTTTACTTGCGCAAAAGTAAGCGACTTTTAGTTGATTTTATAGAGAATAGATAACTTGCATTAATCTTTATATATTAAATATAAATACATTTCATTTAAAAAATCCTACGTGAAATCCACGAAAAAAATCAACTGAAGTATTTTTTTTCTTATCTTTTGTTTTTAGTCACCCTATTTGGGGTTTGCTTGTCGTAGCATATAAAATATACAACCAATAAAATACATCTGTTTTTTTCAGAGATCCCCCCCTTTGTAATAGCGCACGAGATGCATTTTACCGGATACTTACTTAGATCTTCCATACGTAAATAAAACTCCATGAAACTCAAATCAGCCATTATTCTCGTTGTTGCAATCTTTCTTTGTGTTCAATGTAAAAAAGACAAACCAAATTCCGACACCGATAAGCCTCCTCAGGCAACAGGAACAATTAGCGGAAACATTGTGCTTCCAGCTGATATTAATCTGGATATTAATTCCCTAACCGTAAATACATCGAATGCT
This sequence comes from Chitinophaga sp. 05T412, assembly GCF_056396465.1. Lineage (NCBI taxonomy): Bacteria > Pseudomonadati > Bacteroidota > Chitinophagia > Chitinophagales > Chitinophagaceae > Chitinophaga > Chitinophaga sp. 05T412. The sequence goes on from NZ_JBFTLN010000007.1 coordinate 448,656, forward strand.
GTAACCAAAGTAAACAGCAGCCAATACAATATAGTTGTTGACACAGCGGCAATGTCTAGTTCAATAGTAACGGATAATGCCGGACATGCGTTGTTAATGGGTTATAACAACCCTGCCAGCAGCGATAAAACGATCAACATAACAACTACAGCGCTGGCATTGGTAATGAATACCCCCGTGATGCTTTTTCTTTCCGAAGACGGCAAAAAGCAGGTGATTCCGCAAGTGCTGCGCAGCGCCCACTTTGCGAACCTTGTTGCGGATGTTAAAAGTAATCTTGCTGCGCGTACCGATTTGTTTGAAAACAGCAATGAACAGCTCTATACAGACCTTGGAAAAACCTTGCAGGATTTAACGCCTGCCAACTTCAATCCCGATTCACTAAAAGCATCGAACGTCAAAACTGCCTTCAGCAACCCTATTGAATTCTCCCAATCCGGCAAGGACCTCACATTCGGCAATAAAGGCAAAACCTGCTATAATACTGCTGTCGGCATTTATAAAGATAATGAGCGCATTTATCATAGTATAGTGGCCGGCATTCCTCTTTTTCCTGGTTCCATCGGGGACGTCATCAACGGTACCGGATTCGTATTTCAAAAATCTTCCAGTACTACTTATACGCTTCCAGGAGATGGAACATACTCCGTTAGAATAAGCACTGGATTAGTTGGCAAGTCCGACGGAAGCCCGGAATACAGGACTGCATTGACGCAAAATATCTTCAGTATTTCCGCCATGACCATGAAAAGCTTCTTACCCAAAATAAATGGGCTTGAAGCGGGGAAGTCGGCCTGCTTTATTAATGTCGTGAATGATATTGTTTCTGCTATTGACGATATCAAAGGCATAACCGTTCGGACAGCATTTCTGACAGCAATGACAATGACCCTTGATAAGTCACATGATATCGTGCTTTGTACTACAGGCAGCAGTGATGCTTTTAATAATCTTTTTGTTGGAAAAATAAAAACCTTTATTGGGCGATTAAATGCGGCCTTCTTCCTGGCCAATATATCTGACCTCTCGCTATTTGGTATACAGTGGGCCGCTGCTACCCCATCGGTGAATCTCTGTTACCAGGTAACCGGCAACGATGTGACCAGCTGTGACTATACCGACGCGTATTTTGTGAATTTTACCGTAGACGGAGTTAAGCATATGATAAATAAAAACATCCTTCCTAACCTGGTAATATTCGATGGAAGAAGTTACGGAATCGGGGTCTATGCTCGTTTAAGCAATGACCAAACAGAAGATGATTCGAAAAAGGGAATCTCCGTAGCGTTAACTACCGATTCCGTGAGGAAGATTGGTAAAGTATATGATTTTATTCCTAATGAAAATAATACGGATTATGCCAATATCTCCTATAAAGACGGTACTACCACCTATTCGAGCGATTACATTTTTACCGGAAGACAAGGAAGCGTAAAAGTCACAGATATTGCACCTACTTATTTCAAAGGAACATTTTCGGGAAAACTGTTTAATGAGACAGGGAATAAATCCGTTACAATTACTAATGGGGAATTTTTCGGTGGATTGTCTTTTACGACGCCTTATCCGCAGCAATAGGCGTTGTCAGTTTCACGTGGATGGATGGCAGAATAGATGGAGCTCAATGTAAAGAAAGTGAAGGGCTTTAGAGGGATCGATGAAAGAAGTACCATCGCAGCTTGTGTGGTGGGCGCGGCATAAATATGATAGTTGCAGGTGAAGCATTACATGGAGAAAGGTTATGGTAATTTAAGTATTGCTGGTGTAACCTTTTATGTTACCATTCACCTTGATTTTGAGTGATAAACCTTTGGAGTCCAAAAACAGAAAAGCCGCTTAAATCGTACGATTTAAGCGGCTTTAATTTTCTTTGATATTCTTTGTTGTGACCCCTTGAAACTATATCAAAATCTCTACCAAAAGCACGTTTAACGGGGTTAAAAGCTACCGTGTCCGAATTTGTATCCCTATGGATTAGATTAGCTTATTTTATATCCAAAAACATAATAAAGGCGATCGACTGTGCAGAGCTAAAAAAACATAGTTCCAAAATGCTGAATTAAACATATTTTTTTAACTATATATTGAATCAAAACATAGTAACTTATTAGGTTACCAATTTTGCATTTATTCTTATATTGAGCATTAACCCATAAAAGAATATGACAACTAATAACCTTATTCAAAAGGCAATAGAAGAAATCGAAAATAGAGAATTTGGTACCACGAAACAGCTCTTGGAAATTMACGATGTCACTTATGAAGGTAATAAACCCAAGGTGGAAAAAATAGAGATTGACGACGAAAAAGGTACGGCCATAGTATACTTCCCAATAACTGCTCAAAAATTTCATCTAGCTATCTATCTCAAAATAAAACCAGAAATTTCAGTCAATTGGGTAGAAATTGAGCCGAATTATTCCGTTTATTTCAGAGCAACCTCTGAAGTTCTTGACTACAGAGAACTCTGTGTAATGACAACATTGACGCCATCTAATGGCTGGAATAAAGGTGATAAAAGAAAGCTTGGAGGGCTTTCATATAAATTCAGTTGCATGGAACTTCTTGTTAATGACAATCCTAATACGTTTGAAACTAAATTAAAAACCTTGTTGGACCTTTTAGAACAGGATAAAGAAGGAATCATCAATCTAGGAAACAATGCAAATGGACATATCCAAGTAATTATTAACTTTCATAACGGTAATACGATGCTTGGTGGTCCAATGATTGATAAAAATACCATAAAGCGTATAAGTGCCTTAAATCTCGAAATTGATTTCGATTTATATGCAGAGGGCAACTTTTTTAAATAGGTGTCCGAAGAGGACTATTATTCCTCAACAAGACATCCTGATAGGATAAGGCTTTGTAAATGTGACCATTTAACATTGGGAGCAACCTTTCTCAGACGCTATCTATCTTTCACGGAAGGAAATAAACCAGATATACAATAATGATCTGACGAATTACTCTTCCCTCCTGCCCCCTATGGGCTATTTTTAAATAAGCTAACGAGATTTCCGACTTCAGGGGGAAAGAGCAAAAAAACAGGTTTTGGTACAACCTGTTTTTTGCAAAATTCAATCAAACAAGAAATTCCAAAACCAATTATGACACAATCGAACATCAAGCGAATTTCAGAGATGTGTGGAAGTATTATCAAATGACATCCACATATTTTCATCTTATCAGGACAACTTACCCCCCAAAAACAACTTAATAAAGAACCTAATCAATTTTGTATTTCAGCAGAAAAATATTAAATTACTCTTGTCCGGTTTAGTTGACAATTAAGTATATTCAAAATAGCTCATGTTTAGTACATCTCTTGTTGACATTCCAAACTCTTCAGATCTCCTTCTTTTCCTTGATAGAATTTCTGATAATGAAGGAAAGACGATCAGCATAATACCTTTTGGCAGTGTAAATAATATAGATACCCTATTTACCAACGGTCATTATCCAAATAGAATTATAAAAAAAATAAAACAACAAGAAAACCTAAGCATATTTGAATTAGAGTCATTTGACAGAAGTACTGGCATATTAAAAAGCAAAGGAACCTTCGCCTTACTTAAACTACCACAGTACAAGTTTACTTATCTTATCATTACAATAGAGGAAAGTGAGTTTTTCCATAAAAACCTGAAACCATTTATAAGATCCTTCTATAGCGAAATAATTTTCCCGTTTATTAATAGTACTGACTTAATAAAACTAATAGATGACTACAAAATCTATAGCGCGTCAACCGATATTAAGATAAAACGTGYATCCCAAAGGATAAGGTACCATGAAGAGAGAACTATGTCCACCGTAACATGGAACAATTCAAGCCTGGAAGATGCCTATGATTGGTTGCAGGAAAATAATGGCTGGTTTAAATCAATTCAGTTTCAAGCATCTCGAAATAGAAATGTCGTATCTACAACATTTGTAGATAGAAGAGGCACAATAAGGACTGAGAAGAATTTCATAAGAGTATATGAAAAGCTTATTGCTCCAAGCTGTAGCTTAATTGAGACATATATTAATCTTTTCCAAAACCGAGCAAGGAGAGACAATCAAACACTAGATATTCGTCCATTGAAAATAGAATATTCAACAAATGTGTTTAGCGAAAAAGAAAGCAATATAAAATTTATTCAATCCTTGAATACGATGGCTAATGCTTCTATTTCTACACTCCATGGCAATCCTTACATACATTTAACAATAATAGATTATATGGATGCCAGCTCATTTGACTTGTGGGTATTAAGCCACAATGAGATACTGATAACTCCTCAATTAAGATGCTCTATTATTAGCTTAAAACGTTTGATCACTCATATTTTTGACAATTACGCAGAGGGAAAGATAGTTAACTATGAAAGCAAAAACTAAAGAAGAAGTAATACAAGACATAAAAAATAAAAATGATGAATATCTTACAACTGTCTACGCAATAATTTTCTTTTTGAATACTTACCGATTTGAATTGAACAAAGAAGGCGAAGAACTAGTAGTATTTCAAGGAAGGAAATTATTCTCTGACTTAGAGAAGAAAACATTCGTCACACCTGATTTGKGCATAGTAATTTCTGATAAAGTTGGCCTCTTAGGTGAAGTTAAGTACAGCTTTCCCTCAAATCAAGAACATTGGAGTTCCATTTTCAATCAAATAAAAAAGTATGACTCCATAGTAAATGGCTGGCCATCAAAAGAAGACAAAGTGGATAGCTATGATATCGTTTTACTTGTCCATCAATCTCGATCGAGGAAAGTAGTGGATTACTATTTAAATTCATTATCTGATGACGAGAAACTGACCAAATCATTTGCTATTATTGAATTCAATCGCTCAAGCCAGGGCAAAGAATACTTTCATTTCAGAATTGAGCACGGAAAACTGAGCCAAAGTACTTTAAACTCCAAAATGTATGACGGCGTGCAAATCCCCTTTGAGAGCTGCCTTTCAGAATATTCAAAAATAAAATATGTGATGTCGAACCTCATTTGTCATTCCTATTGTATTTAATTTATGAGTGCATGATTGACAAATCATGTGGAGAAGGTACCTACAAAAAACTTTCAAAAAAGACAAAAATAAATATCAATTCTTCTGTAACAGAGGTTACGCACATGCTTCGTAGTACCTATTCTTTTAAATGTATACAGTCCCCCCTTTACACATCAGGCCAACCAGAATTCCCGAAGAAAGATTKGATAAGAAACGCGATAGGAAAATTGGTGGAAATAGGAGATGCAACCTGGACCAATAAACCACAAGGTGATTTCTGCTATACATTAACATCTAAAGAAATAAATGTGCTAGACTACTATATTGAGAAATGTATTGAAGAAAATGTTACACAAATGGACCTATTTAGTCAATAAATTAACTCTACTACTAAACCAAACTAGAATTAATTTTACTTCCCACTACATTATTTTTTTTCATATTAATAGACTCTAAGTAACTAAAACTATGCATATGGATACTTGTTTTCTGATTCAACCTTTCTTTCTTCATAGAATTACCACCTCTAAAGAATATTCCGAATACAACAATGAAGAATATGTGACTTTTAGGTTAAGCCCCAAAGGTGATGTAAGCTTCCCTTAAAACTAGGCCACTAGGGATTAGAGATTTTGGCTTCGAGCTGCTTTTGGGCATACTTTACAGGCGACAGATATCCGAGTGACTTATGAGGTCTCTCCATATTGTAATCCTGTTGCCATTCCTCAGCCATAAAC